>JANWXE010000011.1 GCA_025055385.1 Burkholderiaceae bacterium | reverse complement strand
CCGGGCGGCGCCGCCTGCACGATCGCATCGTGGATCTCGTCGCGCACGATCATCGCCCCCATCGGCACGGCGGCGTTGTTGATCGCCTTGGCGCAGGTGATGATGTCGGGCCGGATGCCGAAGCGGTGGGCGGCGAAGGCGGCGCCCAGGCGACCGAAGCCCGTAATCACCTCGTCGAGGATCAGCAGCACGCCGTGGCGGTCGCAGATGGCCCGCAGCCGCTCCAGATAGCCGACCGGGGGGATCAACACGCCGGCGGAGCCGGCCACGGGCTCCACGATCACCGCCGCGACGTTGGAGGCATCGTGCAGGGCGATCAAGCGCTCCAGCTCGTCGGCGAATTCCGCCCCGTGCGCCGGCTGACCGCGCGAGAACGCGTTGCGCGCCGGATCGTGCGTGGAACGCAAGTGATCGACGCCGGCCACGAGCGCCCCGTACGCCTTGCGGTTGGCGGGTACGCCGCCGACTGCGGTGCCGCCGAGGTTCACGCCGTGGTAGCCGCGTTCGCGGCCGATGATGATGCGGCGCGTCGGCTCGCCGCGCGCGCGCCAGTACGCGAGCGCGGTCTTCAAAGCCGTGTCGACCGCCTCCGAGCCGGAGTTCACGAAGAAAACGCGGCGCATGCCGGGCGGGGCCAGGTCGGCGATCACGCGGGCGGCCTCGAACGCCAGCGGATGCCCCATGTTGAACGGGGAGGCGTAGTCCATGGTCTCTGCCTGGCGCTTGACCGCCTCCACGATCGGCGGGCGGCCGTGGCCGGCGTTGACGCACCACAGCCCCGCGGTGCCGTCGAGGATTTGCCTGCCCTCTGGCGTGTAGTAGTACATGCCTTCGGCCCGCGCCAGCAGCCGCGGTGCGGCCTTGTAATGGCGGTTAGCCGTAAACGGCATCCACCATTCGTTTAAAGACAGCTGCAGGCCCGGAAGGACTTCGGATTTCATGTCAGCCTCCAGCACCGGCTCAGTTCAGCCGAAAGGAGGTCAAAAAGGTCTCGATCGCAATATCCGGTAGGGCGTCAGCCGCCCCCATCGCCACCACCTGGTAGAGCCGATCATCCACCACGTAGAGGCGGGCCGCAAGGCGCGCCGGTCGCGCCGGTTCGCCTGGGCGGCTTAGGCGTCCGCGGGCCTCGAATGCGAGCCCGGCGCGCGCCGGCCGCGACAGCGTGGGCGCGGCCATCTCGCGCACCTCCTCGGCCGCCACGTTGCGCAGCAGGCCGGCGCGAAACCAGGCCAGCGTGGACTGCAGCGCGACCGGATCCTGCACAGTCGCCGACGGCAGCGCGGCGACGCCGACCGCAAACAGCGTTGAGCCAACCCCGGCGGAGGTCATTGCCAGCAGCACCGCACGGGTACCATTGAGGCTCGGTACTTGCACTTCGCGCGCCTGCCGTAGCGGCTTGCCGGGCAGCAGCACCCGATAGCCGTCGGCGGAGGCGACCTCCCGCC
The DNA here is from genome assembly GCA_025055385.1 of Burkholderiaceae bacterium. GTDB lineage: Bacteria > Pseudomonadota > Gammaproteobacteria > Burkholderiales > Burkholderiaceae_F > JAKANT01. The sequence goes on along the minus strand of JANWXE010000011.1, from coordinate 9,550 downwards.
AGTCGAAGGTGGGCGTGCAGGCGGCGACCGCTGCGGCCAGGCAGGCTATCCAGCGACGCATCGTGTGGCCAGGCCACCGCACGCAGACGCAACCGGCAGCCGCCGGCACCAGGCCGGGCTTATTTTGACTTCGCCGCTGGCTTGGCCTCGGCTGTCTTTTTGCGCGCGCGATGCGGCCGCGCTTTGCCGTAACTGCCGTTGAAGATCTTGCCGCGCCGCGTCCGACGATCGCCTTTGCCCATGCGAATGCTCCGTCTCGACTTCGCTGGCAGCGATTATCGCACCTAGGCCTACAATCGTGAGTCGGGGGCGACGATGGCATTGGTGGTGTTTCGATCGAAGGCGGCGGGCGAGATCTTCATGTTCGCGGAGACCGCTCGCCGCATCCTAGACATCATCGGCAAGCCCGATGCGCCGCGCGGTGTGATTGCAGCCGAGCAGATCCCGCAAGCGCTACAGCGGCTGACAGCGGCCATTGAACGCGAGAGGGCGGAGCTGAGGGCGGCTGCACAGGCGCGCGCGGAAGCCGAGCGCCACGGTGAACCGGCATCCCCGGCCGAGCAGCCGGTGACGCTCGCGCAACGCGCATATCCGCTCCTGGAAATGCTGCGCGCAGCACAAAAGAAGAATGTTGACGTCACCTGGGGCGTGTAACGGATGGAAAGCGCGGGCCAGCGTGGCCTTGTGGCAGCCGCCGTCTTCGCTGCCGCCACGTGCGCGCTGCTGGCGCTCGTGGCCCTTGCCATCGCACCGCGCTTGACCGCCCAGGAAGCAGGGGCGCTAGTTCAGGCGCTGTGGGCCGCCGTGCTGCTGGTGGTATGCGCTACGGCAAGCCTGATTTTCGCGGCGTGGCGCGCGTTGGCGTTACAGCGGGCGCGGCTCGGACAGCTAGATCGGCTTGCGTACGAAGACGCGCTCACCGGTCTGGTCAACCGGCGGCGTTTAAATGAGCTATTGCCGATTGAGCTGGCGCGTGCGCAACGGCTCGGGTATCCGTTATCCGTGGCGATGATTGACTTCGACCACTTCAAGCGCTTCAACGACCGCCATGGGCATCCTGCCGGCGATGCGCTGCTGCGCACCGCCGCGCAGGCCTGGCGGCGTCAGTTGCGGCCAACCGACGTGCTTGCGCGCTACGGCGGCGAGGAGTTCACCCTGGTGCTGCCGGCCTGTGATGCGCAGCAGGCCGTGCAGACGATTCAGCGGCTGCGCGCACTGATGCCAGAACGACAGACTTTCTCAGCCGGCGTGGCTGCTTGGAACGGCCTGGACAGTGCCGAAGAGTTACTGCGGGCGGCCGACCGCGCGTTGCTGGCCGCCAAGCGCGGTGGGCGCAACCGTACGATGGTCGCTGCGGCGCAGCGCCAGATGCCGCTGCCGCTGCAGACCGCCTGAGGCGTGCGGCGCGCGTCGGCTTGCCACGCAGTGCCGCTTTTGCAGCGCTGCGGGGTACCGTTTGCCTTGTGGCGGCTTCGTAGAATGCTACACGCAGAGTAGGGTGCGCCGCGTACCGATCACACAGCCCACATCGTTCATGCCGGCCTACCGTATGCGCCGCCGCGCGTGGTCATGGCGGCAGCTGATCTTTCTGCTGGCGGCATTGCTGCGGTCGCTGGAGACGCACGCTGAACCGGTCGACATCGACCCGTCTATGACGCGGCAAGCGCTGCGTGATGCGTTGCAGATCTTTGTTGACGCCAGCGGCTCGCTTAGCGTGGCGGACGTCTCCGCACCTGGCTTCGCGGAGCGCTTCAAGCCGCCCGTTGGCGATCCGCGCAATCTCGGCCATATTCATGCAGCCGTTTGGATTCGCTTCACGCTGCGGTTTGCACCTGGCGACAACGCAGCGCGTGTGCTCGAACTGGCCTATCCGTTTGCGGACTCGGTCCAACTGTATACGCCGCAGCCCGATGGCAGTTTCGCGGTCAGCCGTGCCGGCGACCACACGCGCGTGTCAGAGCGCGCCCTACCGGACCGGGTGATCCTGTTTCCGATTGCCACACGACCCGGCCAAACGGTCACCTACTACCTGCGCTACCAAAGCGTCGGTCTACTGAGCCTGCCGCTGACGCTGTGGCGCGACGAGGCGCTGCGCGCCGCGCGCCAGACTGAAGCGCTGCTGCTGGGCATCTATTACGGCTGCTTGCTGACCCTGCTGCTGTACAACCTCGCACTGTTTGCTGCGCTGCGGGCCAGGGTGTACTTAGCCTACGTCGTGTACACGCTGACGATGATCTTGTTCATGGCGACGCAAAATGGCCTCGCCAATTTGTACCTGTTTCCGGAACTGCCGCAGATCGCCGACAAGGTTGGCTATCTTGCGGCAGTCGCTGCGGTCACGACGATCGCCTACTTCGTGCGCTGCTATTTAGCCACCGGCGTGATGGCGTCGCGCGCTACGGCGCTGCTGCGCGCCTTATATGGGAGCGGCTTGGCACTGCTTGCAGCCATCGTGCTGCTGCCCCGGCTGGCCGGCTTTTGGGGCGCGATGCTGTACTCCATGACCGCTTTGCTCGTCGTCTATGCCGTCGCCTTGCACCATTGGATCGCACTGCGTAGTCGCGCCGCTGCCTACGTTGCGATCGCGATCACACTGCCCGCATGCGGCGGCATCCTGCTGTTTGCGCGTAACGTGGGGATCTTTCCAGTCACCTGGTTGACTGAGCATGGACTGCAGCTTGGAACGATGTTCGAGATGCTCGTCCTATCGCTTGGGCTAGCCGAGCAAGTCGCGGTGATCCGGCGCGAGCGTGAGGAAGCGCGCCGCGCCGCGGCGGAGGACCGGCTCACCGGCCTCGCTAACCGCGCCCATCTGGAGGCGGCGCTGCCGCAATTCCTGTCGCGCGCCCGGCGCGGTGGGCGGCGCCTTGGCGTATTGTGGATCGACATCGATGAGCTCAAACCGATCAATGACTGCTACGGGCACGCTGCTGGGGATGCTGTTCTGCGGGCAGCCGCCACGCGCATGCGGCAGGCAGTCCGGGCGCACGATCTCGTGGCGCGTATAGGCGGCGACGAATTTGTCATCGTCGCTGAGGCCGAACATGACGGCGACGACTTCAGCACATTAGCGGCCCGCCTAAACGCGAGCCTGGCTCGACCCGTTGAAATCGACGGCGTGCCGGTGCAGATGTCGGCCAGCATTGGCATCGCCGTCTACCCGCTGCATGCGGACAATGCGATGCAGCTGCTCGCGCTGGCCGACCGCGCGATGTACGCCGCCAAGGCCGCAGGGCGCAATACGTACCGCGCGACGGCCGAAGCGCCCGCCGCTCCTTGAATGCTGGAGGTCGCCACATGCTTGAAGGGTCAGTGACATCGGAGGCACTGATCGCGCTCGTCACGTTGACCGCGCTCGAGCTGGTACTTGGCATCGACAACGTGATCTTTATCTCCATCTTGGCCGCCAAGCTGCCGCCACAGCAGCAGAACCGCGCGCGCTTGATCGGGCTGACGATCGCCGCCTTCGGCCGCCTGGCGCTGCTGTTCTCGATCGTCTGGATCCTAGGCCTGACGGCCGACGTCTTCGCCGTTTTCGGCCACGGTCTGTCCTGGCGCGACCTGATCCTGATCGCCGGCGGGCTGTTTCTGATTTACAAGGCCACCGCCGAGCTGCATCAGAAACTGGAGGGTCAGACGGGGGTCAAGAGCGCGGCGGTCAAGGCCAGTTTCGGCGCCGTGCTCGCGCAGATCGCGCTGCTTGATCTAGTGTTTGCGATCGACTCCATTGTGACCGCCATCGGCATGGTGCGCGACGTGCGCATCATGGCCGCGGCGATCGTGCTGTCGGTGATCCTGATGCTGATCGTCTCCGGCTACGTGCACGCCTTCGTCAGCCGGCACCCGACCGTCAAGGTACTGGCGCTCGCCTTCCTGCTGATGATCGGCATGGTGCTGATCGCCGAAGGCTTCGAGGTGCACGTGCCAAAAGGTTACGTCTACTTCGCGATGGGCTTCTCGGTGTTCGTGGAGCTGCTAAACATGCGACTGCGCAAGGTCGCGCATCCAGTGGCGCTGCACGAGCCATATGCATGACAGAAACGCCAGGATAAGTGCCGCCGCGGCAAGTGGCGCGCGCTCGACCGTTGCCGTTGACCGCCGCACCGCATGCTGCGGCTGGCTCGCTTGCAGCTGCCGCCTTTGACCTTGGCTCGACCTCGTCAACCCCTCGTAGCAAGTGGGTGCTTACAGTTGAGCAGCCCTCAGCGGATGTGGCGCGTATCCGCCTTGCGGCACGCATCACCTGGCCGTCCGCGCTAGGCGTGCCGGTTATTCCAGCCCGCGTCAGTAATGGCCGCAGAAAGGGCCCGCCGGCGGCGCCGATATCAGCATGTAGCAACTGGTCGTTGTGGCCTGACCGATCGTCAGTCGCCATTGTGACGTAGCAGCGAAGCGTACAGCGCGCCGCTGCACCGGGCCGGCGAGATTTCGTTGCGCGCTAAATGCGGCGTGGGCGCGCTCCATCGCCCCGCTTTGTTGAACAGACGTTCTTTGCGCGCTCCGCATCGGGCATGCGCGGTCGGTACCCAGATGTCGGCCAGTATCACACGCACACCAAGCGGCGTGCGCAGGCCGGCGTGATACGCGCGCTGCCCGTTGCGGACGGCACGGCGGTGACACAATCCCGCGCCGCCAGCGCTGCGCCGCGGGTCTCAGCCGGCAGGACGCGTCCGTTGCCCGCCGGCCGCCCTGCGCGCTAATGCGCGATGACCATCGCGCGGTGAGGGCCATCGAGCAGCCGTCGCTCGCGCATCGCCAGGCCCAGAAGCCCTGGCAGGCCCGCGGGCAGGCCACAAGCGCCGCGCAGCAGCTTACCCCTAAACATACGATCGCGTGCTCAACGACGGCAGAGGTAAACGCGCCGTCAGCGGCGGCGATTCTGCCGCTTTTTCCTCGGCGGCCAGACGGCGCGCGCCGTAGACTGAGCGTCAGCCCGAAGTGCGCCGTCGTTGGCGTTCACGACACGCTGGCGTTGCGCAGATCGCAGCAAGAATTAAAAGCAAAGCGCATGCCCGAAATCTTGTCCGACGCCGCCGATATTGACGATTTACGCGCAGTCGCTGCCGGCGACAGCCACGCGCTGCGGCGCCTTTTCCAGCGCCATGCTCGCGCTGTCTATGCGTTCGCGCTACGCCGGCTCGAGCGCGAGGCCGACGCCGAGGACATCGTCAGCGAGACCTTTTGCACGGTGTGGCAAAAGGCCGCGACCTTTGGCGGGCGCAGCACCGTTCGGACCTGGTTACTTGGTATCGCGCGCAATAAAATTCTCGATACCTTACGGGCGCGGCCTGATTTTGTACCGGAGTCTGAGGTTGAAGCCGAACTGGCGGCCATGCCGGATCCCGCAGATTCGCCGCTTGACCAGCTCTGCGCGGAGGCTGACGATGCCCGGCTAGCCCAAGCGTTAGCAAGCCTGCCGCAGACACAACGCGAAGCGCTGTACCTGTTTGCCTACGAAGACCTCTCGCTGGCCGAAATCGCTCAGATCCAGGGAGTGTCGGTCCCCACGGTCGGAAGCCGACTTTTTCTGGCCCGCCAAACGCTCAAACGGCTGCTTGGCGCAGGCGCAGCCGAGCAGCCTAACCGACGCCAGGCCGCAACCAGTTAAAAACGCAGTCAGTTAAAAAATTCCACCGCGCACAACGACTCAGGCGCATGGACCTCGACAATCGACGCCATGATGCCCATGGCTGGGTGCGGCGGCTGCGCGCTTTTTGGGATGCCCGTACGCCTCCTTTTGACGAAGCGCGCCTCTGGCGGAAGGTAGCCGCCCAACTGCCGCGGCAGCGCAGCCTACGCCGATGGATCCCGGGCTGGTTTGCTCGCCCGATTTGGGCTGGCGCGTCGGGCTTTGCTGCGGGCGTGCTCACTACAGCGGCGGTCGCCTTCGCGCTCGTCATCGCGATCAGCCCACCGCCGGGCGCCGATGCCGAGTGGACGCCTCTGAGTGGCCGCACGCCGTGGAGCACGCAGCGCGAGGTGCAGTTGCTGGTTGCGTTCCGCGCCCATGCCTCGGTTGCGGATATGGTGACTGCACTGCAGCGGGCGCAGGCTACGATTCGCGGCGGACCGACCGCGCTCGGCCTGTGGACCGTAGGCGTGGCGCCGGAGCGCGCTGAGCACGCAGTGCAGATTCTGCGCGCGACCGCGGCCGTTGAAAGCGTTTCGGTGCTGCCGCGATGACGCGTGCCACGCTTTTGTTTGCGCTGGCCATCGCCTGCGCAGGCACGCATGCGCAAGCAACACTCCACGCTGCAGAACGGCAAGCACCTGCCGCCGCACCGCGGCCAGGGCTCGGGGTGCAAATTGATTTCGGTGCCGTATGGCGCGCAGTGCGGGCGCTAGCGCCTCGCGTACCGCATGCAACGCACGCTGATAATCGGCTGCTCGCCCTATACGAGCTGAGAGGCCCGCCGCTTGACCAGCAGCAGCTGCTGCAGGGCACGTCGCTGCGGGTCGTGGCCGACATCGAATTGCCGCAGCTTGGCTTGCGCTTGCTGGAATTGCAGGCAGATGCCGGCACTGTCGAGGCCGTGTTGCCTGCGCTGCGGCAGGCTTTTCCTCAGGTGACGTTTGACCTCGACGCGCTGTGGTTCACGCAGGTCACACCAACAGCAGACGAGCCGGTAGGGCGTGTGTATGCCTCGCGCATGCTGGGCCTAGAAACCCCTGCCCCGTTGGCGCGTCCAGTTCGCGTCGCCGTGCTGGATGGCGATTTAGACGAATCCGTCGGCCTGGAAGCCGCCGTGATCGCGCGCGCACGGTTCGGAGAGCCGGAGGCCGGCATCGAACATGGCACAGCGGTGGCCTGCTTGTTGGCGTGCCGCACACGCAGCGACGGACAACGCCAGTTTTTTGGACTCGCGCAGGGTTTGGCGCTGCTCCATGCGGCCGTTTTACAACATGGGCCCGACGGCCACGCACGCGCACGAACGGCCGCCGTGCTACGAGGGCTGGATTGGGCGCTGGCGCAGGGAGCGGAGATCGTCAATATCAGCCTGGCGAGCGCCCCGAACGCAGTGACCGAACGCGCGATCCGGGCTGCGCTGCCGAGGCTCAGTGCGCTGGTGGCTGCCGCGGGCAACGGAGGCGAGCGAGGGCCGCCGGTGTACCCGGCAGCGATCTCCGGCGTGATCGCGGTATCCGCCGTCGACGCCCAGTCCAGGCCTTACCAAGACGGGTCGCGTGGACCTCACTTGGTGCTCGCCGCGCCTGGTGTTGATCTATGGCTGCCGCGCAGTAAGCGCACACCTGGCGGTTATGTCAGCGGCACCTCGTATGCTGCCCCCTTGGCAGCGGCAGTGATCGCACAACGGCTAGCGCGCGGTTTGCCAGGCGACGCCGACAGCATGTGTCGCGCTGCGCTGGACTTGCCGCCTGCAGGCCGTGACGAGATCACCGGTTGCGGGCTTGTCCAGCTGCGATAGCTATACCGGGTTTTAAAAAATTTCGGCCTCTGACGACGACTCAGAGATACACGATCCGAGTCGGGTCGTGCCATCGTCAACCGAATCAGGAGCGTCTCAAGATGAAAAAAACAGTCTGCCGCTTGCCGGTTCCATTCTTCCGGCACAGTGCCGTTGCAATGGCCTTCGCGATTGCTGCGGGTGCCTACCTCGGTGACGCCGCCGCACAGGCGATCGCACCGACCAACCCGCAGAACATCACGATCAAGACCAAATCGTCTCCGGCCGCTGTGCCGACAACCCACGCCAACGGTCACACAGAGGGGCGCCAAAACGGCCCTTGTGTGCCGCCGACCCCGTATTGGGACCCGGCGACCAACAAATGCTCCAACGTCCCGCCGATTAAGCGCCATCTTAGTGGCCTTCCGCAATCGGACGCACGCAGCGCAGCCAACATCAGCCAGCCGGACAAACCAGCGATCGAGGATGAACGCAAGGCGGCGCCGAAACCTGAGCAGGCCGCAGGCGGCAACCCGGTGCAAGTCCCAGTGCCACCCTGCCGGCTGGTGAATCCGCCAACCTGCTGAGCGATCGGGGGGCCGCTGCGCCGCCGCGGCGAGACCCCGCGGCCGGCGCATCCCGTTGAGGTCACATCAAAGAGGGCGTGATCGATGACATCGCAAGCGACAGGGCTGCACCGTGTCCGTTGCACAACCGCTGCGCTCATGCTGCTCGCGCTGGCCGGGTGCGCAAGCTTCGAGTCGCCGCAGGTCTATGGGCCGGCCGACGTGATGCAAAAGATGGTCGTGCGCCGCGGCGTGATCGTCGCGCTGCGCGAAGTGACGATGCAGGGAGTGCCCAGCGGCAGCGGCGCTGCGGTCGGCGTCGGTCTGGGCGCGTTAGCCGGATCAAACGTCGGTTCGGGGCGCGGCCAAATTGCTGGCGGCATTGTCGGTGCCGGTGTTGGCCAGGCAGTCGGTGCAGCGACCGAACGCAAATTGGTGCAGCAGGTTGGCCTAGAGATAACGTTCCGGGAGGACGGCAGCGGCGCCGAGTTTGTCGTCGTACAGCCCAAAGACGAGACGCAGACGTTGCGTGTCGGCGATCGCATCCGCATCGTCGAGGGCGCCCAGTCGGTGCGCGTGTTCAAAGACGGCTGAGCCCCCTGCCAGCGGCTGCCGCGGGGTATGCGTCGATCCGGCAACCTGCAGTCCGCGGGCGTTGGCTTTGTTCGGAGTCAACTGTTGATGGCTAGCCGCAATTTTGATCGGCGCGAAAGCGTCTTAGCGTTCAGCAGCGCATATCACGCAGCGTGGGATCGGCGCATACCTTGGCCCAGAGCAGGGCGAGCGCTTCGCGTGAGGTCAGGTTGCCCATCGCAGTCCTCGCCAGCCGTTGCAGCCCAGTATAGGCCGGCACCGGCGCGTCATCCCAGGTTCGGCGCCAGCCAGCGCTCCAGCTGCGCCACCGCCTGCTGGCGGCGGCGCGCCAGATCCTCGAGCTGGTCGCGGCCGATGCGGCCGACGTTGAAGTACTTCGCCTGCGGGTGGGAAAAATAGAAGCCGCACACTGAGGAGGGCGGCACCATCGCGTAGTTCTCGGTCAGCGACATGCCGATGTCCTCGGCACGCAGCACGTCAAACAGCGGGCGCTTGACGCTGTGATCGGGGCAGGCCGGATAGCCAGGCGCCGGCCGGATGCCGCGGTACTCCTCGCGGATCAGCTGCTCGTTGGTCAGCGCCTCCCGCGGCGCGTAGCCCCACAGATCGCGCCGTACACGCTCATGCAGCAGCTCGGCGAAGGCCTCGGCCAGCCGGTCGGCGATCGCCTTCAGCATGATCGCGCCGTAGTCGTCGTGCCGCTCGCGAAATCGGGCCTCGCGCTGCTCCAGCCCGATGCCGCTGGTGACCGCAAACAAGCCGATGTAGTCGGGAATGCCCGAATCCTTCGGCGCGATGAAATCGGCCAGGCACTGGTTGGGGTTCGGCACGCCGTCGATGACGGGCTTCTTGGTCTGCTGGCGCAGCCCGTACCAGGTGAACAGCACGTCGCGGCGCGATTCGTCGGCATAGACCTCGATGTCGTCGCCCACACTGGCGGCCGGATAGAAGGCGACCACGGCATGCGCGGTCAGCCAGCGCTCG
>JANWXE010000107.1 GCA_025055385.1 Burkholderiaceae bacterium | reverse complement strand
GGGGGCGGGCTGCCTTGCGCACGGTGCTGGTGCTGGCCGACGGCCGCCGGCTCGCGGTCGAGATCGATGCGGACGTCATGCGTGTGGACGGCGAGAACGCCGCCTGCCTCCTCGTCCGCGACATTTCCGCGGCGCGCGCCGCGGCGCGCGAGCAGCAGCGCGCGCTGGCGCGCGCCCGGCTCCTGGCGCATCCGCCGGACGGGGGCGCCTGGCTGCTGGGCGCCGACCGGCGTGTCATCGAAGCGCGGGTTTCGGCCGCGCACTGGCCGGACCTGCACGCACCCGAGGTGCTGGGCATTCCGTTCGACCTGTTGTTGGCCGAGGAGGCCGGTGCCGAGCTGCGCGCGATCGTCGAACAATTCGTGGTCGGGGCGGGCGCCCAGACCCGCACGGGCCTGTGGCGGCTGCGATCGGCGCACACGGACGGCAGGCCGCGCTGGCTCGCGGTCCGTCTGACCAACCGCCTGCGAGACCCGCGCGTGCGCGCCATTGCGGTCGTGGCCGACGATGCGACTGAGGCCGTGGCCACGCAAGACCGCTTGGCGCTGCTGCAGCAGCGGCTGACCGCCTTGGCGGCTTGCGCCGCTGACATCGTCGCCGTACTCGATGCAGACGGCGTCATCCGGTACCAGTCATCGGCGATTGCGCGCGCGCTCGGCGTTGCGCCGGCGTCTACGCTTGATCGCCCAGCTGCAACGCTCGTGAGCCAGGACGACCGGCCGACGCTGGAAGAGGCGGTCTTAGCTGCTCGCCAGGCGGAAACGGGTGGCGCTGCGACGCGGCGAGTCCGCCTACGTGATGCGGCTGGCGCGGCCTTGCCCTGCCTGCTGACCGTGCGCAACTGTCTGCAAGTGCCTGGGATCGGTGGGTTGCTGCTGACTGCGGTGCTTTGCTCAGAGGCCGCAGTGGCTGCTGAACTGCGTACTGCAGCTGTTGAGCCGGCGCTGCGGCGGCAAGCGCGGCGGGCGGATTTCCGCGAGCGGCTGCTCGATTTGGCCATTCATGCGCGCGGCGATTTCACGCAATCGCTAACGCACACGCTGCGGTTGTGTGCCGAGACGCTTGGGGCGGCGAGCGCGAGTTTTTGGCGCTTGCAAAAGGAGCCGCTTGCGCTGCGCTGTGAATTTCACTATGAGGGCACGCGCCGACGCGTATCACCTCAGTGCAGCGAGGCGGTGATATTGGCCGCGGACTTGCCGGAGTACTTCGCGCGGCTGCGCGAGCGCCAGCCGGTGGTGATTCCAGATTTGCTCAATTCGACGCTGCTGCCGGCAGCCGGCGGTGAGGCGGGCGGCGTGGCAGCGGGGCGCGCCATGATCGATGCCCCGGTGTTGCTTGACGGGCAGCTGCAGGGCGTGCTGCGAGTCCAAGACGGGCGGCCGCGCCGCTGGGATGAGGACGAGATAGATTTTGTGACCACCGCTGCGTTGCTTGTGGCGCTGGCAATTGAGGCGGCGCAGCGGCAAGAAGCCGAAATGCGCATCGAACAATTGGCCTGGTATGACCCGCTGACGGGCCTGCCGAACCGCAACTTACTGCGGGAAACGATGCGCGACATGTTAATGACCGCAGCCAACCGCGACCGGCGGGTCGCCGTCCTGTTGATCGACCTGGATCGCTTCAAGGACGTCAACGACACGCTCGGCCACGTGGTAGGCGACGCCCTGATTAAGTCGGCTGCCGCCGTGCTGAAGGAGACGGTCGGCGAGGCTGGCCTGGTCGCGCGCCTAGGTGGCGACGAGTTCGTCGTCTTGCTGGATCACTTTGAGCACCGGCAGGAGGTGGCGCTGCTGGCGGCACGGATTACCCAAGCCCTGCATCGCACGGATCTGGTGCCCAATGTCGACACCCAGGTTTCGGCCTCGATCGGCGTCGCGCTATTTCCCGAACATGGGCGCGAAATCAGCACACTGCTGAAGAACGCTGACGCGGCGATGTATCAGGCCAAGCGCGACGGCCGCAATCAGTTCAGTTTCTTCAACCCGATTCGCGCCGAGCGCGCCGCGCGCGAGGTGCAGCTAGGCATCCAGCTGCTGAAAGCACTGCAGGGCGATGCCGGCCAATTTATGGTCGAATATCAGCCGCAGGTCGAGATGGCCAGCGGGCGCGTGGTCGGCCTGGAGGCGCTGATCCGCTGGCAACATCCGGTCTACGGGGTGTTGACGCCGGACCGCTTCATCGGCGTAGCGGAAGTGAGCGGGTTATCCGAGCGCATCACACGCTGGGTAATCAACGCCGTCTGCGCACAAATTGTCCGCTGGCGGCAGCAGCGCCCGGGTTTTGACATTCCGATCTCAATTAACGTCGCTGGCCGTGAGCTCGGCTCCTCGGTGTTGCCCTTGATCGTGCGCTCCGCTTTAGCCAAACACGCGATTGAGCCGCGCATGATGACGCTAGAGATTACCGAGCGGACCTTGGTGCGCGAAAACGAAATCAATAACGACGTAATGGCCGAGCTTGCCGCGCTCGGCGTCGGGCTGGTGCTGGATGATTTTGGCACCGGTTATTCGATGCTCGGCTACCTGAAGCGGATGCCGATCTCGGCGCTGAAAATCGACCAGTCATTTGTCGCCGGGCTGCCGCACGATGCGGACAGCTGCGCCATCGTGCATGCGATGCTGGCAGTGGCGCGCCATTTCCGCCTGAAGGTAATCGCCGAGGGCGTAGAAGCGGCCGAGCAGGTGGCCTATCTACGGTCAATCGGCTGCGACTACGCGCAGGGATATTTTTATTCACGTCCGCTGGCTGGCGATGATGTTGTCGAACACATTGAGCTGCCGTCGCCAGTTGCGCACGGACTGGGTGTTGATTAAGCGCGCTAAGGGGGCCCTGATGGCATATGAAAACATCGTTGTCGAACGGCATGAGCGGGTGGGCCTAGTGCGGCTAAACCGCCCTCGCAGTCTGAATGCATTAAACGACGCTTTGATGGATGAGCTCGGCGCGGCGCTGACCGCATTTGACGCTGACGATGGCATTAGTGCCATCGTGCTGACGGGCTCGGAGAAAGCATTTGCCGCCGGTGCCGATATCGCAGCGATGAAAGACTGGACCTACATGGATGTGTTCAAATCCGAGTACATCACCCGCAATTGGGAGACGCTGCGGCGTATTCGTAAACCTGTGATCGCGGCGGTGGCGGGTTACGCGCTCGGCGGCGGTTGCGAGTTGGCCATGATGTGCGACATTGTGATTGCTGCGGACACGGCCAAGTTTGGTCAGCCTGAGATTAAGCTGGGTGTGATTCCGGGGGCGGGGGGCACGCAGCGTCTGCCGCGCGCAGTGGGCAAAGCCAAGGCGATGGACATGGTGCTGACTGGGCGCATGCTGGATGCGCATGAAGCCGAGCGTGCTGGTCTTGTGTCGCGCGTGGTGCCGGCGGAACGGCTGCTGCAGGAGGCATTGTCGGTCGGACAGCAGATTGCAGCTTTTTCTTTGCCTGCGGTCATGATGGCCAAGGAGGCCGTCAACCGGGCCTACGAAGCGCCGCTATCGGAAGGGTTATTGTTCGAACGGCGGCTGTTCCATGCCTTATTTGCCACAGAGGACCAAAAGGAAGGCATGGCCGCGTTCCTAGAAAAACGCGCGCCAGCATTTCGTAATCGTTGAATTGTCAATGACTTGGGAAGAGGAAGGGGCTGTTGTTTGACATTCGTGGTCATCTAGCCCATAATTTCACGTCTCTGCTGCTTTGCGTTGCCTTTGTTGGCGGCTTTCATAAGCAGCTTGCTCTTTAAAAAGTGAAACAGCCGATAAGTGTGGGCGCTTGATCGAAGGGCGCAGCCATTGCCTGCAGTTTGTGCTGTAGGTGTGGCGCTTGACGAAACAGAGCGCTCGCGCGAAAGAGGGAGTCGCCTCAATTCCGCGAGTGGGCGCCAGATACCTTTGGTATCCGGCGAATACTTGAACTGAAGAGTTTGATCCTGGCTCAGATTGAACGCTGGCGGCATGCCTTACACATGCAAGTCGAACGGCAGCACGGGGGCAACCCTGGTGGCGAGTGGCGAACGGGTGAGTAATGCATCGGAACGTACCCGGTAGTGGGGGATAACCAGTCGAAAGATTGGCTAATACCGCATACGACCTACGGGTGAAAGCGGGGGACCGCGAGGCCTCGCGCTATCGGAGCGGCCGATGTCCGATTAGCTAGTTGGTGGGGTAATGGCCTACCAAGGCGACGATCGGTAGCTGGTCTGAGAGGACGGCCAGCCACACTGGGACTGAGACACGGCCCAGACTCCTACGGGAGGCAGCAGTGGGGAATTTTGGACAATGGGCGAAAGCCTGATCCAGCCATGCCGCGTGCGGGAAGAAGGCCTTCGGGT
>JANWXE010000076.1 GCA_025055385.1 Burkholderiaceae bacterium | reverse complement strand
CTACGGCGGCTTCGCCGACGTCTTCGGCCGTGCCGCCGCCGATCCGAAGCTCGCCCCGCTGCTCGCGCCGCTGGAGGGCGTGGCGGGCGGCTACGCGAGCTGGGTGTGGCTGACCATCCTGTCGATGCTGGCGATCCTGTTCTTGCCGCGCCAGTTCCAGGTGGCGGTGATCGAGAACCTCGACGAACGGCACCTGAACAAGGCGCTCTGGCTGTTCCCCGCCTACATGCTGGCGATCAACGTGTTCGTGCTGCCGTTGGCCTTCGGCGGACGGATGCATTTTCCGGGCGGCGAGGTGGACGCCGACACGTTCGTGCTCACCTTGCCGATGGCCGAGCGGCAGGAGCTGCTGGCGTTGCTGGTGTTTCTCGGCGGGCTGTCGGCCGCCACCGGCATGGTGATCGTGGAAACGATCGCGCTGTCGACGATGGTGTGTAACGACCTGGTGATGCCGGTGTTGCTGCGGCTCAAGCGCCTGCGGCTCGCCGAGCGGCCGGACCTCACCGGCCTGCTGCTCGGCATCCGGCGCGGGGCCATTGTGGTCGTGCTGCTGCTCGGCTATCTGTACTTCCGCCTGGCCGGCGAGGCCTACGCGCTGGTGTCGATCGGACTGATCTCGTTTGCGGCGGTGGCCCAGTTCGCGCCCGCCATTTTGGGCGGCATCTTCTGGCGCGGCGGCACCCGCCGTGGGGCGCTGGCCGGGCTGCTGGCCGGCTTCGCCGTCTGGTGTTACACGCTGTTGCTGCCGGCCTTCGCGCGCTCCGGCTGGCTGCCGAGCGAGTTCCTCGCCGACGGGCCCTTCGGCATCGCGCTGCTGAAGCCGCTGGCGCTGTTCGGCCTGAGCGGACTGGACCAGATCACGCACGCGATGATCTGGAGCATGATCGCCAACGTCGGGCTCTATGTGGGCGTCTCGCTCCTCGACGTGCCGGGGGCTTCCGAGCGACGGCAGGCGCGCGTGTTCGTCGACGTCTTCCGGCATGAAGGCGGGGGCGCCCGCTTCTGGCGCGGTACGGCCTCCGCGCGCGAGCTGTACCACCTGCTGGTGCGCTTTCTCGGGCCGGCCGGCGCCGATGCCGCCTTCGCCGAGTATGCCCGCACGGTCGGCGTGGACTGGCCGCGGCAGGAACCGGTGGTCGATGCGGACTTCGTGCACTTCGTGGAGACGCAGCTGGCCGGCGCGATCGGCGCCGCCTCCGCGCGCATCATGGTCGCCTCGGTGGCCAAGGAGGAGGCGCTGACACCGGAGGAAGTCGGCGAGCTGCTGGACGAGGCCTCGCAGGTCGTCGTGTACAGCCACCGGCTGGAGCAGAAATCGCGCGAGCTGGAGGCGGCCACCGCGGAGCTGCGCGCCGCCAACGAGCGTCTGAAAGAGCTGGACCGGCTGAAGGACGACTTCATCTCCACGGTCACCCACGAACTGCGTACGCCGCTGACCTCGATCCGGGCCTTCTCCGAGATCCTGCTGGCGGACCCCAAGGTCGATCTGGCGGAACGCAAGAAATTCCTGACGATCATCACGCGCGAAACCGAACGTTTGACCCGGCTCATCAACCAAGTGCTGGATCTGGCCAAAATCGAGTCCGGCCGCGCCGAGTGGCGCATCGGGCAGGTGGACGTGCGGGAAATCGTCAATCAGGCGCTGGCGCAGATGAGCCAGATGTTCAAGGACAAGGGCGTGCGGCTGCAAGCGCAGTTGCCGCCGCAGCCGGTCCTGGCGTTGGCCGATGCCGACCGGCTGCTGCAAGTACTTTTGAACCTGCTGTCCAACGCCTTAAAGTTTTGCCGGCCAGAGATCGGTGAGGTTCAGGTCGTCGTCAGCCGTGACCAGAACGCGGTGCGCATCGATGTGCGTGACAATGGTCCAGGCGTCCGTCCAGAAGATCTTCCTTACATTTTCGATAAATTCCGCCAAGGAGGTGACACGTTAACGGCGAAACCGCCCGGAACAGGTCTCGGACTGCATATCAGCCGCGAGATCATCGCGCATATGGGCGGCCGCTTGTGGGTCGAGAGCGAGTACGGACATGGCGCGTGCTTTTCTTTTACTTTGCCGCTAGCGGCACCGCGCGGACAGGACATTCAATCATGCCCGCAGGCAAACGCAAGATCCTGATTGCCGACGACGAGCCAAACATTGTCACCGCGCTGGAATTCCTGTTGCACCGCGCCGGCTACGAAGTACGCAGCGTCAGCAACGGTGCGGACGCGTTGGCGCAGGTCGAGGCATTTGCGCCGGACCTTGTGCTTATAGATATCATGATGCCGCAGGCGAGCGGCTACGAGGTCTGCCAAAAAATCCGCGAGCGGCCGCAGTGGAACCACATTAAGGTCGTGATCGTGAGCGCCAAGGGGCGCGAGGCGGAGGTCAGCAAGGGCCTGTCGCTGGGCGCCGACCTCTATGTGACCAAGCCGTTTGCCACGCAGGAACTGATCGCCGCCATCGATCGCCTGCTGGGCAACGCACGATGAGAAGTCGCGCGCCGCTGACCTGGATTGGGGCCGGCTGCGCAGCCGCGCTGGCGCTGCTGGCTGCAGCGTTTGCGGTCGTCGCGCTCGCGTTGTCTGAGGAGGAGCGCGCGGCGCTCTCTGCCTTGCTAGCCTCGGAGCGGGCACCGCTGCTCGCCTACGGTCTTGCCTTGCTGATGGTTATTACGGCGGCGGTCGCCCATTGGCTGTATCGTCGCTATCCGCTGGCAGCGCGCCAACTTGCTGAGGAAGCTCGGGTGCTGCTTGTCGCCAACCCGGAACACAGCGTTAGCACGACCGGCGCGGCGGAATTGCGCGAGCTGGCGGCCGTGATCAACCAACTGGCGGCGCGTTACCGGCAAAGCGAACGCGAGCTCGATGTCCGAAGTGCGGAGGCACGGGCGCGGGTCGAAGAGGAGCGCGACCGCTTCGCCGCGCTGATGTCGGAGCTCTCCGAAGGGGTTGTTGTGTGCAACACCGACGGGCGCGTGCTGCTTTACAACGCGCGCGCCGCGGCTTTGCTCGCGGAGGGCGCAGATAGTCGCAAGAGCAATTATGCTCCACTTGGCCTTGGCCGATCGATCTTTGGTCTGCTCGACCGAGAGCAAGTCGCGCACGCATTAGACAAGATCCACCAGCAATTTGCGCGCGGCAGCGACCGTCCGCAGACACGGTTTATTGCCGCTGCACCGGGCGGGCGCGCGTTGCGGGTGCAGGTGACGCCTTATTTGGCCGGCGCGGAACGTCAGGTGGCAGGCATGGTGTTTACGCTCGATGACCTCAGCGGGGTTCTTGGGCGCGAAGATCAGCAACTGCGTCTACTGCAATCGTTGGCCACCGGGGCACGCGCCTCGGTGGCGAACCTGCGCGCGGCCGCCGAGAGCCTGGCCGCCGAGCCACGTATGGAAGAAGCGCAACGGGCGCAGTTCGTCGGCATCGTCGCGCAGGAGGCGCGCGCGTTGACCGAGCGCTTGAACATCGCGCTGGCCGACTATGCCGACGCCCTAAAAGGCAGCCTGACGCTAGAGGACATGCGAGTCGTTGACTTGCTGGCGATCGTGCGGCGGCGGCTGCAGGATGTGCTCCGCGTGGTCGTTGATCTGGAGCCACCAGCCGAGGACCTCTGGGTGCGGGTGGACAGCTTCGGGCTGGCGCTGGCGCTGTCGTCGCTCGCGCAGCGTCTGCATACCGACTACGGTGTGCGGCGCTTCCGCCTGCGCGCCCATGCGCGGGGGCGCTTCGCTGAGATCGATCTGGTATGGCTCGGTACCATGGTCGGCAGCGATGCGCTGATGCTGTGGGAGGGGGAGCCGCTTACCAGCGGCGCCGAGCAGACGCCGCTGACGCTCAAGGATGTGTTGCAACGGCACGGAGGCGAAGTCTGGTATCAAGCTGACCGCCCGCGGCAGACTGCTTGGTTCCGCTTCTTGTTACCGCTTGGGGAAGCACCGCAGCCGACGGCGACTCAGCGCGCGGTGCCGGGTCCGCGGCCAGAGTACTACGACTTTGATCTGTTCGAACGTCTGGACACGCATGGCGCGCTTGCCGAACGTCGGCTAAGCAGCCTGACATATACCGTGTTCGACACGGAGACGACCGGGCTGGAGCCGTCAGCCGGTGACGAAATTATCTCGATCGGTGCCGTGCGCATTGTCAACGGCCGCCTGCTGAAGCACGAGGTCTTCGAGCAACTGGTGAACCCGCGCCGCCCGATCAGCCGCGAGTCAGTCCAGGTGCATGGTATCGAGGCCGCCGCGCTCGCCCACGAACCAACGATCGAAGAAGTCCTGCCGCGCTTTCATCGTTTCTGCGAGGACACTGTGCTGGTTGCGCACAACGCGGCGTTTGACATGCGTTTCCTGCAGCTGAAGGAGTCCAAGACCGGCGTGCGCTTCGAGCATCCGGTGCTGGACACGCTGTTGCTGTCAGCGATTGTGCATCCGAATCAGGAGAGTCATGCCCTGGAGGCGATCGCGGCGCGGCTCGGTGTACGAGTCATTGGGCGCCACACCGCGCTCGGCGATGCCCTGGTTACCGGCGAGGTATTTCTGCGCCTGTTGCCGCTGCTGGCCGAACGCGGCATCGTCACGCTTGGGCAGGCGCTGGCTGCCTCACGCGAGACGTATCTGGCTCGGTTGCAGTACTGACCGCGTCGTTGGCCATGACCGAAAACGCTAATCCAATCGAGCGTCGTTTGGCCAACGAGCAGAAAGCGCTTGCTTTTTCGCTGCGCTCGCTGCTACGCCGGCCGCCGGTGGTGTGCGCTGCCACCGATCGCGTGCAGACGGCGGTGGCGCGCATGCGCACCGAGGGCGTAGGCAGCATTGTCGTGGTAGATGCGCGCGGGCAACCGGTCGGCATCTTCACCGAGCGTGACTTGATAGCGGCGGTGTTAGATGGGGCGCTCGAAGCGCCGATCGAGCAGGCAATGACGCGCGATCCCCTTGCGCTGCCAGCGCAGACGCCAGCATATGAGGCCGCCCTGGCGATGATTGAACACCAGATCCGCCATGTCCTGGTCACGGATGGTGCGGTGCTGCTCGGCGTGGTGTCGGAGCGCGATTTGTTCTCGCTGCAGCGGCTTGGGTTGGGCGAACTGACGATGGAAATCCGGCTGGCGCGCGACATCGACACGCTGGCAGCCTTGGCTGCTCGTGTCCGTCGTTTAACCCGCCTACTGGTTGAAGAAGGCGTGGCCGCGGAACCGCTGACGCTGTACGTGTCGCTGCTGAACGACCGCATCGCGCAGCGGGTAATTGAGCTGATTCGAAAACGTTATCAGTGGGACCGCATCGGCTGGTGCTGGCTCGCCTTCGGCAGCGAAGGTCGGCTCGAGCAGACTTTCGCCACCGATCAAGACAACGGTCTGCTCTTTCAGACCGACGAGGATCCGGCGGCGGTGCGCGCGCGCCTGTTGCCGTTTGCTCGGGCGGTCAACGAAGCGCTCGATGCCTGCGGCTATCCGCTATGCAAAGGCAATGTGATGGCCTCCAATCCGGCGCTGTGTCTGTCGCTGGACGAGTGGCGTGCCAAGCTCACTGGCTGGCTTGCTAACTCCGATCCGAAAGCGCTGCTAGATGCTGCGATCTGCTTCGATTTTCGACCGTTGGCCGGCGATATGCGGCTGGCGCAGCGGTTGCGCGAATGGTTTCTTGCTCAGACACGCACGCGGCCGAATTTTCTGCGCTTGTTGGCAGAAAACGCCTTGCAGGCAAGGCCGCCGCTGGCGCGCTGGCGGGATTTTGCGACCGACGCCGATGGCACGATCAATATCAAGCTGTATGGCGTGCGTCCGTTCGTTGACTGCGCTCGTATTCTAGCCCTGGCACACGGCGTACCCGACACCGGCACGGTGGCGCGCTTTCGCGCTGCCATCGCCGCAGGCGCGCTGCCGCCGGCTGACGGCGAGGCGACAATTGCTGCCTTCTTGTTCATTCAGCAGGTCCGGCTGCGTCACCAGGCGACGCTGCCCACGCTGACCGATGACCGTGCCAACCGCATCGATCCGCAGCGGCTCGATGAGCTGCAGCGGCGCACATTAAAGGAAGCGTTCCGTTTGGAGCGCGACATGCAGGCCCGGTTAGCGCTTGACTACCAGCTGCGCTGAAGGCGCGAGGTCCCTATTCGTAAAAGGCAGGCCTGCAACGAGCATGACGGCAGTGATCGCAAAGCAGCCGGAACGCGCGGCCCGGCGCCGGGGTTGCCGCCTAGCAAACGGCCCGTCGATGGCGCTATGCGGCGCCAGGCTGCAAGGTGCGGTTCCTGGGGCGCCGCGCTGCTGCACCGCCGCTTGTCCGCTTGCCTTGGCGGCCAGAGCTGGCGGGCGCTTGCGACGGCGGCGGCTTGCCGCGCGCTAGGAGGCACGTGCTAAGCGGCGCCAGGTGTCGACCACTGTGTCTGGATTGAGAGAGATCGATTCAATGCCTTGGGCGACGAGCCATTGTGCAAAATCTAAGTGGTCCGATGGACCCTGGCCACAGATGCCGACGTACTTGCCCCGTGCGCGGCATGCGGCAATCGCCTCCTGAATTAGGCGCTTGACCGCAGGGTCGCGCTCGTCGAAGCCCTCGGCGACAAGCCCGGAATCGCGGTCCAGCCCGAGCGTTAACTGCGTTAGATCATTGGAACCGATCGAAAAGCCGTCGAAGTATTCAAGGAACTGATCAGCAAGCAGCGCATTCGAAGGCACCTCGCACATCATGATCAGCCGCAGTCCGTTTTCGCCACGCTTGAGACCATTTTCGGCCAGCAGGTCGGTGACCCGGCGCGCCTCGGCGAGGGTGCGCACAAACGGCACCATGATCTCCACATTGGTCAGCCCCATTTTCTCGCGCACGCGCTTCAGCGCTCGGCACTCCATGCGGAAGCACTCGGCGAATGAGTCGGCGATGTAACGCGCCGCGCCGCGAAAGCCGAGCATCGGATTTTCTTCTTCCGGCTCGTAGCGCGCGCCGCCGATCAGCTTGCGATATTCGTTGCTCTTGAAATCGGACAAGCGCACGATCACCGGCTTCGGCCAGAAGGCAGCGGCAATCGTGGCAATGCCCTCGGCAAGCTTTTCTTCGAAGAAGGCGCGCGGGCTGGCGTAACCATACGACAGGACTTCAACGGCGCGCTTCAGCTCGTCGTCGACGTGCGGATAGTCGAGCACCGCTTTCGGATGCAGGCCGATGTGGTTGTTGATGATGAACTCCAGCCGCGCCAGCCCGACTCCTTCGTTGGGCAGCGCCTGGAAATCGAACGCGCGCTGTGGGTTTCCTACGTTCATCATGATCTTCACCGGCACCTTCGGCAACGCGCCTGCCTGTAGCGTCTCGACCTCCATTTCTAGACGGCCTGCATAGACGTGTCCGGTGTCGCCTTCAGCGCAGGACACCGTCACTTCGGCGCCATCGGCGAGGACTTCGGTGGCATTGCCGCAGCCGACCACAGCCGGGATGCCCAGCTCACGTGCGATGATCGCGGCATGACAAGTGCGGCCGCCACGGTTCGTGACGATGGCCGCCGCGCGCTTCATCACCGGCTCCCAATTCGGGTCCGTCATGTCGGTGACGAGCACGTCGCCCGGTTGCACGCGCTCCATTTCGGCGGCGCTAGCGATGACACGCACTCGCCCAACGCCGATCTTTTGTCCAATTGCACGTCCAGACACTAGCACGGCAGAACGGCCTTTGAGGCGGTAGCGCTGCTGCACTTGCGCCTGTGGGTGCGACTTCACAGTCTCGGGGCGCGCTTGCAAGATATAGATGCGGCCGTCGATGCCGTCCTTGCCCCACTCAATATCCATCGGGCGACCGTAATGTTGCTCGATTGTCACCGCGTAGCGAGCCAGCTCGAGGACGTCGTCGTCGGTTAGGCAAAAGCGGTGCCTTTGTTCATCAGGCACCGCGACGGTACGCACGCGTCGGCTCTCGTGCGCTGACGAATCGAACTCCATTTTGATGAGCTTCGATCCGAGCGTGCGGCGCACTATTGGATATTTGCCAGCGGCCAGCATTGGCTTGTGGACGTAAAACTCGTCCGGGTTGACCGCACCTTGTACAACCATCTCGCCGAGGCCGTAACTTGCGGTGATAAACACAACGTCACGGAAGCCGCTTTCGGTGTCCAGGGTGAACATGACACCGGCGGCGCCTACATCGCTGCGCACCATCTTTTGGACGCCTGCGGACAGGGCGACATTCTCATGCGCAAACCCTTTGTGCACGCGGTACGCAATCGCGCGATCGTTGTACAGCGAAGCGAAAACATGGCGGATGCGATCCAATACGGCCTCGACGCCGACGACGTTCAGAAAGGTTTCCTGCTGGCCAGCGAACGAAGCATCCGGCAGATCTTCCGCCGTGGCCGAGGAGCGCACCGCCACCGAGATATCTTGCCCATCGCGCAGGCGCTCGTAGGCGGCGCGAATCTCGGCCTCCAACGCCGCCGGCAGCGGCGCGGCTGCTACCCAGCTGCGGATCTCGGCTCCGGCCTCTGCGAGTGCGCGTACATCGTCGACATCGAGCGCCGCCAGACGTGCGTTGATACGCTCCGTCAGACCGTTGGCGGCAAGGAAGTCACGAAAGGCCTGGGCGGTTGTGGCGAAGCCGTCCGGCACGCGTACGCCTTTCGCTGCCAGCTGGCTGAACATTTCCCCTAGGGAGGCGTTCTTACCGCCGACCCGCTCGACATCCGTCATGCGCAGCTCGCTAAACGGAACCACGTACCGACTGCGTTGCATCTTCTCTCCCACAACTGCTGTGCAAGAATCGTACGCATTGTAACGATCGGGTTTCTACCAACTCTATGCCGGACCGCCCCGCCGCCCTTGTCGAACGTACTGTGTTCTACGTCTCTGATGGAACGGGTATTACAGCCGAGACCATGGGTCACTCGGTCTTAACCCAATTCGAGGGGTTGCGCTACCGTAAAGAGCGGCTCCCCTTTGTCGATACGCTGGATAAGGCGCGCGAGGCAGTGGCGCGCATCAATGAAGCGGGACGGCGCGACGGGAGCCGCCCGATCGTGTTTTCTACGCTGGCTGACCCGCAGGTCAATGCGCAGCTCAAACAGGCCGATGCGCTGATCCTGGACCTGCTGGAATCATTCGTTGTGCCGCTCGAACAGGAGCTTGGCATGAAATCGAGCCACTCGATTGGCCGTTCGCACACGATTGCCGATGCGGAGAGCTACAAGCATCGCATTGAGGCGATTAATTTCGCGCTCGCTCACGACGATGGTCAATCGGCCAAGGGCCTGGCGGCGGCTGATGTGATCCTGATTGGCGTATCGCGCAGCGGCAAAACGCCAACCAGCCTGTACCTGGCCATGCAGTATGGCATCAAAGCAGCGAATTACCCGCTAATTCCGGAAGATTTTGAGCGCGGCGCGTTGCCAGCGGTGCTTCCACCCCTGAAACACAAGATTTTCGGCCTCTCAATCGCGCCGGAGCGGCTGGCTGAAGTCCGGCACGAGCGCCGCCCCAACAGCCGCTATGCCTCGCTAGAAAACTGCCGCTACGAGGTCGCCGCTGCAGAGCAGCTGATGCGGCGCGAGGGCATACGCTGGTTGTCCTCAACTACCAAGTCAATCGAGGAAATCGCCGCCACCGTTGTGCAGCAACTTGGCTTGGAGCGGCGTACCGTCTAAATGTCAAGCAGGGGCGTACATCCAGTCGCGGGTCAGCGGCAACTCGGTGAGCCCAGGTTGTGTCTGCTTGCTGCCGAGCAGCTGGTAGATGTTGATCCAGTGCCGAGTGAAGCCGTAACTGCATCCGGCCAAATACGCGCGCCAGATGCGCAGCGTTTTTTCGTCGACAAGACGTCGCGCTTCTGGCAGGCGCGCCTCCAGACGATTTGACCAGTGCTGCAGCGTCTTTGCGTAATGCGGCCGTAGGCTCTCCACGTCGACGACCTCAAATCCTTGCGCGGCCATTTCTCGCAAGGCGAGACTGACGTGTGGCAGCTCGCCATGCGGGAACACATACGTGCCGATGAAGTCACCTACACCGGAGCCGACCGGCCTGCTGTCGACGTCGGCCGAAGTGATCCCGTGGTTTAAGAACAAACCGCGCTCGCGCAGTAGCTCGCGCACGATGCCGAAGTAAGTGCCGAGGTTGCGCAGCCCCACGTGCTCGAACATGCCAACGCTTGCTACCTTGTCGAAACTTTCTGCGCCGAAGCGTTTTACTGCCTCGCGGTAGTCAAGCAGCAGCGCCTGGCACCGTTCGCCAAGCCCTGCAGCAGCGATGCGTTCGGCAGCCAGGCGCTGCTGCGCCTCCGATAGCGTGATGCCAATCGCACGCACCCCGTATTTCTGCGCCGCATGGATGATCAAGCCACCCCAGCCGCAGCCAATATCGAGGAAACGTTCGCCTGGTGCGAGGCGAAGCTTTCGGCAGATGTGATCGAGCTTCGCCAGCTGCGCCTCATCGATGGACTCCTCACCCGTTCGAAAGTAGGCGCACGAGTACACCATGCGCTCGTCCAGCCACAGCCGGTAGAACTCATTACCAACGTCGTAGTGATAAGCGATTGCTTCGCGGTCTTGCTTCGGGGTATGGCGCGAGAAGACCCCTGCCACGCGCGCACCGACGGGCGAGCCGCCCAAGGCTGCCAACCGTTCGGCCAGCGCAACTGCTTCGAGCATGGGGCCATCCAAATCGACGCGCCCCTCTACGAACGCCTCGCCCAGCGCTGCCATCGTTGGCTGCGCCAGTGCTGCCAGCGCCGCCTCGTCTCGGATCGTCAATGTGATTTTCGGTGGTGCACCGAAGTGCACCTGCTCGCCGTTAGGCAGCACAATGACCAGCGGCAGCGGATCACGCGTGCGCGCCGCGTCGGCGAGCCGCTGAAGGCCTTTTTCGACTGCATGCGCAGTGACTTTACGCGTTGCTCTCCCTAACCAGCCTTCTGCTCGCATTCAACATGCTCCCTGTTCAAATCGCATGATGATCGGGTGGCATTGTTTATACCCGCTTACGCCATTGCAAGCGGTCGTCTACTGGGCCTGAAT
This sequence comes from Burkholderiaceae bacterium, assembly GCA_025055385.1. GTDB lineage: Bacteria > Pseudomonadota > Gammaproteobacteria > Burkholderiales > Burkholderiaceae_F > JAKANT01. The sequence goes on along the minus strand of JANWXE010000076.1, from coordinate 18,815 downwards.
TGACGGAAGCCAGCAATTGACGCCGCCGCTCAAATAGGCATACCGCCGCCGCCGCGACGACATTGAGCGACTCGATGCCTGCAGCCAGCGGCACCGACACATGCTGCTTGCATAAGGCCTCTGCGTCTGCAGACAATCCGCGCCCTTCAGCGCCCACTACCCACCCAATGCGGGTAGCGCGCAGATCGGCTTGCCAAATGCTTTGTGCGCTCCGTGTGGCTGCGGCAATCCAATGCACGCCCGCCAGCGCCTGCAATTGTGCGAAGGCGACCCCTTCTATGATATTGACATAAAAATGTGCGCCCTGCCCGCCGCGCAGCGCCTTTGGCGCCCACAGGGCCGTCGTTCCGGCTGTGGTCAGTACACTGCGCACGCCGGCGGCCGCGGCCACGCGCACGAGGGCACCCGCATTGCCGGGATGCTGCACGCCATCGAGCAGCAGCAAGTCGCCGTCGGTAGGCGGCTGTGGGCGCGGCACCGCAAACTCCAGCGCGATGCCGGCGCTATGCTCCAGCGCCGATAAGCGGTCGAACAAGGCTGCGGACAATTCGTACACGGGGGTGCCGGCGGCGAGGAAAGTCTCGATCCAGCGCTGTCGCTCGGCATCATACGGGCCGCGCCGCAGCAGCAGCGCCTCAACCGGAACGCGTGCCGCTGCGAGCTCCGCCGCCAAGTGCTCCCCTTCGGCAAGGGCGCGCCCTGCGGCGCGTATTGCGCGTGGATCGCGCATCAGGCGCAGCCAGCGCCTGAATGCAGGGTTGGCAGCCGAGTCGATGCGTTTCACGTGGCCGCCAGCACCGCCTGTACCGGCGCAAACGATCGTCGGTGTAGCGGACAGGCACCAAGCCGACGCAGCGCTGCCAGGTGCTCAGCCGTCGGGTAGCCAAAGTGCTGCGCGAAACCGTAACCCGGGTAGCACGCATCAAACGCACGCATCCGCGCGTCACGTGCGGTCTTGGCTAGGATCGAGGCTGCGGCGATTGCCGGCACATGCGCATCACCATTGATGATGGCGCGCGCTGGCACCGACAGGCGCGGCACGTCTTTCCCATCAATTAGCGCATACGCAGGAGGCGGCGACAGCTGTGCCACCGCCCGCTGCATCGCCAACAGCGTGGCCTGAAGAATGTTGAGACGATCGATCTCCTCCACAGTGGCCTCCGCCACGGCCCAGGCAATCGCCTGCTGTTGGATGATTTTCGCCAGGCTTTCACGTCGGCTCGGAGTAAGCTGCTTGGAATCGCGCAGGCCGGGCACGGGCATGTGCGGGTTGAGGATAACTGCTGCCGCCACGACTGGTCCGGCCAGTGGCCCGCGGCCCGCTTCATCCACGCCACACACATGCCCGGCCACACCCTCGGCATGGAGCAGATCGACAGTGTGGCTAGCGGGCAGCATCGACGATGGCCTCTACAACGCGCGCCGGCGTGTCACGCGTTAGCGCTGCGCGGATGCTGGCAAAGCGTTCGCGCAGTCGGGCCACCGCAGCACCGCCTTCCAGTAAGGCGGCGAGCGCAGGCCCCAGAATCTCGGCGCGAACGTCCTCTTGCAAAAACTCAGGAACGATTCGCTCTCCAGCCAAAATGTTGGGTAGACCAATGTGGCTGATCAGCGCCTTGCGGCGGGTGATCCACTCGGTCAGCCACGACACGCGATAGGCAATCACCATCGGTCGACCGAGCAGTAAGGTCTCCAGCGTCGCTGTGCCGCTCGCAACCAGCACGACGTCGGCAGCCTCCAGGCAATCATGCGAGCGGCCGGTCACGATATGTACTCGCGCTGGGTCTAGCTCAAGCCGTCGGCGCGCCGCCTCAATGTCACGCGCTAGATGTGCGTCAGCAGCAGCGACGACCGCCTGCAGCGCTGCATCACGCCGCTGCAGCCATACTACGGTCTGCAAGAATGGAGTCAGCAGCTGCTCAAGCTCGGCTGGTCGGCTGCCCGGTAAGACCGCTAGCGTCGGAGCGGTCGCTGACAGCGCCAGCCGCGCCCGCGCAGCCGCTGCATCCGGCTGCGCCGGCAGCATCGCGGCAAGCGGATGGCCGACGTAGGTTGTACGCACACCGGCTGCGACAAACAGATCGTGTTCAAATGGGAAGACGGTCAGCAAATGATCCACGCCCTGCTGCACAAGTCTGAGCCGTTGTGGGCGCCAAGCCCAGATCGCGGGGGCGACGAACTGTACCGTCCGGATACCCTGCTGCCGCAGTCGCACCGCTACGCCGAGATTAAAGTCCGGCGCGTCTACGCCGACGAACACCTGCGCGGGCCAGGTGCGAATGCGTACGATCAAGGCACGCCGCAGCGCGAGCAGGCGCGGCAGATGGCGCAGGACTTCGGCGTAACCTCGCACCGACAGCTCGCGCACGTGCCACCAGGCGCGGAAGCCGGCGGCGACCATGCGATCCCCGCCTATGCCAGCGCAGTCTGCGGGCGCGCCTTGCGCAAGCGCAGGCAGGATGGACGCTGCCAGCAGATCGCCCGAGGCTTCTCCGGCAGCCATCGCCACACGTAGTGTCATCGGATGAGGAGGTTAGCGCACGATGCCTCGCTGGGAGTCGCGGACGAACTCGGCTAGTCTGCGCAGATGCTCGGCGTGTTCGGGCTGCGCGTCGGCATCCTGTAGCAGCCGCTGCACGGCTTGCTCCGCCGACAATCCTTCGCGGTACAAGATGCGGTACGCGCGTCGCAACGCGGCGATTGCCGCGGCCGAAAATCCGCGTCGCCGCAACCCTTCAACGTTCAGACCGCGCGCCTGCGCGGGGTTGCCCGCACCCATCACAAACGGCGGCAGATCCTGTAGCAAGATAGTGCCAGCTGCCGTCATCGCATGCGCGCCGATGGTCACGAATTGGTGCACGCCTGTCAGGCCGCCGAGGATCGCCCAGTCACCCACTCGAACGTGACCGCCTAATTGCGCACTGTTGGCGAGTATCGTGTGATCGCCGACTACGCAGTCATGCGCAATGTGCACGTACGCCATGATCCAGTTATCGTTGCCGACGCGCGTGACACCGCGGTCCTGCACTGTTCCAGTATTCATTGTGCAGAACTCTCGAATTGTGTTGCCGTCGCCGATTACTAGTTGCGTGTCCTCGCCACCATACTTTTTATCCTGCGGTGGGCCGCCGAGCGAGCAATGCGGGTAAATGCGGTTGCCGCGCCCGATCGTCGTTCGGCCCTGGATGACCGTGTGCGCACCAATCGTTGTGCCGGCTCCAATTTCTACGTTTGGTCCGATCATCACGTAAGGGCCAACCTCGACATCCGGTGCAAGCCGTGCCCGCGGATCCACGATCGCCGTGGGATGCACGCGCGCCATTAGCTGCCCTTGCCTTCCAGTGGCCGGTATGCGCATAGCAGCTCCGCCTCGGCGGCAAGCTGCCCATCCACTATGGCGCGGGCCGAGTATTTGCCAACGCCACGCAGCTGACGCACCGTCTGTACCTCAAGCCGCAGCTGATCGCCTGGTCCGACCGGGCGCTTGAAGCGGGCATTGTCGATGCCGGCGAAGTAATAGACCGCGTTGTCGTCCGGCAAGCGCGCCATCGTTGCGAATGACAAAATGGCTGCTGCTTGCGCCAGCGCTTCGATAATTAACACGCCCGGCATCACCGGGTAATGTGGGAAGTGACCACTGAAGACGGGCTCGTTGATCGACACGTTCTTCAGCGCGACGATGCGCTTGCCCTTTTCTAGCTCTAGCACGCGGTCGACCAAAATGATCGGATAGCGGTGCGGCAGATGTTTCAGAATCATGTGAATGTCCATCATGTCGTTTCCCCCTCGGCCGCCGGCCCTGCCTCCAGCCGGCGCAGGCGGTCACGCAGCTCGTGCAGGTGCCGCACTAACGCGGCGTTGCGCTCCCATTGGCGGTTGGGCATGAACGGAAAGACACCCGAGTAAAAGCCGGGCGTCCTGATCGAGCGCGAGATCAGGGTGCCACCGGATACGATCACGTCATCGCAAATTTCGATGTGGCCGTGGATCATCGCGGCCCCACCGAGCTGGCAGCGCCGCCCGATGCGCGCGCTGCCGGCAATGCCCACGCAACCGGCGATTACTGTGTGCGCGCCGATGCGGCAGTTGTGACCGATCTGCACCTGATTGTCGATTTTGACGCCGTCTTCGATTACCGTGTCGCCCATCGTGCCGCGGTCAATCGTCGTGTTTGCGCCTATCTCCACATCGTCGCCGATGATCACACGGCCGATTTGCGGCAACTTGACCCAGCGGCCTGCCAACGAGGCAAAGCCGAAACCGTCGGCACCGATCACCGCGCCACTGTGCACGATGCCGCGCGCTCCGATTTGACATTCAGCCAACAGCCGCGCACCGGGATACAAGCGCGTACCCGCGCCAATCTTCGCCCCCTCGCCCACATAACAGCCCGCCCCGATCCAAGCACCGTCGGCAACCTCGGCCTCGGCCTCGATTACCGCCCCGGCGTCGATACGGCAGCCGGCGGCAACCCGCGCGGTGGGGGCAACGACTGCCTGCGGCGCCTGCCCTGGCGATACCGCCGGCGTGGGGTAAAGGACCTGCATCGCCAAGGCAAACCATGCGTAAGGATTGTCACAGATGACAGCGTTACGCGGCCGCAACGCCTCAAAGTCGGTTTCCCCAAGTACCATCGCGCCGGCGCGCGAGACACGTGCGGCATGACGGTAGCGCGGGTTGGCGAGGAAACTCAGATGGCGTGGCGTCGCCGTCTCCAGCGGCGCAACCCCTTCGATGACGTATTGCGCATCCCCGATCAACCGCGCAGTCAGCGTGCCGCCCGCTGATGTCTGCACGGCTTCTGTGAGTTCGGCAAGCGTGCGGCCCGGCCGCTGCGCGGGCATCTAATCACTTGCCGTTGTTCAGCGCGCGCAGCACCTTGTCAGTAATATCCACGCGCGGGCTGAAATAGACGGCGTCCTGTACGATGAGATCGAACTTTTCCTGCTCTGCGACCTGGCGCACGATACGCTGCGCCCGCTCCAGCAGGGCCTGTAGTTCCTCGTTGCGGCGCTGGTTCAGGTCTTCGCGGAATTCACGCTGGCGCCGCTGGAAATCGCGGTCCATGTCGGCTAACTCGCGCTGGCGCCGTGCCCGGTCTGCTTCGCTTAACACCGGGCTGTCCCGCTCGAAACGCTCGGCGGCTGCCTTTAGCTTGGCACCCAGCTCTTGCAGCTCACGGTCTCGCTTAGCAAACTCCTGCTCTAGCTTCTGCGTCGCCGCACGGGCCGGTGCGGAATCGCGCAGGATGCGCTCGGAGTTTACGTACCCGATTTTTAGCTCTTGCGCGCCGACGGCAGCGCTTGCCAACGCCGCAGCGACCGCCGCCGCCGAGGCGATCTGCAGCCAAGCCTTCATCCATACCCCCATCCGCAAAGCGCGCAATTCTGCCACACGGCGCGCGCTCAGAAGCCTGTTCCGATTTGGAACTGAAACCGTTGCGGCCGGTCACCGGGCTGCCGCTTCAGTGGGTAGCCGTAGCTGAGTTTTAGCGGACCGATCGGCGATACCCAGGCCAGCCCGATGCCCACCGAGTAACGGAGGTCCCCCAGGCGCAGGCGCTGTTCAGCGCTCCACACCTGCCCGCCGTCCAGGAAGGCGAGCGCCCGTAGCGTGCGATCCGCCCCTGGCAGCGGCGCAAGCGCCTCCAACGACATATTAAGGCGCCGCGTGCCGCCGGTTGGATTGCCGAGCGCGTCGCGCGGGCCAAGCGAGCCGCCCTCGAAGCCACGCACACTGCCAATGCCGCCGACGTAAAAGTTCTTAAATAGCGGATAGGGCCGACCGCCATAGCCGCCTCCCCAGCCGAGCTCGACATTGGCCGCCACGGTGTACTTGCTGGTCAGGGGCACAAACTGCTGGAACTGGTAGGTGGAACGGTAGTAACGGAGGTCCAGCATCGGCAGGGCGAGCTCCACGAACAACCGCTGGTAGCGGCCGCGATTTGGCACCAGCACGTTGTCGCGGCTATCACGGGCCCAACCGAGCGTGCTGACGGCCGCATGGCTGCGCTCGCCGAAATCGCTGACATACTGGACGTAGGCTGGCGGGCTGCTCGCCGTCAGCGTAATGTCTGTGCCCTCGTAGCCCAGACCGAAATAGACGGTGTCGAACTCCGTGAACGGCACGCCGAAGCGCAGCGCCGCGCCGCGCTGCAAAAAATCCACGGAGCCCAAGCCTAGCCGCGCTAAATCGGAGCGGCGCTGGTAAAGCTCGGTGGTGCGACTGATACCGTCCTGCGTAACGTACGGGTCGACGTGGGTTAACGCAACCGTCTTGTTAGCCCGGCTGGTGTTAACTTCCAGCGAGACGGATTGGCCGCTGCCGAACACGTTCTGCTGTGAATACGCTGCCTGCAGCACGACTTTGTCGCTGCTTGAGTAACCGATGCCGGCCTGGATGCTGCCAGTAGGCCGCTCCTTAACAGTGAAGTTGACATCGACCTGGTCCAGCGAACCAGGTACCGCAGGGGTTTCGACTTCGACTTTTTCGAAGAAACCGAGGCGGTCGATGCGATCGCGCGATAGGCGCACTTTTTCTGCATCGAACCAGGCCAGCTCAAACTGTCGCACCTCACGGCGGATAACATCGTCGCGGGTATTCGTGTTGCCAGTGATGTTGACCCGCCGCACGTAAACCCGCCGGCCTGGATCGACCAGGATCGTAAATGCCACCTCGCGTTTCTCGCGATTGGCTTCTGGCACGGGATTCGCGGTGGCGAAGGCGTAGCCCAGCACGCCTAGGCGATCGGTGATGCGTTTCGATACCGCGGCCAGGCGCTCGGCGTTATAGACGTCGCCAGGCTTAACATCGATCAGCGCTGTCAGCTCTTCATCGAGCCCGAGCAGCTCGCCGGCCAGTTTAACGCCAGTGACTGTGTAGCGCTCGCCCTCGGTGATATTGATCGTGATGTGGATGGCCTTTTTGTCGGGGCTGATCGAGACTTGTGTCGATTCGATGTTGAAGTCGAGATAGCCTCGGTTGAGGTAAAACGAGCGCAGCGACTCCAAGTCGGCTGCGAGTTTCTGGCGTGAATACTGGTCGCGCTTGGTGTACCAGCTGATCCAGTTCGGCGTGCCGAGCTGCATCTGGTCACGTAGCGTGGCGTCGGAAAAGGCGCGGTTACCGGTGAATCGGATCGAGCGAATCTTGGCGGGCTCGCCCTCGGCCACCGCGATCGTGACGTTGACCCGGTTGCGCTCTACCGGCGTGACGGTCGATTGCACCTGTACTGCGAACAGCCCCCGCGCCAGATATTGCCGCTTCAGCTCTTGCTCAGCGCGCTCCAGCAACGAGCGGTCAAATACGCGCCCTTCCGCCAAGCCGACATCGCGCAGTGATTTTTTCACCGTCTCTTTGTCGAACTCCCTCACGCCGGTTAATTCCACCTGCGCGATGGCCGGCCGCTCTTCCACCAGCACAATCAGCGTATCCCCGTCGGCCTCCAGCCGCACGTCTTTAAACAGGCCGGTGGCGAACAACGCGCGGATAGCGGCGACGCCCTTCTCGGGGTCGAAACGGTCGCCGACGCGAATCGGCAGATAGGAGAAGACGGTGCCGACTTCGATGCGCTGGATCCCCTCGACGCGGATGTCACGCACGACGAACTCTTGCGCTGCAAGCTGCGCGCTGAAGGCGAGCGCAACCGCCGCTGCGACGCCGTTGCGCGCGCGCAAAAAAACCCTGCCGGATGAACGACTCGCCTTCAGCAAAGGAAAAGAAACTTACAACAGCAGCCGTGTCAGGTCGTTGTACAGCGCCAGCGCTGTCAGCAACACCAGCACGCCAATGCCAACACGCTGGCCCCACTGCGTAACCCACTCAGCGGGCGGGCTGCCTTTGACGATTTCAATTGCATAGTACACGAGGTGCCCGCCATCGAGCAGCGGAATCGGCAGAAGGTTAAGCACGCCAAGGCTGATTGAGACGAGGGCGAGGAAGGACAAGTATGCCGCTGCCCCCATGCGTGCGGTTTGGCCGGCGTAGTCAGCAATTGTCACTGGGCCGGAGAGATTTTTCAGTGATGCCTCGCCCAGAGCCATTTTTACCAGCACCCGCAACGAGAAGACCGCCGTATCCCAGGTTTTGGCAACCGCGCGCGCCAGCCCCTCCAACAGGCCGTAGTGCACGGTAACCAGCTGCGGCTGCTCCCCGATTTCGGCGCCGATGCGGCCGATTAAGCGCCCCTGCTCATCCTGTGCGGCTGCGGGCAGGACCTGCACCTCAAAGCGCACGCCCGCTCGCTCGATCAGGAAGTGCAAACTGCGTTGGGGGGCAGCGCGCACCTGTTCAATGAATTCGGCGGCCGAGTCGATGTGCTGACCGTCGATCGCCAATACGCGGTCTCCAGCGCGTAGACCTGCGGTCGACGCCGCACTACCTTCGCTGACACGCCCGATGTACGGTGGCCCCCCGTATGGCCGTACACCGATCTTTGGCAGCGGATTGCTCTCTAAGTCGCTTACCGTGAGCAGTCCTAAATCGAGCGTCACGATACGTTCATCGCCGCCGCGCTCGACCGCAAGCGAGACGGGCCTTCGATCGATCGCCCGCTGCAGCAGCAGCCAAGTCATGTCGTTGAATGAGCGCACCGGCTTGCCATCGATTGCAGTCACTCGATCGCCGGCCTGCAGGCCGGCCTGTGCGGCCGGCGTTCCAGCAGCTGGCGCAGCCAGACGCGCGCTTGGCTCCTGGGTGCCCGCCACGTTCAAACCCCAATAGAGCAGCACGGCTAGCAGCAGATTCGCCAGCGGGCCCGCAGCGACAATCGCGATACGCTTTCCAACCGGCTGGCGGTTGAAGGCGCGCGGCAGATCCTCGGGCGCGATCGGCCCCGCGTCAGTGTCGCGCTCATCGAGCATGCGCACGTAACCACCCAACGGGATAGCGCCGATTATCCACTCGGTACGGTCTGCCCCAGCGACCGTGCGCCACAGCGGGCGGCCAAAGCCGACAGAGAAGCGCAGGACCTTCACGCCACAGCGTCGCGCCACGTAATAGTGGCCGAATTCGTGGACCACGATCAGGACCGCGAGCGCGAGCAGAAAGGCAACAACAGTCAACATGCGCGTGATCTTACGCGGTTGCACCGATGAGCGCGCGCGCATAACGGCGCGCGGCGGCATCAGCGTCCAGCACGTCCTGCAGTGAGCGCGGCACCGTTGTCGGCGCCTGGGCCAGCGTCGCTTCGATGACGGTGGCAATCGCCGTGAAGGGCAGCCGACGCGCTAGGAAGGCGGCGACAGCTTCCTCATTGGCCGCATTTAACCAGACGCTTGCCGAACCGCCAGCGCGCGCTGCCTCGTATGCTAGCCGCAGGCACGGAAAGCGCGAAAGATCCGGCGCCTCAAAAGTCAGGTGGCCCAGCGCAAGGAAATCCAAGAAGGCGCTGCCGCTTTCGATGCGCTCTGGAAAACCGAGCGCATACGCCAGCGGCGTACGCATGTCTGGCGTGCCAAGTTGCGCAACCACCGATCCGTCTACAAATTCGACCATTGAATGCACCACGCTCTGCGGATGGACGACGACGTCGATCTGCTGCGGCGGAAAACCGAATAGCCAGCTAGCCTCGATCACTTCCAAGCCTTTGTTCATCAGGGTAGCGGAATCCACCGAGATTTTTGGACCCATCACCCAGTTCGGATGCGCGCAAGCCTCCTCAGGAGTCACCGCCGATAGGTCAGCGCGGTTGCGAAACGGACCGCCGGAGGCGGTGAGAATCAAGCGGCGCACTGCGCGGCTGGCATCGGCCGCTCCCGCCAGACACTGGTGCAGAGCGCTGTGCTCGCTGTCTAGCGGCAACAGCTGCGCCCCACTGTTGCGCACGGCCTCGATAAGCAGCGCACCGGCGCACACGATGGCTTCCTTGTTGGCAAGCAGGATGCGCTTGCCAGCACGTGCCGCCGCCAGGGTCGGTGGCAGACCGGCCGCCCCGACGATGGCGGCAATGACCGTGTCTACCTCGGGGGACAAGACGGCCTCCACCAAGGCCTCCGCCCCCCCGAGCGCGCGGGTGGGCAGGCCTGCAGCGCGCAGCTGCTGCTGCAGCAGCGGCAGCTGCGCGACGTCGGCGATCACTGCCAGCGGTGGGGCGAAGCGACGCGCTAGCGCAACCAAGGCCGCGACGTTTCTTTGTGCGGTCAGCGCCGCGACGCGAAACCGATCGGGGTGTCGCGCGATGACCTCCAATGCGCTGGTGCCGATGGAGCCGGTTGCTCCGAGCACGCAGATTCCTTGCATCAGGCCCACCGATGGATCAGGACGGCTGCTGGCAGCACGGGTAGCAGCGCATCGATGCGATCGAGAACACCGCCGTGCCCAGGCAGCAAGCCACTACTGTCTTTGACCCCGGCATGGCGCTTCATCTGGCTTTCGAACAGATCGCCAACGACGCCGAGTAACACCAACACCGCAAGCAGCGGCATCGCCCAAGCGGCGAGGCGGTTAAATAGCATGTTTGAAAAGAGGGGTGCGGCCGAAGCCAGCTGCCAGGCCAGGATAGCGGCCAGCAATACACCCGCCAGCGCTCCACCGACTCCAGCCCAGGTCTTGCCGGGACTAATACGCGGTGCAAGTTTGCGCCGCCCAAACGCACGCCCAACGAAGTAGGCGGCGATATCGGCAATCCAAACAATGGCCAGCACCGACAGCAGGTAAACGACGCCCTCGCGATACAGCGCAAGCAGCGAGAACCACGCTGCGGCGAGCACGAGCGCGCCGGCGCACGCCGTCAGCGGTCCATGCAGTCGCAAATCGCCGCTGCGCTCGGCCCGTAGTAGGGTCACCGCAGTGCTCAGCCAGTAGACGCCGGCGGCCGCCGCGAGCGCTTGCAGCATAAAAAGCGGCAAGGCCACACCGCTCAGTTCGAGCACCCACAGGGGGATGGCGAAGGCTGCAGCAAGCACCGGAGCCCAATAGCCGCGGCCCAAGGTCAACCGCAGCCATTCGAAGCTGGCAGCAGCAAAAAGCACAGCGATGAACGTGACAAAAGCCGCTGACCCGGCCGTGATCGCTGCGAACAGCGCCAGCGCCAACACAACGGCCGTGATCACGCGCTGTCTCAGCATCGGTGCCTAGGCCCCGTTCTGCATCTGCATGCTGATGCGGCCGAAACGCCGCTCTCGGCTTTGATACCAAGCGATGGCAGCCTCCAAGGCTGCGGCGTCGAAATCAGGCCAAAGCAGTTCACTGAAATAAAGTTCTGTATAAGCGAGCTGCCAAAGCATGAAGTTGCTGATGCGTTGCTCACCGCCGGTGCGAATCAACAGGTCTGGCTCCGGCGCATGGGCAAGCGCCAGATGCCGCGCCAGGTCGTCCTCGTCTAATCGATCTGGATCAACTACGAGGTCAGGTTGCTCGCGCAGCAGCGCGCGCACGGCTTGTACGATGTCCCAACGGCCGCCATAGCTTGCGCAGATCGACAGATGCAGGCGGTCATTGCGCGCGGTCGTCTCCTCAGCATGGCGGATCAGCGCTTGCAGCTCCGGGTCAAAATCTTGCAGGCGCCCGACGATGCGCAAGCGCACACCGCTGTCGCGCAGTTGCCCGACTTCATTGCGCAGGGCGCTGACGAACAAGCGCATGAGGGTCGAGACCTCCTCCTGCGGCCGGCGCCAGTTCTCAGAGCTGAACGCAAACAACGTCAAATAACGGACACCACGACGTGCACAGGTCTCAATGACACTACGCACGGCATCAAGGCCGCGCGCATGGCCCGCCACGCGGGGTAGATGGCGGCGTGTCGCCCAACGGCCGTTGCCGTCCATGATGATGGCGACATGCTGCGGCGGAGCGTTGAGAAGGCGCGCGGTCAAGCCGGAAGCCTGTAGTTGCCGTATGTGCCCTCAAACGGTCATGATTTCTTTTTCTTTCTCGGCAATCAGCTTGTCAATTTCGGCCACGTAGCGGTCAGTGAGCTTTTGGACCTCCTCCTGCGCGCGCCGCTCCTCGTCTTCTGCTACTTCCTTCTTTTTGAGCAATTCCTTCAGGTGCGTGATAGCGTCGCGCCGCAGATTGCGTACTGCGACGCGCGCGGTTTCGCCCTCTTGCCGCACCACTTTGGCTAGCTCGCGCCGGCGCTCCGCCGTCAGCGGTGGCATCGGCACCCGGATGATGTCACCGTGAGAAGCAGGGTTCAACCCCAGTTCCGATTCGCGGATCGCCTTCTCGATCGGCTGCACCATTTTCTTGTCAAACGGCTGCACGGTGATCGTGCGTGCATCGGCCAGGCCGATCTGCGCCACCTGTTTGATCGACATCATTTGTCCGTAGTACTCGACCTGCACATGATCGAGCAGACCGACGTGTGCCCGGCCGGTGCGGATCTTGGCCAGGTCTTGCTTGAGCGCCTCGACCGATTTTTGCATCTTCTGTTCGGTCGTGCGGCGGATCTCGGCGATGTTCATGGCAGCTTCTCCGTGTACAACCAGGCTTTAGACATGCACTAAGGTGCCTTCGTCTTCGCCCAGGACGACGCGCTTGAGCGCGCCAGGTTTGCGGATGTCGAACACCTTAATTGGCAGCTTCTGGTCTCGGCATAGCGCGAAGGCAGTGGCGTCCATCACCTGTAACTTGCGCGCCAGCGCCTCATCGAACGTCAGCCGGCTGTAGCGTGTAGCGGTCGGGTCGCGCTTCGGATCGGCGCTGTATACGCCGTCGACGCGGGTAGCTTTCAGCACGATCTCGGCACCCATCTCCGAGCCGCGCAATGCCGCCGCCGTGTCGGTAGTAAAAAACGGGTTGCCGGTGCCGGCGGCAAAGATCACGACCTTGCCCTCTTCCAGATAGCGTATCGCCTTCCGCCGGATATAAGGCTCGACAACCTGTTCCACGTTAAGCGCGGACTGCACGCGCGCCTCGATGCCGGCCCGCCGCATCGCATCTTGCAGCGCCATCGCGTTCATGATGGTCGCCATCATCCCTAGGTAGTCGGCGGTGGCACGATCCATGCCGTCTGCGCCCAGCGCCACACCACGGAAAATGTTGCCGCCCCCGATCACGATTGCCAGCTCCACGCCGAGGGCAACCACCTCGCCGATGTCACGCACCATCGCCGCCAGCGTTTCCTTGTTAATGCCGAAGGCGTCATCGCCCATCAAGGCCTCGCCGGACAGCTTCAGCAGCACACGGCGATAGGCGGGCACCGGCATCGGCACAGCCCCCGCTAGCTGCGCGCCGCTGCTGCTGCGGCTGCAGCGGCCACTTCGGCGGCAAAATCCGCTTGTTTTTTCTCGATGCCCTCGCCTACCACGTACAACACGAAATCGTGCACGCGCGCGGTGTGGGCCTTCAGCAGCTGTTCGATTGTCTGCTTGCCGTCAGCCGCCTTGACAAACACCTGGCCAAGCAGCGTGACCTCCTTGAGGAACTTCTGCACCGCGCCCTCAGCGATCTTCGGCAGCATCGCCTCCGGTTTACCGGCTTCGCGCGCCTTCTCGAGCGCGATACGGCGCTCCACCTCCACGAGCTCGGGTGGCACGCCGGCGGTATCAAGTGCCTTCGGCTTGCTGGCGGCGATGTGCATCGCCAGATCCTTGCCGAGCTGCTCGTCGCCGCCGCTGTAATCGACCAGCACGCCGATCTTGGCGCCGCTGTGCACATAGCTGGCAATGCGCCCCTGCGCGCTTAGGCGGCGGAAGCGCCGAATCGCCAAGTTCTCGCCAATCTTGCCCACCAGCGCAGCTCGCACCGACTCGACCGTGCCGCCATCGAGCGGCAGAGCGGCCAGCACCCCTAGATCGGCCGGATTGTGCTGGACCACGAGACGGGCCAGTCGGCGAGCAAACGAAAGAAACTCCTCGTTCCTAGCGACGAAATCGGTTTCGCAATTGACCTCCACAATCGCCGCCAGTTTGGCATCATCGCTCAAACCGATTGCGACGACACCCTCGGCCGCAAGACGGGTTGCCGCTTTACTGGCTTTATTGCCCAGCCGAATACGCAGGATTTCCTCCGCTTTGACAAGGTCGCCGCCCGCCTCGGCGAGCGCTTTTTTGCATTCCATCATCGGCGCGTCGGTCTTCTCGCGCAGTTCTTTGACCAGCGCCGCGCTGATTTCCGCCATGACATCAACTCCTGTATGCTGCAAATAAAGGGCGCGTTGGCCCTAACCGAACGCTTTCGCCGCGTCAGCGCGGCAGCCCCTTAAGCGGCTTCCTCTTCGGCGTCGACTTCCACAAACTCGTCGCCGGCAGCACTGACCACACTCTGCAAAGCCTGTGCGCGGCCTTCCAAAATGGCATCTGCGATGCCGCGCGCGTACAGCCTCACCGCGCGGCTTGAGTCATCGTTGCCGGGAATGACAAACGCGATCCCGTCTGGCGAGTGGTTTGTGTCGACCACGCCGATGACGGGAATGCCCAGCTTGTTTGCTTCCGCCACCGCAATTTTGTGATAGCCCACGTCGACCACGAATAGGGCATCCGGCAGCGCATTCATGTCCTTGATACCGCCGATCGCCTTGTTGAGCTTGTCGACCTGGCGTTGGAACTGTAGAGCTTCTTTCTTGGATAGACGCTCTAAGCCACCGGCTTCGATCGTCGCCTCCATGTCCTTCAAACGCTTGACCGAGCTTTTGATCGTCTTAAAGTTGGTCAGCGTTCCACCCAGCCACCGTTGCTCCACGTAGGGCATACCCGCGCGCGTGGCTTCCTCGACGATGATTTCACGCGCTTGCCGTTTCGTGCCAACGAATAAGATCGTGCCCCGGTTTGCCGCGAGCTGGCGAACAAACTTTAACGCCTCGAGAAAGTTTTCCAGCGTGCGTTCAAGATTGATGATATGGATACGGTTACGATGCCCGAAGATATAGGGCGCCATCTTCGGGTTCCAGAAGCGGGTTTGATGTCCGAAATGGACACCCGCCTCCAGCATTTCGCGCATGGTGACGGTCATGATTCTCCTGCCAAGGTTAGGTCTGGCGTCAGCATCGGGATCGGCAACCGCCGACACCTTGGGGCGATGCTGCGCGGGATTCGCTCAATCGCGGCGCAAGGCGGCGAAAAGCGGGCCGCTATTATAGGCAGCACCTCATAACACTCTCAAGCACGTAAGGATCCGCTTCGCATGCCTGCTGTTATTAAAAGTCCTGCAGAAATCGAACGCATGCGAATCGCTGGCCGGCTTGCTGCCGAAGTGCTGGATTTCATTACGCCGTACGTAAAGCCAGGTGTCACAACGGCAGAGCTTGACCGGCTCTGCCATCGCTACATGGTGGAGGTGCAGGGTACGGTGCCGGCGCCGCTCAACTATGCGCCGCCCGGCTACCGACCGTTTCCGAAATCAATCTGCACCTCTGTCAATCATCAGGTTTGTCATGGCATCCCGGGCGAACGCGTGTTAAAGAACGGCGACATCCTGAACATCGATGTGACCGTGATCAAGGACGGATATCACGGTGACACGAGTCGCATGTTTTTCGTCGGCGAGCCGTCAATCGCAGCGCGCCGTTTAGTCGAGGTGACCTACGAATGCATGTGGCTTGGCATCTTGCAGGTGCGTCCTGGTGCGCGCTTGGGCGATATCGGCCATGCAATCCAAAGCCATGCTGAAAAGCATGGCTACAGTGTGGTGCGCGAATTCTGCGGTCACGGTATCGGACGCCGTTTCCACGAGGAGCCACAGATCTTGCATTACGGCAAGCCAGGCACCCTTGACGTGCTGGTGCCCGGCATGACGTTTACGATCGAGCCGATGATTAATGCTGGCCGCCGCGAGATCCGCGAGCTAGCCGACGGCTGGACGATTGTCACGAAAGACCACAGCCTGTCGGCTCAGTGGGAACATACCGTGTTAGTCACAGAGACAGGCTTCGAAATTTTGACGTTGTCGGCCGGTACACCGCCGCCGCCGGCATTCGTGACCGAGCGGCTCGGACACGCGCCAGTGCTGGCGGCCGGATAGCGCTGCGATGAACGACCTTGGCTTCGCGCTGCGCGATCAGTTGCGTGCTGAGCGCGAGGCGCTCATAGCAGCGTATTGTGCGGGCCGCTCGGTGGGTTCGCTGTTGAGCGGTCTGGCGCGGGTGACCGATCGCCTGCTGCGGCGCTTGATCCACAGCAACGGGCTGCCACCGGGCATTGCCGTCATCGCTGTAGGAGGTTATGGGCGGGGTGAGTTATATCCCTACTCTGACGTTGACCTCTTGCTGCTGCACGAGGCCGATCTGGGCGATGCCGCAACTGCGTGGATCGAGCGTTTCATTAGCCAACTCTGGGATCTTGGGCTACACATAGGCCATAGCGTGCGCACAGTCGCGCAGTGCGTGCAGGAGGCCGCGCGCGATGTCACCGTCCTGACCGCGCTTCTGGAGGCACGGCTCATCGTTGGTCCGCGGCCTTTGTTTCGTCGTTTCGTCGCCGCGGTGAGCGGCATCCTCCAGCCGCACGCCTTCTTTCGCGCCAAGCAATTGGAGCAGCAGCAGCGTCACACCAAGTACCAGGACACACCGTATAGCCTAGAGCCGAACGTCAAAGACGGCCCAGGCGGCCTACGTGACCTGCAGACGGTCCTGTGGGTGGCTCGCGCTGCCGGTCTGGGCCGCACCTGGCGCGAGCTGGCGCGCCGCCAACTGCTGACGCGCGAAGAATGCCGAATGCTGATCGCCAAGGAGCGAGTCATCCGGCAGATCCGCGCGCATCTGCATATTGTGGCCGGTCGGCGTGAGGACCGGCTGCTGTTCGATTACCAGAACGCCGTCGCCGGCGCGCTGCGCATTCATGGAAGCGGCACTCGGCGCGCCAGTGAAGTGTTAATGCAGCGCTATTACCTGGCGGCCAAGGCAGTGACGCAACTAAATACGCTGTTACTGCTGAACCTGGAGGCGCGGCTGTTTCCGCGCGGCGACGAGCCGGCGCAAGTGTTGGACGAGACCTTCATTGCCCGCCATGAGCTGCTGGATATCGTTGACGAGCAAGCGCTGGAGCGCGATCCGAACGGTTACCTGCGCGCCTTCCTACTTGTGCAGCAGCACCCGGAACTGAAAGGTATGGCGCCGCGCCTGTTGCGGGCGCTGTGGCATGCGCGCTTCCGCTTCGGCCGCCGCTTCCGCGAGGATCCGCGTAACCGCCGTACCTTCCTTGAGATCCTGCAGCAGCCGCAGGGCGTGCTGCATGCGCTGCGCATGATGAACCAGTGGTCGGTGCTCGGCCGCTACTTGCCCGTGTTTCGGCGCATCGTCGGCCAGATGCAGCACGACCTGTTTCACGTGTACACGGTCGACCAGCACATCCTGATGGTGCTGCGCAACCTGCGCCGCTTCACGATGGCCGAGCACGCACATGAGTATCCACTCTGCAGCGAGTTAATGACCGGCTTCGAGCGCCACTGGTTGCTGTACATCGCTGCCCTCTTTCATGACATCGCCAAGGGCCGCGGCGGGGACCACAGCGAGCTGGGTGCGCGCGACGCGCGCCGCTTCTGCCGCCAGCACGGGCTGAGCAAGGAGGACACCGAGCTGGTCGTCTGGCTGGTGGCCGAACACCTGACGATGTCGCGCGTGGCACAGAAACAGGACATCGCCGATCCGGAGGTGGTGCGCCGCTTCGCCCGCCTGGTGGGCAACGAAAGGCGTCTTGTAGCCCTGTACTTGCTAACGGTCGCTGACATTCGCGGCACCAGCCCGCGCGTCTGGAATGCATGGAAGGCAAAGCTGCTGGAGGACCTTTTCCACTTAACGCGCCGCCAGCTGGGCGGCGAGGCGCTGCCGCTGGCTGCCGAACTGGAGGGGCGCAAACAGGAAGCGCTGCGCCTGCTGCGGCTGCATGCTGTGCCGCAGCATGCGCACGAGCCGCTGTGGGCCGAATTGGACGTGGTCTATTTCATGCGCCACACAGCCGAAGACATCGCCTGGCACGCGCGTGAGATCGGCGGCGCGCTGCGGCCGGCGCGCCCGCTGGTTCGCACGCGGCTCGCCCCAGGCGGCGAAGGCGCGGAAGTACTGGTGTATGTCCTCGACCAGAAAGACTTGTTTGCGCGCGTCTGCGGGTATTTTGATAGCCGCAGCCTGAACATCCTGGACGCCAAGATTCATACGACTCGGCACGGTTACGCGCTCGACACCTTCGTCGTCACCGACCACGGCCGCGCCTACTCCTACCGCGAACTGCTGTCGCAAATCGAGCACGAACTGGCCGAGTGGATCGCGCAGGCACGCCCCTTGCACGAGCCGGTCAAGGGCCGACTGTCCCGTCAGTCGCGCCACTTCCCGGTCACGCCGTCCGTGTACCTGTCGCCGGACGAACGGGGCGACCATTATCTGCTGCAGATCACCGCCACCGATCGGGTGGGCCTGCTGTATGCGATCGCGCAGGTGCTGGCGCGGCACGGCGTCAACGTGCACACCGCGAAGATCGCCACGCTAGGCGAGCGCGTCGAGGACGTGTTCCTGATCGATGGCGCCGCGCTCGAATCGCCGCGCGGGCAGCTTCAGCTCGAAAGCGACCTGCTGGAGGCGCTGCAGCCGTAACGTGGGGCGGCCGCCGACGGCGGTCAGTCCTCGGCGGCGTCGGTCAGCCCCGGAAACAGCACGTCCGTGAAGCCGAGCCGGCTCAAATCCCGCATCCGCATCGGGTACAGGATGCCGTCGAGGTGATCGACCTCGTGCTGCACGACGCGGGCGTGGAAGCCCTCCACCGTGCGGTCGATCGGCCGCCCCTGGTCATCGAAGCCGGTGTAGCGCAGCCGGCGGTAGCGCGGCAACAGCCCGCGCAGGCCCGGCACCGACAGGCAGCCCTCCCAGCCTTCTTCCATGTCGTCCGACAGCGGCTGCAGCACCGGATTGATGAGCACGGTCTGCGGCACCGGATCCGCATCGGGGT
>JANWXE010000063.1 GCA_025055385.1 Burkholderiaceae bacterium | reverse complement strand
AAGCGGCCGGTGTTCGTGGATCGCGCGGTGCGCATCGCTCCAGCGCAGCGCGAGCGGGTCGCGGCCGGTTGCCCGCGCGAGTTCGGCGACCGATTCATCGAGGGCCGCGGAGGCGACCTCGGCGCAGGTTTCGCGGCTGTTGGGCGTGGTCTGGTCGTCGCACCAGTCGCGCGCCATGGCCTGCCCGGACAGCACGCGCAGCAGCGTGGCGACGAGTTCGGCGTTGCCGACCAGGTCCTTGGCCTGGTCGCCGAGATCGTCTTCGAACAGGCGCGCGCGCAGGCGGCGCATCCAGGCATGAAACAGCAGCGGCTCGGGGCCATCCGCGCGCATGGCGCCGTCCCAAGTCGCAAGCCGCTGCCAGGCAAGGCGGCCGGCAGGCGAGGACGGTTGCGGCGCAAGGGCCTTCAGGGCGCGCATCAGATCGCGCGCCGCCAGCGAGACGACGTCCTGTTGGATGCGCCGCATCGACGCCTCGTCGTGTCGCGGCGTCGCTTGCAGCAGTTCGCGGATGCGCTGCGCGCGGTAAGGAAGCTGCCAGTCCGTCGTGAGGAAATGCGCATAGTTTGGTGGCGTAATGCGCTCGTTGGCGGTGACGATCATCGCCTCCGGCGGATTGAAGGCGCGCGGTAGCTCCGCAAACGGTATCCAGCCTCGCCAGTCGTAGCGTGCGTCCCAGCCGGGCGCCGGGGCGATCCCCTTGAGGTCGTCCTCGGGACCGCGCAGCGGCGCACGGCCGGCGGCGACGAAACCGATGTTGCCCGCGGTGTCGGCGTAGACGACGTTTTGCATCGCGAGCCTGAAACCGGAGAGCGCTGCCTCGAACTCGGCGGCGTTGCGCGCCCGATTCATCGCGCGGATGGCCGCTAGGCTGGTGTCGCCGGGCTCCAGTGCGGCCCATCGCAGGGCCAGGACATAGCGCGCCCCGTCCAGAGTCTTGTCCATTCCCGGGAGCGCGCCGGACATGACGGGACCGTGGCGCGTGCGACGGACCACAAGTTCCACGGCCTGCTGCCCGCGCACCGGAATCGCTTCGGTGTAGCGCTCGAATCTGGCATAGCCGTCTGGGGTCTGATAACGCTCGGGGTCCTGCGGATGCAGTCGCTCGATATAAAAATCCTGCACGTCTGGCCCCGTGTTGGTGAAGCCCCAAGCGACGTCGGCGTTTCGACCCAGCAGGACATACGGGATGCCCGGCAAGGTCGCGCCGAAGACATCCAGACCGGGCGCACGGATGCGCGCGAAGTACCAGACCGAAGGCGTCGTCAGGCCCAGATGCGGGTCGTTCGCCAGCAGCGGCTTGCCCGATACCGTCCGGCTGCCGCCGATCACCCAGTTGTTCGAGCCGAGGCCCTCTGGCCAGGCCAGGGCAGCCGAGAGGTCGAGCTGCGCCAGGCGCTGGGCCTGCTGCAGCAGTTCCGCGCGGCCGCCGCCAAAGAGGCCGAGGACGCGATACATCTGCGGATAATCGGCCAAATGCGCGCGGGACTCGCCGGGATAGGGCGGCTTGAAGTCCTCGATCTCGTCCTTGCTGAAGCGGGCGGCAAGACGCAGGCGCGTCAGCTCGTCGCGGTAAGAGCGCGACAGGTCGAGCGCCATCATGAGCGCCCACGCCAGGGTATCCGCAACCTGCCAGGGTTGCGGCGCGCTGGCGCCGGTCAGCAGGAACTCCGGAGGCAGTGGGCCGGCGCGGTTCGCCAGCGCCTCGTTAATCCCCGCCACGTAAGCCTGCACGAGCGCCAGGGTGTCCGCATCGAGCTCCGCTGCGGCCGCCTGCGCGGCGCGGTAGATGCCGAGCGTCCGCAGAAAGCGATCCGTCTCGAGCCCGCGCGGCCCAACGAGTTCCGCCAGCCGTCCCTGCGCGACGCGGCGGTTAAAGTCAAGCTGCCACAGGCGGTCTTGCGCATGCACGAAGCCGAGCGCAAACAGAGCGTCGGCCTCGGTCGATGCCTCGATGCTCGGCACGCCGCGTGCGTCGCGCGTGACGGTCACGCGGGCGGACACGGCCGCAACGGCCCGCGTGCCGTCGTGGTCCGGCTGGCTTGCCTTCCGGTACCACAGGAACGCGCCGAGGAAGGCGATCGCGATCAGCAGTGCCGCGATAGTCGCGAGGCGCAGCGCACGCACGATTTCGTTCGTGTCAGGGGAGAGTCAGCATTATGCGCGGCAGAAGAAGCAACGCCCCATGCCACGCTTGGCATGGGGCGCCCAATAGAGAGCCTGACGATGTCCTACTTTCACGGGAAATACATCCCACTATCATCGGCGCTGAGGCGTTTCACGGTCCTGTTCGGGATGGGAAGGGGTGGTTCCACCTCGCTATGGTCGTCAGGCAAAAGCGGTTGGCCCCTCGCCCGCCAGCCCGAACGGGCCATCGTGGCACGGGGCCCAAACTGGAAGAAGCAAGCCGTTGCGATAGCACCGCTCCCAGCCTCGAAAACGAGGCAGCACGGTTATAGGATCAAGCCGCACGGGCAATTAGTACCGGTTAGCTCAAGGCCTCACAGCCCTTCCACACCCGGCCTATCAACGTCCTGGTCTCGAACGACCCTTTAGGGAGGTCAAGCCTCCGGGAAGACTTATCTTCAGGCGAGTTTCCCGCTTAGATGCTTTCAGCGGTTATCTCTTCCGCACATAGCTACCCGGCGATGCCACTGGCGTGACAACCGGTACACCAGAGGTG
>JANWXE010000025.1 GCA_025055385.1 Burkholderiaceae bacterium | reverse complement strand
GCGAGCGCATCCGGCAGATCGAGGCTAAGGCGCTACGCAAACTGCGCCATCCGAGCCGCAGCGACAAGCTAAAGAGCTTCCTGGAGTAAACGGAACGGTGTGGGGCGGGACGGCAGCGTCGGTGGAACGGCAACGGATGCAGCGCCCCCGTGGCGGGGCCGTTAGCTCAGTCGGTCAGAGCAGGGGACTCATAATCCCTTGGTCGTTGGTTCGAGTCCAACACGGCCCACCAAGAAAATCAAGGATTTAGAGGGTCGCTGGCGATCACATCGACGCTGCCGCCGCACGTTTGCCGCACTTTTGCCGCACTCGGCCGCAGATAAAACATCGGTAGCTACACCCGTCTCCGATGCAGTGCGGAGATGGTTGGTGGCAAGCGTCAGAAAGCGCGGGCAGAACCAGTACCAGGTCGAAGTGCGGCGCCGCGGCTATCCGCGGCTGGTCCGAACCTTCCAAACGGTTGCGGAAGCCAAGGCATGGGCGCGGCAGGTGGAGTCCTCCATCGACCGGGGCGATTTTGTTGACCGGACGGAAGCACAGCGCACAACGCTGCGGGAGGCGCTCGAGCGGTACGCGCAGGAGGTTACCGCGCGAAAGCGGTCGCGGGCGCGTGAGCTCAACCGCATCCGGTGGTGGCAGCGGCAGCCGCTGGCGGCGCGCCCGCTGGCGAGCTTGCGGGGGATGGACTTTGCCGCCTACCGAGACAGCCGGCGCCAGCAGGGGCTGGCTGAGGGCACGATTCGGCTCGAACTAGCGCTGGTGTCGCACGTGTTCGAGACGGCCCGCAAGGAATGGGGCATGGAGGGGCTTGTAAACCCCGTTCGCAACATCCGCATGCCTTCCTGCGGTGGAGAACGCGACCGCCGGCTGCTGCCGGGCGAATACGAGCGCCTGCGGCAGGCGTTGGCCGACTGCGGCAATCCGTGGATGCTGCCGGCCTTTGAACTGGCCATCGAAACGGGGCTGCGCCAGGCGATGCTGCTGTCGCTGCGCTGGGACTGGGTGGACCTGCAGCGGCGCATCATTACCATCCCGGCGCCGTTTCGCGCCGTCGGCAATAAAGGCGTGCCGGCGCACGTACCGCTGTCGCCCAAGGCGGTGAACGTCATCGCGGGCCTGCCCCGTTCCATCGATGGGCGCCTGCTGCCGTTGACGCAGAACGCGCTGCTATGCGCATGGAAGCGCGTCAAGGCCAAGCTGAAGCTCGACGATCTACGCTGGCATGACCTGCGGCACGAAGCGACCAGCCGCTTCTTTGAGAAAGGGCTGAACGTGATGGAAGTGGCCAGCATCACCGGGCACAAGAGCCTGAACATGCTGCGTCGTTACACCCATCTGTCGCCGGATGCGCTCGTTGCCAAGCTGGCCGGTGGGTAAGCCGCCCTACAGCTTTTGCGAATCGTTCGCCGACGCGGCGGCCAGTTTCTCGGCTGCGCCGGCGCGCTTCAGCCAAAGGGCCAGCGGCATCGCATCCACGGGGAGCCGTCTGAGGTACCACAGGCGCGGCAACATCGGCGGCGGCGTCCTGCGAATGCGGCGCCACTCGCCGCGCAGCAAGCGCTGCAGGCTTTTGCCCTGCGCGCGGTTGCCGGCAAAGCCTGGCATGCGGTGCAGGCTTTGAATCAGTTGACGCAGGTCATCATCGGTGCCGCTGCGCACCGTTGCGCGTATGCGGTCGCGCCACGCTTCATACGCTTCATCCGACAGACGCCAGGTCCAGCTCGGTGTGCTTTGCCCCTTGCGGGTATGTCGCACCAGTTCGTACGCATCGAACCTGATGCGTCGGCTGCTAGCGTCGCGCAGCTGCTCCAGCTTGTGCGCAGGATGTTCGCCCGGTGTGACTAGCAGCAGCCAATGCAGTGTGACCGCATCCAGCGGGTGCATCAGCAGCACGGCGCAGCCATTGCCGTGCTGCTTGGCGCGTGCGCGGCGGTTGCGGTCCAGGTCGACGCGGTAGTAGGTGCGGAACTTGTCCGCGAGGCGTGCGGCGCGATGCGCGTGGATTTCGCCAGCGGTCCAGTACTGGTAGCCCAGCCGCACGAAATCAGCGATGCGCTGCATGTACACGGCCTTACTCGGAATGACGTCTTGGTTGTAGGCGGACATTGCTCGCTTGCGGTGAGTACGAATAAAGGGCCCCCGCGCCAGCGGGGCATTTCCGCCGTATAGCGAGCCGCAGGCGAGCTCAGACGTAATGAGATTCCAATACAGCGCGCCGTATAAAACCGCGGTAGCTATACGGCGCAGACCCTGCGACGCAGGGCGGTGCCTGCCATACCTTGACATGCAGGCGCCATCCTGCATGTTGCTTACGTAGCGGGGCGGATGCCCCAAGCTCCGGACCGCCAATCCGGAGCAGACAGCTGAAGCCGCATGCCCCTAATCGGGCTGGTGCGGCTACGACGGGCGCTGGGGGGTGCAACTCCCCCCTTCGACCCGATCAACCCTGTACGGGGGATTGGGCGACCAGGAAACGGGCGCGCGGAGGAAATGCCGCGCGTGCCTGCAGCAGAGCGAAAGCGGGTCTCAGTCCCGCCCCCGGCGCACACCGCAAGGGTGCGACGGGTGCCAGACACGAGGGCTTCTGAGGGCGCAGAAATGCGTCAGGGCGCCGAGGGGAAACCTGGAGGCGCTGGCACCTGGGGAAACCTGGGGTCGATGTACAGCTCAACCGTGTAACGGCGACCTACAAGGCCGCTGTCTGGGTCGTACGCAAGCCGCTGACTGTCGGAGTCATGACGCGATGGTCGTAGGCAGGGAGCGGAAGGCTTACCACTAGTACCCGATGCGCTTTGGAATCTCGGCGCGGGGAAAGCCGCAAGGCGGAGGCCCTCAGGGCCACGGTGGTGAGCTGAGCTCGGCGGCGTGCGTGCGAGCAGTAGCCTGCTGCTAACTGGGGAACCGCTGATTACCGTCTGACCGCATTTGGCGATGCGGGATGGTGTAAGCGGGGGAGATTGGGCAAGTAGCGACGAAACGATGGGGCAGACCTGCCGGATGTCCTTCGCTGAGCGAAAGCCTAAAGCTGTCGGTTAGCTACTAGGTATGGCACACCGAAGCAACAGCTGTAGGCCTGCGCAGCATGGCAGCTGCGTATGCGCCCGGGGATGGCCCCCGGGATGGCCTAGGAAGGGCTATTGAGCCCAGAGTCGGGTTTTTTACCCTGCTTCAGGGGGGCAGCATTGCGCCCCCCTTTTCTTTCCTTTGCCGGGCGTGCCAACGTTCGGCGCAGCTCACGCGCACTCGCCGCCGGCAGCGGGCCGAGGATCTTCCGGTCCGACGATATCGGCGGCCATCGTCCGCACGATATGCGCGCCCTTCCCCGTGCGCCCACGCCGACGCGCTGCGCGCGTCGAGACGGTCTGCGTCGGAAGGGCGGCCAGCCAGGCGTCGACGTCGGAGGCGCGGAAGCGCAGCAGTCTGCCCAGCCGAATGTAGGGCGGCAGCGGGCGCCCCTCCTGAATGCGGTTGTAGATCGTCTGCTCGGCAAGTCCGAGCACTTGCGCGAGCTCGGCCGGTGTCAACAGTCGGTCCATGGCATGGCTCCTTTTCTGTGGGCCACGTATAGCCACCGATAAGAGTTTGCGGCCGGAGGTAAACTTACCGAAAGGCACTCATGGGTGCCGGCGCGTTGCCGCAGTTTTGCCGCACTCAGGGCGGCAAGTTGCGGTAGGTTGAAGAAGCGACGGGTAGGCTAACGGGTTGTTTTTTG
Source organism: Burkholderiaceae bacterium (assembly GCA_025055385.1). Lineage (GTDB taxonomy): Bacteria > Pseudomonadota > Gammaproteobacteria > Burkholderiales > Burkholderiaceae_F > JAKANT01. Next base: position 688 of record JANWXE010000025.1, on the reverse strand, counting down.
GAGCGGACGTCGGCAGCAGCAAGGCAAATTTCCGGCGGGGCGTTCTCTCATAATCCCTTGGTCGTTGGTTCGAGTCCAACACGGCCCACCAAGAAAATCAAGGATTTAGAGAGTCGCTGGCGATCACATCGACGCTGCCGCCGCACGTTTGCCGCATGAAAATCCGTTCGCACGACCGACCGCCGCGGCCGCCGCTTCGCCGGCGCCAGGCCGGATCTGGGTTGCTCGCGCTGCGGCGCGGCCCGCGGGAGACGGCCTGACCGGTGACCCTCACCCGCAACCTGATGCCGACGCATGTCTGATCCGAAGGATTTCACGCATTTCGGTCTGGATCCGCTGCTGCTGGCGGCGATCGGCGACATGGGCTACGTCACCCCGACGCCGATCCAGGCGAAGGCGATCCCGGTGGTTCTAACCGGCCGTGACGTGATGGGCGCCGCGCAGACGGGCACCGGCAAGACGGCGGGTTTCGGCCTACCGATGATCCAGCGGCTGCTGCCGCATGCCAACACCAGCGTGTCGCCGGCGCGCCATCCGGTGCGTGCCTTGGTGCTGACGCCGACGCGCGAGCTTGCCGAGCAGGTCGCGGACAACCTCAGGAAATACGCCGCCCGGACGGCGCTGCGGGTGGCCTGCGTCTATGGTGGCGTGGACATGGAGCCGCAGACCGAGGCGCTGCGGCGTGGCT
>JANWXE010000007.1 GCA_025055385.1 Burkholderiaceae bacterium | reverse complement strand
GGGTAACCAACGCTCGACGGCATGAATCGCCGCAACGCCGCCAGCCGCGCCTACGATACCGGCTGCTGCCAAAAGCGCAATGGAAACCCGAAGCGTGAGGCGGACCGCGCTCGCGGACCGCCCGGTTGCGGCACGGCGTGCAAGTAGGGGCAGCAACCCTGAGTTCACCAACATCTGCACCGATTGCGCGGCGATCAACGCGATCCACGCGAACGCGTACTGCCCGAATGCCTCGCGGTTTAACACCTGCGCCGCAATCCAGCGATCGAGATTGAACGAAGTGAACGCAACCAGGGAACTTGCCAGCAGCACGAGCGATGGTCGCCAAGGGAGCGCATTCAGGCGACGAACGGCCAACCGCGGCAACCACCGCCAGCGCGCGTTGGCGCGGCGCAAAACGCCGCCGATCATCCAGGCACCGACTGCCGCGGTCGCGACGGCCTCGGTGACGATGACGCCGCTCGCGCCAAGTCCTGCGCCAGCGGCCGCCGCGCCGACCGCGGCACACAGGAACGCCCGCAGGAAAAGGTCGCGTGCATAGCTCATGAGCGCAAGACGACTGCGATTGTCGAAGCCGGCAAACATGAACAACTGCTGCAGCCATCCGTGTAGCAGACCCAGGGTCATTTCAGCGGCCGTCAAATCAAAGAGATCGGCCCCCAAGAGCGCGCACAGCATTCCCGCACCGGCTGTCAGCGTCGTCACCCATGCGCTCTGCGCCAGTAGCGCGATCGCGCGATGCACGCGTCCGGCAACGAGCAAGGCCGGCAAATCGCGGCTCGCAGCGAGATACAGACCCAAGCCGCCGGCCATGCCGAACAGCGTCGACACGAGCAGCATCTTGCCGAGGGCGCCGAACTGCTCGACGTCGATCAACGCCGCGTACAAGACAAGCTTGCCGAACGAGATCGCTGCCGCCAGCGCCAACAGCGGCGTGTAGGCGAAGTGCGCAACGCCGCGAGCGAGGCTCGCTGGTAGCATCATTGATCGCCTTTGGGAAACAGTTCCCGCAGGGCATCGACCCAGCGCAGCGCCGGGCGGCGTCGCACCCGGATCTCGCCACCGGCGGGCGGTTCTTCCAGCGGAAGCAGACTTTCCCAGTCGCGAGCCGCGATGCATGCCACCACTAAGTCTTCACCGATACTGTTCTCTGCGACCAGGGCATCGTCCGGCTCGATCAGACCGGAAACCAGCATCCGCTCGATACGCGTCGGATCGGCACCGTCGAAGTACCGGTAGCGGGTGGTCGTCAGCGCCTTAACGTAGTCGACGTACTGACTGAAACGGTAGCTATGCGTGTAGCCATAGCGCAGCACACCGCGGATACGATCGGTCGGTGTCGCGTCCAACGTGCGGCGAACTTCAGCAAGATCGGCAGGCGATAAGACATTGCCGGCGATGCCGGCGGCCCTGTACGCAGATGGTGCCAGCGAGATGACTGGCTTGCCGAGCGCGCCGGCGTCGAACGCCGCGCTGCCGCCGGTGACGATGACGATGTCGGCTTGCGCCATGAGGTCGAACGTGCTCGCACGGTCACGACTGGCGATGAAATGGACGCCGCGCCGACGTGCCCATTCGCCGTAATAACGCTCTGACAGTTCGCCCGTCCGCCGGCCGATCCGCTCGCCCCAATTCGGGTGGCAGCGAAGCACGGCCTGCCGACCGTCGGCCCCTAGGGTTGTGAGTACAGCATCCAGCCCGTCTGTCAGTTGCGGCCACCCGAATTCCCAATGCGGATGCCCATCCACTTCGTTCCGGCTGCTTGGCACGATCAGCACTCGCGGCCCGTCGCCCCGGCCAGAGACCGGCCACGGTGTGGCCTGCGCGCTTTTGTTGTAAGCGCGCCATTCGGTATCGTTACGGCGCAAAAAGCGTGCCGCCAGATGCCGTGCAACCCGCCGTGCCTGACGCTCCGACAGCGGCACGTCACGGTAGCGAGCGTTAAGAAGATCGAGTTGCCTGAGGTCTAGGCAGTTGTCGTTGATCGCGAACTGAAGTCCATCGCCAAACCACGTGCGTTCGACCGTGAGGTAGGGGA
>JANWXE010000064.1 GCA_025055385.1 Burkholderiaceae bacterium | reverse complement strand
GTCGACAGGCGGTGCGCGATCACCAGCGTGGTGCGGCGCGCGGCGATCGCCTCCAGCTCGCGCTGGATCTCGCGCTCGGTCTTCGAGTCCAGCGCCGAGGTGGCCTCGTCGAAGATCAAAATCGCGGGGTCCTTCAGCAGCATGCGGGCGATCGCCACGCGCTGCTTCTCGCCGCCGGACAGCTTCAGGCCGCGCTCGCCGACCAGCGTGGCGTAGCCGTCCGGCAGCCGCTCGACGAATTCATGGATATGCGCGGCACGAGCAGCGGCGATCACCTCCTCGCGGCTGGCGCCGGGGCGGCCGTAGGCGATGTTGTACTCAATTGTGTCGTTAAACAGCACGGTATCCTGCGGAACAATGCCGATAGCGGCGCGCAAAGAGGACTGCGTCACACGCCGGATATCCTGGCCGTCGATCAAAATGCGGCCACCGCTGACGTCGTAGAAACGGAACAGCAGTCGCGCCAGCGTACTTTTGCCGGAGCCGGTGGCGCCTACGACCGCGGTGGTGGTGCCAGCTGGCACGACGAAATCGATGTCAAACAACACCTGCCGGCGCGGGTCGTACGCAAAATTTACGTGTTCGAAGCGGATCTCGCCGCCCGCAAGGACGAGCGGCCGCGCATCCGGGGCGTCGGTGATTTCGCGCGGCTCCCGCAGCAGTCGAAACATACGGTCCATGTCTGTCAGCGCCTGCTTTATTTCGCGGTACAGCACGCCGAGGAAGTTCAGCGGCATGTACAGCTGGATCATGAAGCCGTTGACGAGCACCAGGTCGCCGATGCTCATGCGTCCCTGCGTCACGCCAACGGCGGCGCGCCACAGTATCAGCGTTAGGCCCACGGCGATAATCAGCTGTTGCCCGGCATTCAGCAGGTTCAGCGACTGCTGGCTCTTGATCGCCGCGCGCTCCTGCGCGGCGAGCGTCGCGTCATAGCGGCGCGCCTCGTACTCCTCGTTATTGAAATACTTGACGGTTTCGAAGTTCAGCAGGCTGTCGAGCGCGCGCGCGCTTGCCTTCGCATCTAGCTCATTCATCTCGCGGCGGAAACGGGTGCGCCAGTTAGTCACCACGATCGTGTAGCTGACATAGCAGGCCAGGCTGCCGGCGACGATCACCGCGAACCAGACCTCGTAGTGCCACAGCAGGTAGCCAAACACCAACGTCAGTTCAACCAGGGTGGGCAGGATCGAATACAGCGTGAAGCTGATCAGCGAGGAAATGCCGCGGATGCCGTGGTCGATCTCGCGCGTCAGGCTGCCGGTGCGGCGCTCGAGATGGAAGCGCAGCGACAGCGCATGCAGGTGCCGGAACGTTTTTAGCGCCAGCGTGTGCACCGCGGCCTGCGTGACTTTGGCGAAGAAAAACTCGCGCAGTTCGGTGAACACCGAGGTGGCCAGCCGCAGAGCCCCGTAGGCAACGATCAGCGCCAGCGGCACCGTGAGCACTGCCTGCGTCGGCGCCTGCGCGAAATGATCGACGATCGCCTTCAGCAGCACCGGCACGCCAACCACCGCCACCTTGGCAGCGACTAGGCAGGCAATCGCAAACAGCACCCGCCCCTTGTAGGTCCATAAATAGGGCAGCAAGAATCGGACCGTCTGCCAGTCGCCGCGGCGCTCGCCCGGCTGCGGCGGTACGGCCGGTTCCGCCCGCGGTGGCAGTCTCATGCCGCGCATTTCGTCGTCTCCCGCACTCGCGAAATGCCTTAGATTTTTGCCCGCATTATCGCCGCCAGCACCCACGTGCCCGAGCGTGCGCATAAGGAGCGAACGTGAGCGAGATCACCCGCCTGCCCGATGGCATGCCGGTGTTGCGCGTCACCCCGATGCCGGCTGACGCCAACATCCATGGCGATGTCTTCGGCGGCTGGATCATGGCGCAGGTGGACATCGCCGGCGCGATTCCGGCCGCCCGGCGCGCCAATGGCCGCGTCGCCACCGTGGCCGTCACCAGTTTCGTATTTAAAAATCCCGTTTTCGTTGGCGACCTGCTGTCGTTCTACGCCCGCATCCTAAAGACCGGCACGACTTCGATCACGGTGGAAGTGGAGGTCTACGCCGAACGCATGCGACTGCAAACCGAGGTGGTCAAAGTCACCGAGGCCACACTCGTGTACGTGGCCACCGACGAGAACCGGCGGCCCCGGCCGCTGCCCCCGCTGTCGTGAACGCCACCGCGGCGGCGGGCGCATGGCCGCGACGGCTCGCCGCGGCCACCGTCGCTTGCACTGCGGCCGCCGCGCTCGCCTTGCCGCTTGCGCAGCCGCCGGCGCTGATCGGCCCGCTGCACGTCGGCGCCGGCATCGCATTGGCCGTAGCGCTCGTTCATGGGGTGCGCGCGGGCGCCATCGCGCTGACGGCGCTGCTCCTTGCGCAGTTCGGCATGCGCGTGGCCCTCGGCCAGGCGGTGCCGGCGGCGCTGTCGCTGGCTGGCGCGGCTGCTGTGGCGCCGGCGCTCGCGATGGCATGCGCGCGGCTGTTTCCGCCCATGGACCTAGACCGGCCCGCGGTTTTTCTGCGCTTTGCGGTTTTCGGCGCGGCCTTGCCCGCCCTTGTTGCAGCGGTGCTCGCCGCTGTTCTCGGCGGCCAGACCGGCGCGATCGCGGCCGCCAACCGTATCGACCTTGCGCTGCTGTGGTGGTTCGCCGACGTCGCCGGTATCGTGCTTGCTGCCCCCGTCACTCTGGTCGCGCTGCATGCTGCCGCTGTAACCTGGGCACAGCGGCGGCATGTCGTTGCCGTGCCGCTGGTGGCGGTAACTGGCCTGCTTTTAATTGGCGCCTCTTTTCTCGCCCATGCCGAGGCCGAGCGGCGGCTGTTGGTTTTCCAGCGCGACGCTGAGGCGCTCGCGGCCCGCGTGCAGGCCCGCTTCGACGAATATCTGTCGGCGCTGCATTCGGTTGCCGGCGCCTTCGCCGCGTCGGAAGACGTCACGCGTGAGGAGTTCCGCACCCTCACTGCATATTGGCTGCAGCGTCAACCGACCCTTACCGCCATAGGCTGGTCAGCACGCATCGAGGGCAGCCGGCTGTCCGCCTTCGAACAAAGCCAACGGCGCGAGCGGCCATCGTTTCGCGTTTTCGACCGCGATGAGATGGGGCATCCGCGCACACCCGCGCCAGCCGACGAGTACGTGATCGTCACCTACATCGAACCCGAGGCAACGAATGCGGCCGCACTTGGTGTAAACGCGCTGTCGGTTGCCGCTCCACGGGCAGCGATCGCGCGTGCGCTCGAAACTGGGGCGCCAGCATCCACGGCGCCGTTTCGCCTCACGCAGGCCCCGCAAGCAGACTTTGGCATGGTCGTCTATCTGCCTGCGCAGCCGCGCGGTGGGCCCGCTCACGAACTCGTCGGTGGCGTGGCCTTCGTCACCTTACGCTTGGACAGCGCACTGGCCGACCTCACCGACCCATCGCTTGTGGTTTGTCTTGGCCAGCGACAGACCGGTGAGCAAGACGTCGTGCTTGCAGGCGATGCGCGGTGTTCTGCCGCGACCACCGGCGCGCGTCATCTTGAGCGTGTATTCGATTTCGGTGGACGGCCGCTTGTCGTTCAGATCATTGATACGGCCGAGCACCGCGCGCTCACCGGCAGCAGCACGTCGCGCATCCTGGCCCCGATGGCCGGCGGGCTGTCGGCCCTGCTCGCTGCCTTCGTGCTGCTGGCAGCCGGCCGCGCCGAGCGTGTCCGTCGCATCGTCGAGCGCCGCACCGAGTGGTTGCGTCGCCAGATGCAGCAACGCCGTAACCAAGCGGAGGCTCTGCGCGCCTCCGAGGAGCGGTTGCGGCGCATTCTTAACCTCGCGCCGATCGGCATTACCTACACAGATCCTGACGGGCGTTTTGTGTACGCCAACCCGCACTTCTGTGCCATGCTCGGCCACAGCGCCGAGCGGCTGCAAACTCTAAAAGTCTTTGACATCTGGCATCCTCAGACACGAGCAGAGAACCAAGATCTACGCTGCGGCCTATTGAGGGGTGAGCCGCCGATGTTACGCCGCACGCTGCGGCTGCTGCACGCCGATGGCCACGAGTTACTAGTGGAGGCCACCGCCGTTGTCGAGCGCGACGCTGACGGCCGGCCGCTGCGGGTCCTCACCGTCGTCGAGGAGCTGTCGGCCCGCCTGCGGCTGCAGGAGGCCGAGCGCGCGCGCCAACTCGCCGAAGAGGCCAACCGCGCCAAGACCGAATTTCTATCCCGCATGAGCCATGAGCTTCGCACGCCGCTGAACGCCATCCTCGGTTTTGCGCAGCTGCTCGAACTGGACACCGCACAACCGCTTGCGCCTGCGCAGCGCGAACGCGTGCAGCGCATCCAAGAGGCCGGCTGGCATTTGCTGGCGATGATCAACGACGTACTGGACCTGTCGCGGATCGAAAGCGGCACGGTGCGCCTGAGCCAGGAAACCGTCGATTTGACAGCACTGGTGCATGAGGCGCTCGCGATGCAGCGTGATGCCGCTGCCCGCGCGGGCTTGACGGTCACCGAGGCGCTCGATGCCGCTGCGCGTTATGCACGCGGTGATACCACCCGGATCCGGCAGGTCCTTTCCAACTTGCTGTCTAACGCCATCAAATACAACCGCGCTGGTGGGACCATTTGCGTTGTCACGGAGCGCGCCGGCGAACGCGTGCGCGTGCATATCGCCGACAGCGGCATCGGCATGACGGAGGAACAGATCGAGCGGCTGTTCCAGCCATTCGAGCGGCTGGGCCGCGAAAGTAGCGGCATCGAAGGCACCGGCATCGGTCTGGTGATCGCCCGCCGGCTCGTCGAGCTGATGGGCGGCCAGTTAAGCGTTCAGAGCCGGGCAGGCGAAGGCACACGTTTCACCTTCACGTTAGCGGCTGCCGAGGCACCGCCCGCGGCGGCTGCGCTTGCGGCCGCATCAGCACCTGCCGCTGGGCATAGCTTGCGCGGCACCCTCCTATACGTCGAGGACAACAGCGCCAATGCCGAAGTGATGCGCAGTTTGGTGGCGATGCAGCCAGGCCTGCGGCTGCTCGTCTGCGACCGCGGTTATCTGGGGCTTCAGACCGCACGGCGCGAGCGGCCGGATCTGATCTTGCTCGATCTGAATCTGCCCGACGTCGAGGGTTTGGAGCTACTTGCGCAGATTAAAAGCGACCCACAATTGGAATCGGTGCCGGTAGTGGTTGTTTCTGCGGACGCGTTGCCAGAGCGGATCGCCGCAGCGCGCCGAGCAGGTGCCGCCGACTACCTCACGAAGCCGATCCGCTTAGAGGCGCTGCTAACGCTCCTTGCGCGCCTGCTGAAAACCTAAGTTTGCCGCCTCACGCGCCAGGGCGTCGATCGCATCCAGCACGCCCACGAAGCGGCGCCCGAAGTCGGTGAGCTCGTACTCCACGCGCGGCGGCACCTCGGGAAAGCAGTGTTTTTCCAGGATGCCGAAACGCGCCAGCTTGCGCAGCCGCTCGTTGAGCACCTTTTGGGTGAGGCCCGCCACGCTGCGCTGCATCGCCCCGGGCCGCTTCACCCCCCGCCGCACCAGGTCGATTATCGTTAGCGTCCACTTGCAGCCGAGCACATCCTCGAGCATCGCGTGTACGGCGGGGCGGCCTGGGCGCTGACCAGATGACTTCGGCATCGACCGCCGTGTCGCCATGACCCCGAGCATGCCTGTCCTGTGCTGCGCTACCCCCGCAGCACCCGCTCTAGCCAGGCCGCAGCTGCCAGCGTACGGGCGTCGTCGCCCGGCCGGCCGATAATCGATATACCAAGCGGCAACCCGAACTCGCCACGGCCAAAGGGCAGATTGACCACTGGGCAGCCGAGCAGCTGCCAAGGGCGGTTGAAGATTGGATCGCCCGTGGAGCCGATGCCTTTTGGCGCCTCGCCAGGGGCGCTGGGCGCCAACACCACGTCGGCGCCGCCGAAGAGGCTATCGATGGCAGCAGCACAGGCGCGTCCGAGCTGCAGCGCGGCCACGTACTCCTGCGTGTGCGTGGCGCGACCCGCCTCGATCAGTTCGATCAGCCGCACTGACAGCTGTTCGCGGCGGTAGGCGAATTCAGGCGCGAGCGCCCGCGCGGTCTCAAAGACCTGCACGGTGCGCTGCGCCTCGAACAGGCCGTCGAAGACCCGTGGCCAGGTAACGTCCGCATGGCGCGCCCCGGCATGCAGAGCCAGCCGTAGCGCCTCCTCGAGCGCGGCCAGCATCGACGGTGCGGCCGCCGCGCGCTGCGAGGTCTCAGTCAGGCCGATCGCCGGCGGGCTGGCAGCCAGCCCCTGCGCCGGCAGGTCTTTCCAAGCCGGCTTCGCCGCGAGCACGGCCGCAACGAGCGCCACATCTTCGACGCTGCGCGCGAAGACACCGACCTCGTCTAAGGTGTCAGAGTTCGATTTCACTCCCGCGCGCGGAATGAGCCGCGGCGATGGCTTATACGCCACGACGCCGCAGTAAGCGGCGGGGCGAATCACCGAGCCCGCAGTCTGCGTGCCGAGCGCAAGGGGCGCAAAATGCGCCGCCACCGCAGCGGCACTGCCGCTGGATGAGCCCCCCGGGGTGTGATCAAGATGGTGCGGATTGCGTGTCGGGCCAGGGGTGAAATTGGCCAGCTCCGCGGTTACCGTCTTGCCGAGCACGAAGCAGCCGGCATCTTTCAGCAGCGACACGCAGGCGGCGTCAATCGATGGCCGGTGGCCTTCATAGATCGGCGAGCCGTAGGTGGTCGGCATGTCGGCGGTATCGATGTTGTCCTTAATAGCCACCGGCAGCCCGTGCAGCGGGCCACGCCGCTGCACCAAATGCAACTCGCGCGCAGCCGCGATTGCGGCGTCAGCGTCGAACCAGGCAAACGCCTGCACGTCTTTCTCACGCTCGGCGATGGCGTCGATGAACGAACGCGTAACCACCTCGGAGGATGCCTGCCCTTCGGCAATCATCTGCGCCAGCTTTGCGGCTGGCAGACGATTCAACGGCACGCTCATGGCGCCGGCTTGCGGCGTCTCGACGACGGGGGCGCGGCGGAAGCTTCGCGCGCAGCGTTTTGCCGGGCCGCTGCGAACGGCGGCAGGGCTACCGCCGCCGCGGTCAGCGCAGTCGACTGCTTTAAGAAACGCCGGCGCGCCGGGTAGCGGTTGCGAGTATTCGGCATGGCGGCTCCGTTCGTCGTTCTAAAACGCCCGCCCAAACGACAGGTAAGCGCGCGTGCCGCGCGGTTCGTCCAGCCCGCGGGCTAGCCCAGCGCGCAGCTGCAGTTTGAGCAAATACAGAAGCTTAACCTCGCCGAGTAGCTCAAAGCCCACCCCGCGGCGGTAATTGCGGGCGCTGCCGCGGTCCCACGCCGCACCGATGTCGAAGAAGACGGCAGTGGACAGACGATTGAGGCCAACTGGCGGCACCATCGCGTGGCGGTCGATGTCCGCCAGCGGCGTGCGCCACTCCACGCTCGCCACCCGCGCGTTTTGGCCGCGCAGCGTTGGCTCGCTGCCGCGGTAGCCGCGCAGCGGCAGTTCACGGTCGTTCAGCTTTGGCACGGCCAGCGGCAGCAACGTGACAGCCCCACCGAGCTGGTAAGGCGCGGTCGTGCCGTTGGCACGCGCCTCTACCCATTGCGCAGCTAGCACCGTGCGGCCCATTGGCAGGAAGCCTTGTAGGTCAAGTCGCCAGAGGGAACCGTCAAAGCTGCCACTAAACGGGCGGTGCGTCTCGTGCAACAACTGCGCGCGGGTGCCGCGGTTGACACCCTCGGACAGCCAGTTTGCCCCGCGCGTGTCGTACACGACATAGGCAGCCGCGACGCGCGCATCGAACCGGCGCGCCGTCGGGCCGGCGACATCGACTTCCTCAGTGCGGTCCAGCCCCGCGCCAAGTCCGAGCTGCACGCGCCGCTGCAGCTGCAGCCACGGCAGCGTGGAGATCCACTGCGCAGTGGCGGAACGCTCGTAAACAGTGATCTCCTCCTGCCCGCGCGCACCGTGCCAGGCGAGCGCTCTCAGCGTGCGGGTGGCGGCAACGAAGTGACGGTCATACAGAGCGTACTCGACACTGCCAAGCGGTTCGCGCTGTGAAGGCTCCCACATGACGGTAGCCAGGTACCTGTGCCAACCGAGTGTGTCTCTGCCAAAGGTGCTCGCGCCGATCGCCGACAAGCCACGGTCGGAGAAGCCCATCGGCAGCCAGCTGCGGGGATATAACGAGCGCAGGGCCGAATAGGGACGTTCTGCACCGAGGATGGCAGCCGCAGATGCGACTGCTTGTGTTGCTTCCGCCGGCGCCTCAGTCTGCGGCAGCACATCCTCGGCCAGCGCCCTGACGCTGCTTAGCCGATGCAGCTGCGCCCCGTCGGCCACCAGCACGGCTAGCGTCAGAGCCTCACCGTCGAAGGCATACGAAAGCACAGCCGTATGCGTGCGCGTCAGCCGCTCGATGCGGGAGGCTCCCGATCTGTGCCGCCACACGTCGTAGACCCCGTCGCGCGCGGCGATGAAGGTGAGCGCGCCGTCAGCATCGTAGCGCGGTGCCAACAGCGGGGTGTCCAGCACGAACCGCAGCGCCGGAGGCAGGCCAGGGTCGCGCAGGTCTAGCTCCAGCACCGACCAGCGACCAGCCGACTTCGCCACCAGCGCCACCCGCGTGCCATCGCCACTGGCTGCGAGGTCGATGACGTCCGTCTCCGGCGCTGGGGAATACAGCGTGCGCAGCGCACGTCCCTCCGCATCGAGCAGCACGGCGGCAACCGTGCCAGCATCGTTGCGCAACGCCACAATCCAATCTCCGGCCCAGACGGCGCGGCGCAGCCGCGCGCAATAAGTCAAGCGCCGGACGCCGCCGTCGGGCCTGACCGCGTAGAGGTCATAAAAGAGATTACGGTTGTCGCAAATCTCCGGCTGCGCCACGAGCACCGTCCCGCCGCGTGCATCGATGCGAGCGCCGCGTTGCAGCGGCGCAAGCGCCTGCTGGCGGCCGTCGGCGTGCAGGCGTACCAGTTGTGGCTGCAACAGTCCGTCGTCCAACACCGCATAGACGCTTCCGTCCGGCCCTGGCGCCAGCGCCGGTGCGCTGAAGATCGGCGTCCCAAGCGGCTGTCCGACCGTCTCAGGCGTGCCTCGCAGCGGAGCTGATCGCGCGTCCACGCGCGCGGCCAAATCAGCTAGAAACTCCTGCCACAGGACATCCATCGTTTTGCCCGTCGCGGCCACCGGGTTGGTGTGCACGCGCGGCACGACGTTGCCGCTGTAGCGGTCAACGAAGCGGAAAATCGCCTCCTCGCCGTAAGTACGGCCAAGGTATTCGTAAAAATAGGCGCCGTACAGGTATTGTTTTGAGAGCGGTAGCGCACGCCCGTCTGCGTTCAGCTCCGCCAGTGTCTTGAAGCCGCGCGCCCGCTCTGCCCGCAACCAGGCCTCGAATAACGGGCCGTGCAGGCGGCCGCGGCCGGTCGCGGGGTCGCTTTCGTTATAAGTCGCCAGGCCCTCGATCGCCCACAGCGGCTGCCACACGTTCGGAAAGAACCACGGCACGCGGCCAAAAATCCATTGCAGCACGCGCGGTGCGCCACGCACCTTATCCAGGTGCACGATGTGCGTAAATTCATGCAGCAAGAGCAGCTGCAGCCAGTCGCTGTTATCGAGCAGCTCACCATCGTCCGGTGGCGCAAGGTAAATGCCCAGCGTGTTAAAGGGCAGCGGGGTGGAGAAGCCATTGGTCAGGTCAAGCTCCGAGATCAGCACGATCTCGGTGCGGCCGCGCGGCTCCCACTGTAGCTGGCGCGTCACGCGCGGATAAATGTGCTCCGCAAAGGCCGATACGCGCTCAGCAAGCGCCCGTTGTTCGGCGCGGTAGTGGACGCGAAAGTGCACGGTGTCGGCGCTGCGCCAATCGGCGCGCGGATCCGGCCCCACCGCGTGCGCCCGCATCACGCCGATCAACAAAAGGATGGCCAAAAGGAACTCGCACCCCCGCATCGAACCCGCCTCCTCGCAGGACGAGTAAGACTAGCCGAGCTCGGGTATCGCCCGCCCTCGTCCGATCGGTGGTGTTGTGCCGCGGCGACGCAAGCCGCCCACTTCGCTCGCGCCCCATCCGAGACGGCAAGGACCGTCGAGCCCGTGCACCGCGCCGGCGTACACGGCATCGCGGCCAACCTGACGGTGTCCGCCACCGCCGTGGGCACGCACCAAAAAACATCTAACAGAAACTGGGTGCCGCCCACGGGGCCACGCTGCCGCTGCCGGCGATCCGCCAACGCGACATCGAGGTACAAGCTCAGGATGCGCTGGTCCGATCACACGGCTCGCTGCAAAGAAACTGACGTCACGACGGTGACGTAAACCGTGTGCTCGCCCGCGCCGGTGCGCGGACCGCCGCAACGATACGGTATGCCGGTTCTCGGCATGCAGAATAAATAAACCGCGCAGGCAGCTGGGGGATACCGAGACGCTCTGCCAATAGAGGCGACACGATCACGACGAAGCCCGCGTTGCTCAGGACGAGCCCACCGCGATGAAGCAACGCAACGAAGTCAAAAACAGACTGCCTGCGGCCCGCCGCCAAAGGCGAAGTCGGCACCCGTTCCCAGCGGGCCTGCGGCGCCGGGCAACGGATGCGCTTAAAACTCCTCCCAGCCCTGCTCGGTGCTCTTGGTGGGGGAGGTTGCAGGAGTCGTTTTGGCAGACGGCTGCAAGCTGACGGTCGCTGGGGCCTTCTTGCGGGCAGCCGCCGCTTTAGCCGCCGATTCCTCTTCAGCGGGGGCCGCTGCCATCAGCTGGGCTCGGCTGCTTTCCTGCGCCCGCGCAATGGCCTGACTGGCCTGCTCACGCCCCAACTTAAACAGCGCCACCGCCGCCGCCAGCCGCTCGGCCTGCTCTTTGAGACTGGCCGCCGCCGCCGCACTCTGCTCCACTAACGCCGCGTTCTGCTGCGTCATCCGATCCAATTGCCCCACCGCCTGATTGACCTGCTCAATACCCGCACTCTGCTCCTGCGTCGCAGCCGTAATCTCCCCAATCAAATCCGCCACCCGCTTCACCTGCGCCACCACCTCCCCCATCGTGGCCCCAGCCTCATTCACTAGACCAGAACCCGCCTCCACCTTGGCCACCGAATCGCCAATCAGCGCCTTAATCTCGCGCGCAGCCTGCGCACTCCTCTGCGCCAGATTCCTCACCTCGCCGGCCACCACCGCAAAACCACGCCCCTGCTCGCCAGCCCGCGCCGCCTCCACCGCCGCGTTCAGCGCCAAAATGTTGGTCTGGAACGCAATGCCGTCGATGACGTTGATGATCTCGGCCATCTTGCGGCTGGCCGCACTAATCTCCTGCATGCGCGCCACCACCTCCTGCACCACCGCCCCACCCTTCTGCGCTACCTGCGAGGCCGCACCCGCTAACTGCCGCGCCTGCCGCGCCGCATCCGCATTGTTCTTCACCGTGGCCGCCATCTGCTCCATACTGGCCGCCGTCTGCTGCAGGCTGCTCGCCTGCTGCTCGGTGCGCGAGGATAGGTCCTGGTTGCCGGCGGCAATCTCGCGGGTGGCGGTGGCTACGGCGTCGCTCGCGGCGCGCACGTCGGCCATCGCCTTGGCGAGCGCACCCTGCATCGCGCGCAGAGCGGCCATTAGGCTCGCATCGTCGCCCTCTCGCACGGGCACCGCGCGCGTCAGATCGCCGTGCGCGATCGCCTGCGCGACCTCCACCGCCTGCTCCGGCTCGCCGCCGAGCTGCCGCGTCACGCGACGCACCGACCACGCGATCGCCACCACGATGGCGGCCAGCATCAGCGTCATGCCGGCGGCCATCGTCAGGGCAGCGCCGCGCGCGATGTGATCGACCGCGTTGCCGCGGAACGCCACTTTCAGCCGGCCCACCGGGCCCTGCGCGGTCGCCACGTCCTGCTGCAGCACGATCAGGCCGTCAAATGAAGCCGGCGCCTTCGACGCGTCCGGCGTCATCGACTTGCCCTTGATGTCGAAGAACTCGGCATAGGCGACGTTCTCGTCCTTTATCAAGTCGCGCACGAAGCTGTCGAGCGCCGTCAGGTCGTAGTTGTTCGCGTACGGCGCGGCCATCTTCGCCACCAGCTCGACGGTGCCCATGGCTTCCTCCCGGTACAGCGCACGCACGCGCCCGCCGACATCGGCCACCAGCCACAGGCCCACCGCGGCGCTGGAGACGATCACCGCTGCCACCGTCGGCAAAAGGATGCGCTTGGTCAGAGCGTCGAACATCTGTTGCTCCTACGATTGGTTCGTCAGGCGACTTTCCGAGCACGGCCGCCGCGCGCGCGGCGGCCGTACTTCAGTCGAGGCGCTTCACCGGCACCGCCTTGCCACCGCGCACGACCGTGAGATACACGGCCTTCGAGCCCTGGTGGTTGGTCGGCGAGAAGGCGATCTTCAGGCCGCCGATGTCGGTGTTCAGCGATTCCAGCGCCGACAGCAGCGCCGCCCGCGTCAAATTGGGCCCGGCCTTCTTCAGCGCCTCCACCAGCACGACCGCATCGGCGTATCCCTCCAGCGAGGTGTAGTTGATGTTGGCGCCCTTCATGTCGGCCAGGTACTGCTTGACCAGCGGCACCGACGCGTCCTCCGGCGACGGCATCACCTGCGTGATGATCACGCCG
>JANWXE010000195.1 GCA_025055385.1 Burkholderiaceae bacterium | reverse complement strand
GATCGACGTCAGCCAGTGTGTTCAGCGAAATATTGGCAAAGCTGCCAGGCGGCGGAACCCAAGACGGAGGGTTGCTGATTGTGACGACTGCGGGCGCGGAGACGATTCTTGCCATAACTGCGCTCCTTATTTGTTGCGCGGATAGACGCCCCAGCGTGGATCGTTCGCAAATCCGGCGCTCCACGAAGCGAGGTTCGTGACGTTGCCGGTCACTTTGTTCCAAGCTGCATCGGCGCCAGGGACATTGCGCTCAACCGCTGCGACCAGCGCCGCCCAGAAATACTCAGGGTAGTACGCCCCGGCGGGACTCTGATATGGTGTGGCACTCCCATATGAGGTGGCGCTGTAGCTGCCAAGCATCCATGGGCCCGCCAAGGGAGGCGGCGAATCGCGATATTGCCAAGCAAGTTGCTCGTTATAAGTGGGCGCTGAGTCAATGGTGCCGCCGTCGCGGCCCACCGTCATCTTGTAGTAATGAATGCGCCAGGCCCCGCCGGGCGCCTCGTTCACGTAGCGCACCGGCTGCAGCGCGCACCAGTCGGCCACGGCCTGAAGCGTCGCCTGCTGGCTGCCCGACAGCAGCTTGGCGGCCGCAATCTTGTGCAGTTCCACCAGCAGGTAATGATGCTGCCACAGGCTCTGCTGGAAGCCGGCCACGCCGCTGTCATGGTCGAAGCGAGAATCGATTTCGTAGTCCCACGTGAAGTTCAGTTTCGCCCGCGCATCGTCGACGTACCGTTTGATGCCCAGCACGCGGTAATAAAGGCATTGCTGCGCGTGGTAGCGCCAGGTCTGGGCCTGGCCGGCACCGCGTAGCGCCTCGGGCGTTAGGAACAGTGCATGCGCAAGCGAGCGCATGGCCCACGCTTTACCTCGGATTTGCTCGCTCCAGCGCACATCGCCGTACATCGTGCCGGCATTGCGGTTCTTCCAGACATGGTTCCAGACGCTGATCTTCTGCGCGATCTCGATGAAGACCGGCGAGGGGCGGCACAGGAACGCCATCAGGCCAGCGGCGGGGTGGTGCGCAATCTCCCAGGCGGGCTCACCGCCGATGGACGGCCAGTGCTGTGGGCCGCTGCTGTACTGCAGGCTGCGGTCGGCAAGCTGGTTGAAATCCGGAACGAGGCCCGTGTTGCTGTCGCGATAGTTCACGTTGTACGTGAGCACCGCAAGTGCGGAGGCCAGCACCGCCCGGCGCGCACGAGGGTCACCTGACTGCAAGTATCGTGTTTCCCACTGCGGCAGCGGCCCAATGGACGGATGGTCGCCGCCAGCGCCCATGTTAGTGGCGCGATGCCGCCCCGTGCTCCAAGGCACGTAGGTGTCGGCTGCATAAGCGCTCATGTCGAAGGTGGCTGCTTTCCAGCAGCGCATGAACAGGGGGTGCGCTTGCAGTGCCGCCGGGTCGTGGCCAAGCTCCACGCCGGGATCGCCGCCAACCCAGGCCGAGGCATACCAGGCGCGAAACGGCTGGTGTTGCCCACCTGGCGCGCTGGATGACGCCATGCTAGCAACCACGATGCCATTGACGCGCACGGTCGCGTTGTAAGCGATGGCTGCCGGCGAGGCGGGGGCGCTGCTGTTGACTTTGCCATTTTCGACGACGACCTCCACGAAGACGCGGCCGCCGGCGAAGGCATGGATGTCGACAACCGCTTCCAGTGTTGGATGCGTGCCGACCGGGGCCCGGTAACGTGCGCAGATCACGCGCTCGTTACTCCACCAGACAAATGCTGGATTCTCGAAGTTGGTAATGGAAGCTGCACCGACGCTGCCACAGTCGACGACCACGCTGGCAATGAGCTGCCCAATGCGAGCCGCCGTCAGCGCTGCACCCCCGCTGGGCGCGCCGGCCGTCAAGCGCACCGTACGAGCGGAATTGGCGGTCAGCGCGGTTTCGCCAGCGACGACGACGACCGCAGCAGAGCCATCGGGCCAGCGAGAAAGGATCGATGCGCGTAGCGACGGGTCGTCTGCTGACACGATCGTCAGACCTGCCGGGACGGCGCCTTCCAGCGGAAACACTGCGGCCCAGTACGGCAAGGTTCCGCTTTGCGTGGGGTATAACGTGATTGACGGGATCGAACCGCCGACTGCGGGCGGAGGATTCGGCGGTGTCGGCGCGGGCGGCGGTGGCGACGGCGTAGGCGCCGGTGGTGTTGGCGGCGGCGGCGTCGGCGTTGGCGCACCACCGCGTGGCGGCACCGCAGGAGAGGGAGCTGGCTCTGCGGGACCAGCCGCAGCGGCCGAGTCGCCGCCACCGCAGCCGGCAAGCCAAGTTGTGGCGGCTAATGGCGCGCAGATGAGAAATTGACGACGTTTCATCAATCCCGTCCCAAACCGTGTTGTTTCCTCAGGGGAACAGCGCCGGTAGCCATGGTGCTTACAATCCGCTGTCGATACCGTTTGCGCCTTCAGCTGCCAGATTGCGCTGTGTCGGAGCCAGCCGCTCAGCTTCCCGGCTCTGTGTAGGTAAAGATCACACCTGTCGTCTGACCAACCGTCGCACTGCCAAGCGACAGGATTCCGGCTGGCGATAGCGTCATGCCCTCTGGCAACCGCTCACCGTTTGGATCGACGCCAAAAGTGCCGCCCCGCGCTACGCCTGGCGGCAGCGTCGCGGCCAGGTCATAAGTCGTTACCTGTCCGATTACAAAATAAGGCCACGGGTTGATCACCCACGCGTGTGATGCCGCCGGTGGTGGCGGCGAGGGTGTTGGCGTCGGTGCCGGGGTCGGGGATGGCGTGGGCATTGGCGTCGGCGAAGGCCGCGGTGCGCCAGGCGTTGGCGTTGGCCCCGGGGCAGGTGTTGGCCCGGGTGTCGGGCGCGGCGTCGGATTGGGAGGCGATGGCAAGGCGTTGGCGCCTGACTGTGACGTGAGGGTCAAATCGTCACCGCCGCACCCTGAAACGTATGCGGCGCAGGCAAACAGCCCTGCTTTAAGTACCCTGCGTCGGCCGGATGCGTTGCTCATAGCGTCGCTTCAATCTGATGGGCGTCTGATCAGACCCCGATAACGTTTTGCAAGTGTGTCGTCAGATGCGCGCGGCTGCAATGCCACCAACGACTTAACCCGTATCCGGGCTGCGTATTCAATTTTCCGAAGTGCGGGTGAAAAAGCCCGTCATTTAACGCATTCGACAAGATACGCGCCGGTTCACCACTCCGGGATCGGATGGCCCCATCGGCGGGCTACGCCTAGCGGGTTGCGGGCCGGGGCTGCTGACGGCCGGATGCGTCGAGCTCGGCGAGCCGTCGCAGTAGCGCTTTTGCCTCGGGTGCATGTTTGAGCCCTTCCTGTAGCACGGCCCGTGCTTTGAGAAGGTCGCCTGACTCAACGTAATAGTCGCTAAGTGCGCCGTAGGCAGGGAAATAACTGGGATGTTCAGCAATTACGCTTTGCAGCTCGGCGACCCCCAACGGGCCGCGGCCCAGTTGGATGAGATTTTCTCCTTTTCGGGTACGAATCTCCGGCAGCAGAACGAAGTCGGCGGTTGCGTTTCTTAGCACGTAATCAAATTCGCGGATCGCATCGGAAAGGTAGAACTGACGCGTACGCTGGTCCCGCGCGAGGATGCGCGCGCGGTTCGTCTTCATAAGTCCGTAACAGTAGTGATGCAAGTGGTGGTAGCTAGGTCCTAGCAACGCGTGCCACCGCTCGATTTCGGCTGGATTGTTACCGCCTGGCACCACGTCACGGAAATGCAGCGTATACAAGCAGTACTGCGGCAGCAGCGCGACCTCACGCGGATCGAGTGCCTCAACGCGATCGGGATAGCCTGGAATAGGCGTTTTGGCATGCGCAACTGCACCGACCAGCAAGCTGACCGCGAGCGCAGATGCCGAACGGCCAAGCACTTGGTAAAGCCGCGCGGCCACGCGCGCAAAGCGGTTGACCAATCGCATTGCGGACCTGATATGAGCGACAAGTAAGCACAATGCTAGCAAGTATCTGACATGATCCTCCGCGTTGCCAGCAGGGTGGCTGCAGGTGCCGCGGCGAGTTCAGAGCATCGTCGCCAACTGTTGTGCTAGCGAGCAAAAGGGAGGCGACGCGGCAGCACGTCGCAGCGTTGCGGGCTGGAGCCACCGGCGAGCTTAGCGTCGCCTTCTAAAAGCCAGACAGCGCTCAGGGCGCAAGCGGCGTGGGCAGAGCGAAACGCTGACGGTAGCTATTCGGCGGATTGTTCTTAACCTAGGGCTGCCTTGTTTGCGACAACAAGAGGCCGATAAGCGGATTGCAAGTGCTGGCGAAAGCAGGCGCCTGACAATCGCGTCGACGTTTGCCGGAACACGTAAAGATTGGCAGACGGCAGCGCGTCGGATTGTGTATCTTCCGACGAAACTCTTCCTCGCATAAGCGGCCGGATAATGGGCTGCGTCGGTGCGCTGCCCAGATGGCGGACGATGTGCGTGGCGGGGGCGTTCACACTGAACGGGCGGATGGCGGGTAGGTGCGATGCCGATGGCAATTGATGGTTAAGAAGGGGTCGTGTACGGTGACATCTTCATCGCGCCGGCTTTTGATGGTGGCCTTTCATTTTCCGCCGCTTGCTGCCTCAAGCGGCATCCAGCGCGCGCTTAGCCTCGTTAAGTACCTGCCTCAGTACGGCTGGGAGCCGCTCGTCCTGACGGCCAAGCCATTTGCCTACGAGCGCACGTCGCCGGACTTGCTGCCGGAGATTCCGGCTTCCACGCTTGTGCAACGGGCGTTCGCGCTCGACACGGCACGCCATCTGACATTGTTCGGCCGGTACCTGGCCAGTATGGCCCGTCCGGACCGATGGGTGTCATGGTACTGGTCAGCGGTGCTGGCGGGTATTCGGTTGATTAGAAAGGTGCGTCCGGCAGCGATTTGGTCGACCTATCCGATTGCCACCGCCCATCTGATCGGGGCCAAATTGCATCAATGGACTGGCCTGCCGTGGATTGCTGACTTTCGAGATCCAATGGCCCAAGAAGGGTACCCCGAAGATAAAAAGACTTGGCGCGCTTTCAAACGCATCGAGGAACAAGCGGCAGCTGCGGCAGCGCGCCTCGTTTTCACGACGGCCAGCGCGTGCCAGACCTACATGCGCCGCTACCCACAAGTGGCACCGGAGAAGTTCGTCGTCATCGAAAACGGTTACGACGAAGACGCCTTTGCACGCGTTGAGCGCAAACTTGCCGCGCGGACGCCGCTGCAACCAGGGCGGCTGACGTTATTACACAGCGGCATCGTCTATCCGTCTGAGCGCGATCCAACGGTTTTGTTTCAAGTGCTGGCTCGCCTGCGTACACGTGGCGTGATCACGCCAGCGACGTTTTGTCTGCGTTTCCGCGCGCCTGTCCATGAGAATCTGCTGTGGTCACTGGCGCGACAGACCGGCACCACGGATTTGATGGAGGTTCTGCCGCCTCTGCCGTACGACGAGGCGCTGGCAGAGATGATGCGCGCCGACGGTTTATTGGTGCTGCAGGCTTCTAACTGTAACGAACAAATTCCAGCTAAGTTTTATGAGTATCTACGGGCACGCCGACCCATCATCGGGCTTACGGATCCGGACGGCGATACTGGGCGCGCGATGCGCGAGGCGCAAGTGACGCACATCGCGAAATTGGAAGACGCGGATGCCGTCGAGGGCACGTTGCTTGATTTTCTATCGGCACTGTCTGCAGACCGCCTGGCACTCCCGCCTGAGAAGGTGGTCCGGCAGGCTGCACGCAGTTTGCGCGTCGGCGTCCTTGCGCGCATGCTCGACGAACTTACTGCCGGCGAGACGCCATGACGACGATGACGGTGCCACGGCTGCCCGTGCTCGGTTGGCGGTCGCTGAGGCTGCGGCGCCAACGCGTGTATGCCGGTTGCGTGCTTGCGCGCGGGCAAGCGCTTTTCGTGTCCAGTGGCCGGGCCGCGATCCTGCACGCCTTGCGGCTGCTTGAAGTCGGCACCGGCGATCGGGTCCTGCTGCCGACCTACCACTGTCCGACCATGGTCGCGCCCATCGTCCGACTGGGGGCGCAACCAGTTTTTTATCCGATCGATCGGTGCGCGGCACCGGACCTCAATTGGCTCGCGGCGAGCGACCTGGGTGGCGTGAAAGCGATGATCGCGGCCCACTTCTTCGGCATTCCACAGCCTCTCGGTGAAGTGCAGGCGTTCTGCCGTGAGCGTGGCATTGCGTTAATCGAAGACTGCGCGCACGCTTTCTTTGGGCAGAGCGCTGAAACACCGGTTGGCGCCACTGGTGATTTCGCGGTTGCCAGTTTGCCGAAGTTCTTTCCGACTACCGAGGGCGGCTGCCTGGTCGTGCCGGCACCTTTGCAGCGCCGACTGTCGCTTTCGAAGCCTTCGGGGCTTACCGAACTGCGCGCGCTACTGGATGTGCTCGAGCTCGGTGTTCAGCATGGGCGCTTCGGCGTGCTGGGCATCGCGCTCAAAGCGCTGGCTGCGATCAAGTCGCAACTGCGGCGGCCGCAGCAGAACCCAGCGTTGCTGCTGGATGGCGGTGATCCGGCGGCCTGGCTGGATGAAGCCGCGCTTGGATACACCGCGCTGCGCGTCAGCCGCCTGCTGGTCGCCTACACAGACACGGACAGGCTAATTGCACGGCGGCGCGCCAATTACCAAAGGTGGCGGGCCGCGCTACAGAGTCTTGAGGGGGCTCAGCCGCTGTTTCCCGAGTTGCCCGACGGTGCAGTCCCTTACGTGTTCCCGCTACACGTGCAGCGGCCGGAACCTGCCTATCAGTACCTGCGGGCGCAGGGCGTGCCTGTCTTCCGTTGGGACGTGCATTGGCCCGGCGTGCCCCGCTTGCCTGGCGACCATGGAAAAGAGTGGTTGACTACGGTGTTCCAACTCGGCTGCCATCAGGAGCTTTCTGAACGTGACGTGCTTTACCTTGCCAACATCGTGCGGCAGGCTGTCAGTAATACCGTGTAACGACACCCGGATTTTCTAAAACTGGCTTGCCTGCGGCGCGGCCTCTGTGACGGGCCCTCGCCGCGAGGATCGCCATGCCCGCCATGACGCTCGCATTCGGCGTAACCAGTGCCAGCGGTCATGGTTGATGTGATAAAGCTGGCGTGTGCGGTCCGTCCAGCGCCGATGCCAGTCCATTAGCTTGCCGTAGAACTCCAGCCGTTTGATGCGCCCTTCACGGTACAGTGCTTCTAACGCAGCATGCAGCAGCAGGACAGCGGGCGAAAGGCCATGTCCAACCGTCTCGTCGTAGGTTGTCTTCAGGATCACCAAGGTGTCGTCGCTTTCGATGCACAGATCGACGGCCACCACACGGTTATCGAACCAAAGTCGGTAGATGCGACCGCGTCCTTGTGCGCAGAAAGCCTCCAGCATGTCACGATAAAAGCGTCCCTGCAGGTTGTCGACGCGGATCGCGGTTCCGGCCTTGCCTTTCCAGCCGGCCGATTCCAACCTGCCGTAGTCCTGTAGCGCGGGCAGCACGTCGGTTGCCGCGGTCAGCGTCTCGAGCCGCATGGCGATCCGCTGCTCAGCGAGCTTCGCATGCTGCCGGCGTATGTTATGGCGCAGGTTCTTGCCGCGCCTTTCCCAGTACGCCGTAAACGTGCCATCGAGGTCGATCCAGGCAGTCTCAATGTAGTCAAGCGTGTGAAGACGACCGCTGTCTGCCGGGCGAGGTATTACAAGCGGGTCCTGCTGCGTGATGCCCAGCGATAGCGCTAGGCCGGGCAGTGCGGCGAGGGCACCAGGTAGCAACCTGCCCCAATCGCTGCCACGCCGTACCACAAAGGCGCCCAGCGGCGCCTGGGAGGGCTGGAAGGTCTGCCAAGTGGCGAAGGTGGTTTTCTGCACCACGGCCATGGCAACGAGTTGCGTCCCCTCGCGAGCCAACAGCACACGCTCCTGACCGGTACCAAAATGGTTCAGCAACGGCAACACAAAGGCCGTGCGCAAAAATGGCGCATGGGGAGCCGTCTCAACGGCAAGGCGGTCCCAGTCTGCGGCCAGAACGCGCAAATGATCGATAGGCTGGCAAGCCCAGCGAATCATCGTATCTGCGGTGACGCTTCGGTACATGGCTGGCCTTCGATTAGCGAGCGCAGAAATTCAATGGTGTGGCGCTCCACTTCCGCCCGATTGGCGGCATCGGAAAAAGTATGGTCAGCGGTCGGCAGACGTCGCACGAGGCAGCGTGAGGCGTCGGTGAGCAACGACCGCCAGCGGGGGTCCGCCGCCGTGAACGATTCGAACTCGCGCGCAGTCAGATCGCGCCCGCTCAGAATAAGCAGCATCGGCCCACGCAGGCGCTGCAGACCAAGCAGCATCCGCTCCTGAAAGCGAAGTGCCTGGGTCTTGGGCGCGAACATGGTCTCTCCGCCAAGCCGCCGTCGCAGTCTGGCAAAAAACTCGCTAAAAGCAGCGCGATACTGAAGACGGCCGGTGAGCGCCTTGCGCCAGAAATCGACGCTACGCAAGCGCTCTGTGTAATAGTGTTTCAGCAGGGTCTCATCGAATGTAGCGTGGTCGCGTACCCACGGGTTCAGCGCAACGAGGCCCGCGAGATCGGGTTGCGTGCGCGCGGCCATCAGCGATGCCGACGCGCCATCGCATAGGCCCCAGAGCACCACCCGTCGCACAGACGGCACATGCGCACGCAGGGTTGCGACAGCGGATGCGATGTCGGCATCCACATCCTCAAACGTGCGCTGTGCGCCGCTGCTGTCGCCCATGCCACGGTAATCAAAGCGCAGACAGGCGATGCCGTGTTGGGCCAGCGCACGCGCCAGCAGGACGAATTGTCGGTGGCTGCCGACACGGTACTGCGGCCCCCCCACAACGACGACGACGCCGACCTCGTGCGCAGGCTGGGGCTCGGTGAGCATGCCGACCAGTTTCTCACCTTCGCAATCGAACAGCAGCGGACGCTCCTGCACGATCATCGTGCGTCCTCTGGATGGGCAGCGGCAAGCATGCGCACAGTTGACTCCGTCAAAGCCGGACAGTCCTCAATCTCCACCGCTTGCCAGAACGCTGCCGCGCTTACCGTGCGCGTTTGCAGCCGGCAGCCCTGCGCTTGCAAACGTTCGATCGTGGCTTGTGCTGCCGGGCTGAGCGCGCGACCCTCGGCGTCAGCGATCTCAATCCAGCAGATCTCACCGCGATAACCGGCCGGTACCGCCAGCGTGGCGGCTTCGATCGCATGCGCCAGCTCTGGATGCAGCAGATATCCGCCGATCTCGAGCGTTTCGCCGGCTGCCAGCTGCGCACGTAGCGAAGCAGTGGTGGTGGCGTCACCGTCTTGCGCGAGCCTGCGCTCTGTGGCTTTCAAGCGCAGAAACTGGGCAAGATATTGCTTACCACTGGTGACCGGCTGCCAGAACAACAAGCCTGGCGGCATCGCCTGTTGCGGCAGGGCATCGGTGGCGAGTATTGCACCTAGCCGAATGCCCCACAGCCAAGAAAGGCGAATGTTACGCGCCGCAAACCACTTGGCCGCAAGCGCGACGTCCGCTCGCCATGTCTGCCAGCGTGCGTCAGCAAAATCGCCGGCACTATCGCCGCAGCCGTGCAGATCAATTTGCAACACGAACCAGCCGTGTGCAGCTAGACGGCGCGCGGTACATGAAATGACGCGGCGCGATTTGTTTAGTTCCTCCGCGAAAGGGGGGACCACCAGAATTCCACCGCGGCACATCTGTCCGGCCGGCGGTGCATGCAGAAGGCAAAACCGATGGCTGCCGTCGCCTGCATACAGCAAGAAAGCGTCGACGCGCGGCGCAGTAGGCAAGCTCAAGCGGCAACTTTGGAGCGAACGTACTCGGCCAGTGTGCCGACTGTGGCAAAAGTTCGCCCGTCGATTTCGTCGTCCTCCACAATGATGCCGAAGCGCTCCTCTAACGCCGTCAGCACGGCTGCTACCGCCATCGAGTCCAGCTCCGGCAGGTGGCCCAACAGGGGCGTGTCCTCGGTAAAGTGGGCGCTGCGCCCCTTAAGGTTCAGCACTCGGTCTAGCACGCTGACCACTTCTTGCACATATGTCACGGATGGTTCCTCGTCAGCCCGGCGGATGCCGCTTCACGTTGCCGGTATTCTAAGGGCGAGACCGCGGCAGACAGCGGGGACGGCGGTCGAGGGGGTTACCCATCGCCCCACGAGCAGGCCATGACGGTGTTGTTGCACGATCTGATTTTCAAGTCCGCGACAAATCAGCCGCAGGCGTGCGCTCTGCGCTACGACGGAGCCGCACTGTCTTACGAGACGCTTGCTAACGCCGTGCAGCAATTTGCTAGCGCCATGCGGGCATTTGGGCTCGGGCGCGGGGAGCGCGTCGGAATTTACCTGGAAAAACGCTTCGAAACTGTCATCGCGGCCTTTGGGACAGCGGCTTATGGCGCCGTATTCGTTCCCATCAATCCGTTACTGAAGCCTGGGCAAGTCGGGCACATTCTGCGCGATTGCAACGTGCGCCTGCTGGTGACCTCGCCGGAGCGCTTGATGTTGCTGCGGGACGAGCTCACCCACTGTGAGGATCTTCGACACCTTGTGCTGACCGACGGTCCTGCGCTGCAGGAAGAGCCACCG
The DNA here is from genome assembly GCA_025055385.1 of Burkholderiaceae bacterium. Classification (GTDB taxonomy): domain Bacteria; phylum Pseudomonadota; class Gammaproteobacteria; order Burkholderiales; family Burkholderiaceae_F; genus JAKANT01. Next base: position 19,522 of record JANWXE010000195.1, on the reverse strand, counting down.
AAAGTTGCGGTGCACTTATGGCAGACGCTGCGGGAGGCACCAGCCGCGCCTTGGCACCGCGTGATCGACATGGACATGGTGGCCATTTTGTATACCTCTGGAAGCACCGGCAAACCGAAAGGTGTCGTGCTGTCCCACCGGAACATGGTGGCGGGGGCGCACAGCGTGGCAAGTTATCTGGAGAACCACAATGAGGACGTGCTGCTGGCTGCGCTGCCTCTGTCGTTTGATGCGGGCTTCAGCCAACTGACTACCGCTTTCCATGTCGGCGCCCGTGTCGTGCTACTCAATTATTTACTGCCCAAAGACGTGTTAAATGCGCTGGTGCGCGAGCGGGTGACGGGGCTGACCGCGGTACCGCCGCTGTGGATTCAGCTGACTCAGCTGAAGTGGCCAACCACGGTTACCGAGCACCTGCGCTACATTGCGAACACGGGCGGCCGTATGCCGCGGGCGACGTTGCTGCAATTGCGTGCAGCGCTGCCGAAGACCAAAGTGTTCTTAATGTACGGCTTAACCGAGGCGTTCCGCGCCACCTACCTGCCGCCCGAAGAAGTAGAGCGAAGGCCCGATTCGATTGGAAAAGCCATCCCGAACGCGGAAATCCTGGTGCTGCGGGAAGACGGCACCCCGTGCGGGCCCAATGAGCCGGGGGAGCTTGTGCAGCGTGGCGCCCTAGTCGCCATGGGCTACTGGAATGACCCGGAGCGGACCGCCGAGCGTTTCCGGCCGTTGCCAGGACGGGTGGGGGGGCTGGTGCTGCCTGAGATTGCCGTCTTCTCCGGCGACACCGTGCGCATGGACGAAGAAGGCTTCCTTTACTTTATTGGGCGGCGCGACGAGATGATCAAAACATCTGGCTACCGGGTCAGCCCGACCGAGGTGGAAGAAGTGGTGTACAGCACCCAGCTAGTAAGCGAATGCGCAGCCTTTGGTGTGCCCCACGAGACGCTTGGGCAATCGATCGCGCTGGTTGCGACACCGCGCGATGGTGTGCCGTTGTCGGTTGAGCAGCTGCTGACGGCGTGTCGAGAACGGTTGCCGAGCTACATGGTTCCGCTGCACATTGAAATCCGCGCTGGCCCACTGCCGCGTAACCCGAACGGCAAGATCGACCGTAAAGCACTGGCGGCGCAGCTCCAGCAAGAGGAGATGCCATGAATCCGGAACGAAGGCTTTTCGCCGCGTTTCCGGTAGAGCATGACGAATTGCTCGTTGGCGGGGTGCCAGTGGCGCACTTGGCGGCGCGGGTCGGGAGAACACCTTTTTACGCGTACGACCGCGGCTTGATCCATGCGCGTGTACAAAAAGTGCGGGAGGTGCTGCAAGGGATGTTTTCGCTGCATTACGCGGTGAAAGCAAACCCGATGCCAGCGTTGGTCGCATTTATGGCTGGCGTGGTCGATGGGTTTGATGTCGCATCGCTTGGGGAATTGCGGGTGGCACTGAATGCCGGCATGCCGTCGACGGAGATTAGCTTTGCTGGACCGGGCAAGCGCGCCGAGGAGCTGGAAGCGGCAGTGGCTGCTGGCATCCTGATCAATGTCGAATCCTTGCGAGAGATCCGTTTGCTAGAGGGTATCTCTGCCCGCTTAGGATACCCGGCACGGGTGGCGGTGCGTGTAAATCCAGACTTCGAGTTGAAAGCCTCCGGCATGAAAATGGGCGGCGGCCCGAAACAGTTCGGCATTGACGCTGAACAAGTGCCGGAGGCGCTCGCGGAGATTGGCCGCTGCGGGTTGGCGTTTGAGGGTTTTCACATCTTCTCTGGGTCGCAAAACCTGCGCGCCGCAGCAATCTGCGAGGCGCAAAATAAAGCGTACGAATTGGCGCTGCGTTTAGCTGCTTATGCTCCGGCGCCGGTGAAGGTCCTGAACCTTGGGGGAGGGTTTGGTATTCCTTATTTTGCAGGTGACACGGCGCTGGACCTGCCGGCTGTCGCCGAGGCGATGGCGGCGCTTGCCGCACGCGCGCAACGCGAGTTGCCTGCTGCTCGCCTGGTCATCGAATTAGGGCGATATCTTGTCGGGGAGGCAGGTATCTACGTTTGCCGGGTGCTGGATCGGAAGGTGTCGCGCGGCGAAACCTTTTTAATTACGGATGGCGGCATGCACCACCATTTGGCCGCCTCGGGCAACTTTGGCCAAGTCATCCGCAGGAATTATCCGCTGTGCAACGGCCGCCGCGTATACGGGGCACCGCGCGAGACAGTCAACGTCGTCGGGCCGCTTTGTACGCCGCTTGATCTGCTCGGAGATCGAGTTGAGCTAGGGCGGGCCGAAGAAGGCGATTTAATCGTGGTTGCGCAGTCCGGTGCGTATGGTTACACGGCAAGCCCGCTGCGGTTTCTTAGTCACCCGGAGCCCGTCGAGGTACTTGCTTAAATATCCGATTGGATATTAAGGGCTCGCATTAACCCCCGGTGGAACATGACGACCGCAGCTGATTGGCCTGTGATGGTGTTGGCCCACAAACGAGGAGCGGCAGATCCGGGCTTGCCTCGACAGCCTTGTGCACGGTGAGCCCGCAAAGCCATTGAAGATCTTCGTGATGGCAAACGGTTGCACCGACCGGACCGAGGACATTGTCCGGGACTATGCTCGAAGTCACGCCTTCGTTACCTTGGTTTCGCTTTCATTGGCGGACAAGAACAATGCGTGGAATCATTTTATTCACGAAATCGTGCCGGCTTTATGCCCTGGGTGTCCTGTCTATTTTTTCATGAATGGCGACGCTCGCATCGCCCCTGGCTCTTTGACCGTACTTGCGCACGCATTATCACGAGAAGATCGTGCGTATGCGGCCGCTGCAATACCGGGTTCCGGGCGTAGTCGCAAGCGAGATGCGTCAAAACTAATAAAACAGCGCGAGTTCGTCGCCAACCTATACGCGCTGCGCGGTGCCTTCGTCGCGCAGTTGCAGACGCGGCACGTGCGTTTACCGCTTGGGCTAGAGGGAGATGACGGACTTCTAGGCGCCCTCATTAAATGGGATTTAGAGCCGCGCGGTGTGTGGAATCCTGAGCGAATTGTGGTGTGCCCGGAAGCCTCTTTCTTGTTTGCGTCTTTTAGCATTACGCATCCGCGCGACTGGCTTCGATACTGGAAGAGATTAATTCGATATGGGCGACGGCATTTTGAATTTCAGCTCCTTGCGCGTGCGCTGAAAGAGAAAGGATTAGATGGACTAACGCGGGACATCCGCGACTTGTATGCCGGTGCGGAATCATTGTCTGTGCCTTTTCGAGGGTTTCATACGGTGCCGCTGATGTTGGCTTTAAGAGATATGCGCCGTGAGGGCCGAAGAAAGCAGACGCATCCTGTGAGCGACGGGTCGTCGAGAGGAGCGCAGTAGGGTAGTGCTATCCAAAAGGTGGGGCATGCGCTTGGCAGGGGGAGCATCGCGCGCTCGCGCTCTTCAGCATGAGGCAGCGAGGCTGTGTGTTGAAGCGCAAGATGCTCTCTGCGAGACACAGGGAACGCAAGGTGGCGACAAAAAGTGATAAAGATAAGACTTTATGGTCAGGTGGCTAGGCGCTGCGTTCTAAGGGATGGACTCGGGCTAGTAAGCGGATGCTTGCAGAGATGAAGGTTCCGCAAAAGGTGCGGTGACGATGGATGCTTACGGTGGAGGGTGTTCAGTGCGCTAAATAAACCGGCCAGGGGGGCCGTATTCGTCAGCCGACCGAATATTTGTTACGGACGGCCAAAAGGCGGTTGTGCGGCCATGTTGCTAGGCCGGATTGCCGCAGCTTTCGCCTCGTGCGGGGCGTGAATAGATCCCAGAGCGCGATGGCGTTCGGGGCTGGGGAGCAATAGCCGACGAAAGAGGTTTTTAGTGCAGCCTGCGGGGACGCTCGGGATAAGCAACAGGTGTGGTGGTCGTCTAGCAGGCGTCACCAGGCGCTGAAGCAGGCCGTCGTGGTGAATGTCAGCGCGGGTGCACGATTGGCTCGCTTGGAGCAGCTATTGGCGGTGCAACGGAGGGGCGCGGTGCTTGGAGGCAGCGCGCAAAAGGTTCAAGAAGAAGGTTGACGGCCGCAGAGGCTACGCGGAATGCTGCACAGCCGGCCTTTGGAAGGCCGCCCGTGGCAGACATGCAGATGATGCCCCTTGCCTTCATGCAGCGGGCGTTCCTACTGCGCAGACGGCGCCGCCAGCCAGGTGCGAATACCGGGTTGAGCGGGAAACGGTTGCAGCGGCGGGCATCAATGGGGCGTGACACTGAAGGCTGGGCGCCGCTTGGGGCAAAGCAGCGTAAGCGCTTTAATGAAGCGAGAATATCAAGCCTAGTGAGTTAGGCCGGCGGCGGCACGAGTGTCAGCTATCGCGATTAGCGGTACCGGTATGTGCATGCGCTAGCCGCAAAAGGATTAGCGATGTGCGCACTAGAGATGACCTGTGACGTTATTTACCCGGACAGCGTCAAAGGCACTGTCTCAATCGGCGCAGTAGTGCGCGCTCAAGAAGGTCGCAGCGGAAAGTAAATCTCAGTCGTCATGGCTTAACAGATCGACGGACAGTCCCGCATGTGGTCTGGCTAGCTGTAGGTTTCGCGATTGGTAAAAGACGGTAATGCAAAAACCCGAAGCGCCTTGAGTGGAAGGCCTGGGTCAAAGTTAGGTACATAGGGGGCAGGCGGCGCTGTGCAAGCTAGGCAGGAAAGGTTTAGACAAAATCCACTGGTGGGTCGACGTTAAAAAGTGATCTAGCAGGCGCGTTTAAGGCCGTGTGGGGCGGTCTGGCTCGGACCTCGCTTGGGACGTTGACGTTGGCGACGCGCCTGCGTTGCGCGGGGCCCGCTTTGCATGTCGTTGCGCGAAAGCGAAATGCCTCGGGCAGCTGGATGGGACGGAGCGACGTGTCTTAAGTCAGCATCCACGCATGTCTGATTAAACACGCGCAAAGTCGACCAAATTGCAAAAGTCCCAGCAACTACTCCTGCGCAGCCTGTAATGGCGAAGCAACATAGCGGAGGAAGGACATCATAAGTCCCAGAAAGATCACAGCTCGCCGATGGGCATGTGGCGGACTGACATCCCCTATGAGGACTGACGGGCGAGGCGGCTTAGCGGTTCGAGGGGCCGGGGGGCAAGTGGAGCCGGTCAGTGTAGGGTAGATGTTAACGTTGTAAATGACAGGCTGTTTATCTATTAAAGGGCGCCGAACTCGCTTGAAACGTCTGGCGGTGCTCAATCCAATGGCGAGAAAGGTATTGATGTGAGTACTCTGCGTTCTGCAACTACGGTCATCACCGTCCGAGCTCCGACCGCACGAAGCGTCATGACATCTTCGATGGCGCGCGGAACGTGGGCGCAGATGTCGCCACTCCCGGCGGGTTGAGACCTTTGCTGTGGCGGCCCCCACAGCGGCGTGAAAACTGGCTACGCAACCAAGCTGGCGCGTGATCCCGTGGGAGGAAAAATATATTTTGTCGGAGGGGATCATAATGATCCGCAGATTCTGCATGTCTTTGAGTACGACGAGCCGAGCAACACATGGGTAGACCGTGGGACGCGGCACGGGGCGCGCGTACCGGATGTCCACGGGTGGGAACACGCCACTTGGGATAGTACCAATCACAAGCTGTATCGGCGACCCTACCATACGCGTGCGCTGCGCCGCTGGGACGGAGCTGGCATGTGGGCGACGAGCGATGTGTCTTGCCAGTGTCAAGACAACGCGTCTCTAGACGCGATTGAGGGGTGTCCCGAGCGCAACGAGATGCTCATTGTCCAACAGGAGTACGATGCATACGGTAAAGTGGTCGGCTACAACCCTAACCGCGATACGTTCACGGTCCTGTCTTCTACGCTTGTCAACGCCGTCAACGGCGCGTGGTTTGCGCATTACAGTCCGCGTCACAAGGCCGTCTGGATCGGTGCTGGAACGTCAAACGGGGTGGTCAGCGCGTCGGGGGCAGTGATCAATCGTGCGACTGCGCCGTACCGGCTAGGGCCGACTTACGGCGCGGGTGTGATGGTTTGCAAGCGCTTAACCGGCAACGTCATCGCGCTGCTGAATGCGAACACGTGGCTTGAATGTGATCCGGTCGCAAATGTATGGACGCCGTGCGCGGGCCTTGCACAAGTGCTAGCGGCGCTGGTTGACACGAGCGACTGGCCAGCGTTCGGAGTGATGGCTGTGCCGCTGTTTGAATATGGCGTCATCGCGTTCATTATGGCGTACAGCGGTGCGGGCGGAGTCCAGATGTGGCTGTCTAAGCCCTGATGCCGAAGGATCCGGCGCTTGTGCTGCCTGGCTCGTGCAGGTTCGCACTGCTTGAATCGTTGGCGCGAGAGATCGAGATAAGGAGCACGCGGGTTGGGGCTTGCGCGGTGTTCGTCGTGCGCGGCCGAGGCGAGTCACGGCATAGCTGGCGTGCGTAGGCTTAGATGGCTGCGATGCCCGGGCTGTGGTCACCACGGGTCCGCATCGGGCACCGGCAAGGCGGCGAGCGCGGCAATGTCAGCTAGTGTACTGGTATTCGCGGGTGCTGGAATGGTGACATCGAGGCACGGTACCTGGCGACGGCGCGGCGATGGGCTGGCATGACGCCATCTAGAGGCTTGGCTCCTTGCCGGAGTATTGAAGAATCCGATTTTCCGTAAGTAGCCGCAGCTGAGCGTTGGCGCAATCCGGCACCCAAGTGCTCGGGGCGTCGGAGGGGTAAGGGAAGGGGCTCGCTTGCTGCCACCTGTGCGATGCCCGGCCGCTGCGACCCAGTTAAGGGTCGTTTTGCGCGATAAAGCCAGTGTGCAGCGGAGAGGGGTGGATTTGAACGCGTTCGCTTCTTTCGCTTCTGCGCGGCAGTTCCCGCTCATGTGAGGTTAGCAGCCAATCTCGTGCGCAACCCGCTTGCCCAGGCTTGAAAGCTGCAGGCGAGGGGCGGCGCGGCTCGGTAAACCCGGTCAGCGACTCACAGGCTGCGGGCAAGTGATGTGGAAGCGTCGACAGCGTTACCTGATCCTTGCGACTTGAGCCGGGCTTCGAAGCGCGATAATGGATCCACAGCATGGAAGCGTGACATCGAACGGTACCCCTTCTGACAGGCGGCAAACGTCAAGGCAGGCTATGATGACGAGCGAATGTGAAATGGGCCGGCGCTGCGAGGAAACGCGGATGGCGCGCAGCGATCGATGAAGTCGCGCACAGGCGTGCCTGTGGCTCCGTCCGCCTTATCGGCGGCGACAGGCTCCTGGACAATCTTCGATGATAAGGGCGACCCACTAGGTTTTGTCGCGATCGACCGTATCGTTGCCGGACGCAGCTGTGGGGGCATTCGCGCCGGGCCTTCGGTGACACTGGAGGAGATTGAGCGCATTGCTCGCGTCATGACCCTGAAGTGTGGCTTCGCCGGTCTGGCAGCAGGCGGCGCAAAGGGGGGGATCATCATGCCGGCGGATGCGCGCCAGGAAGATCGGCTGGTGCGCTTGCAAGCGTTCGGTCGCGGCGCCGCCGCACTGCTGCGTTCCGGCGTCTGGTCACATGGAGCAGACATGGGAACGACTGAGCAGGATATCGCGTGGGTTCGCTACGCGGCCGGACTCGGTGGCGGTGCACCGGGTGCGTCGAGGGCTAAGCCGCCCGTTGAAAATGTCCACGTATCAAGCGGAACGGCTGCTGGCTGGACGGTCGCTTTGGCCACAGAAGCAGCCTTGCAAGCGCTTGAGATTCCGCTCGCGCGGGCACGCGTCGCGATTCAAGGAGTCGGTACGGTTGGCCGCGCCGCGGCAGGCGCCCTGGCAGCCACGGGCGCCCGTGTCGTGGCCCTGTCCACGCTTGCGGGGGCTGTTGTCGACCCAAAAGGTCTGGAGGTGTCTGCGCTGCTGCGGGATTCTGAGCAGCGTGGCGATGCGTTCACTGCAGGTTGCGCTCCGCGTGACGCGCTGCTCGACGTCGCGTGTGACGCGCTACTGCTGTGCGCTGGAACCGACGCGCTAAGTGTCGTTGACGCAGACCGGCTGCAGGTGCGCGCAGTTATATGCGGCGCAAACCTTCCATTTTCTGCCGAGGTGGAGCAACGCCTGCGGGCACGTGAGGTGCTGGTCATCCCGGATTTCGTCGCCAGCGCCGGCGGCGTCCTTGGATCAACGCTCATTGCCATGGCGGGCGTTACGGCCGATGAGCTCAAGCGGCTGCTGCGCCAGTATTTTTTGCCACGCGTGGCCGTGGCAATTGAACGCGCCAGGACTGCTAGGGGCTCTATCGCTGACGTGGCGGAGCGGATGGCGTGGCAGCTGATTGCGGCGTGTGAGGCGGCCTACGCGGATGGTGAGCGCCCCGAGGGGTTACTGCCGGCGCGGCTGGCCGCACCGTCTGCGGCAGCGCTGCGACTGCTGCAGCGCGCCGAACGCCGTTTGCGCGATTCACCGCGGCTGGCATGGCCGGCACGCATGCTACGACGGGTCACGCTCAGGGAGGTGGAGCGCGTTCTCGCGGCGACGCTCGCGCTCGCGGTGGGGACATGACTGCGATGGCGGTAGATCGTTGGCTGAGCGAGCTAGAGCGCTTCCGCAGTTGGATCAGCTTTGGTCTTACGTTCGCACCGCGCTTTCTCGCACCAGCACCGCGCGGACTACGGGAGGCGATTCGCGAGATGCGGGCCAGCGAATACTGGCCACCAGAGCGCTTGCGTGAGTTGGCCGACGCTAAAGTGCGGCGGCTGATCCAATACGTTGCCAAACACGTACCGTACTACCGCGAGCTGTTTGCACGCGAGCGCCTGGACCCGCGCGAGATCCGTGGCGTCGCAGACCTCCCAAAGATCCCGATTCTTACGCGTGAGGTGCTTCAGGAGCGTTTCGAGGATCTCAAGTCGGACGAATTCGAGCGCCATGCGCCAATCCTGGGCCAATCAGGAGGCTCGACTGGTGAGCGGCGTTACTTCTGGCTATCCCAACGCTGCATGAATATGGAATTCGCGGCTGTGCGACGTCACTATGATGCAGCGGGCTATCGTGAAGGCGACCGATGCGCAGCCCTGTACTTTCCGCTGGAGGGCAAGCTCGCAAACCGCTTTTACTGGGACGACTGGCGCAGACGGATCCGAACGTTTAATACCCGTCTACTTACACGCGATACCCTAGAGCGTTTTGTGAGCCTTGCGGTGCAATTTCGGGCCGACGTGCTGTGGGCGTATCCGTCGCATCTGGACCTGTTCGTTCGCTACGTGGAGCAGACCGGCGATGAGCGCTTTCGGCCGCGCGTCGTGGTCACCAATGCAGAGGTGCTATATGAAGCGCAACGCGAGCGGGCACGGCGAGTGCTCGGTTGCGATGTCTTCGATTGGTACGGCCTAGGCGAGCACGTGGCGGCGGCGGCCGAATGCGAGCGGCACGGCTATCACATCCCAGAGGAGATCGTAGCGGTAGAGGTTCTGCGGGGTAACCAAGAGGCACCAGAGGGCGAGCCGGGGGAAATCGTGGGCACCTGCCTGGAGAACTTCGCGCAACCGCTGATTCGGTATTGTACTGGCGACTTCGCTATCCGCCGCCATGACCGGTGCCCGTGCGGCCGGGCGCACGCGATGCTGCGGGAGATCGGTGGCAGAACGCAGGACATCATCTCGACGCCCGAGGGAGGTTGGCGCGCTTTTCGGCACGGTCTGTTCGGCGTCGAGCAGGTGCCTGGGCTGGAAGCGATACAGCTGGAGCAACTTGAGGTGCGCCGCTTTATTGCGCGCGTCGTCGCGCCAGGCGGCTTGACCGCGGAGGCGCGCCAGGTGCTTACGCGGCGGGTCGTTGAGGCAATCGGCTTTGAAGCAGAGATTAATGTGATCCTCGTCGATGATATTCCGCGCACCGAGCGTGGCAAGCGCAGGCTCGTGATCTCTCGGGTTCCATTTTCCTTCTTGGCGCAGCCGCAGCCGCTTGAGCTGACATCGGCAGCACCTCGATGAGCGCTGCGTTGAACGGGGCCGAGGCGCTTTGTGCGGCGCTGGTTGAGGCCGGAATTGAGGCGGTTTTTGGGGTGCCCGGCACGCAGACGGTGCCGTTTTATGAAGCGCTGCGCCGCAGCGGACTGAGAACAATTACCGCAACACAGGAGCTGGCGGCCTGTTTCATGGCGCAGGGTTATTTCCGCGCCAGCGGCCGACTGGCGGCCGTCAGCACAATTCCGGGGCCGGGCTTTTCGTTTGCGTTGGCAGCTGTTCCGGAAGCTTATCTTGACGGCGCCGGCCTGGTACTTCTGACTGGCGCGCCACCGCTTTGTCCTCGCGGACGCCGGCGCTCGCAGGCGATTGATCAGGCGGCTATGGCGCGGCCGGTCATTAAGGCTGTCATCGACGCGACATCGGCTGCCTGCATCAAGGATGCGGTACGGCGCGCTTGCAGGTTAGCGCGCCACGGCGAGCCTGGGCCTGTCTTACTGCAAGTGGCGACAGGCGCTCTGACCGAGAGCATGTCCTGCGATATGCCAGCGCCCGACGCAGAGGTTGCGGAGCAAAGTTATGAAACCAAAATCGACGACGCGGCAGTCAAGTTCTGCGCTGCTGCTAAGCGGCCCTTCTTCTATGTTGGCCAGGGGGCCTTGGACGCCGTGGTCGAATTGCGGCGGGCGGTCGAAGCGCTGGGCGCCGTTGTGGCGACTACGCCGTCGGGGCGCGGCGCGCTGCCCGAAGACGACGAACGCGTGCTGCCACTGGATGCGACCGGCGATGTAGACGCCGTCAACGGCATCATCGCGGCGTGCGATGTCGTTGTGGTACTCGGCGCAGCACTGTCGGAAGCCGGCACATTGGGTTTCCGGCTCAAACTGCCGCCTGAAAGGCTGGTACGGGTTGACGTCTCAACGGCTGTGCTTGCGCTGCCACCGCAGGCGCGGTACTCCGTGCAATCCACGAGCCGGGCGTTTCTGCAGGCATTACTGGCGCAGTTGCACAAGGACGGAAGCGCACCGCGTGGCTTCGATCGCGCACAGGCGCAGCAATTGCGCGCGCGCCTGCAGGACCGGCGCTGCGGCGGACCTTCTGATGCACGCATCGGGGGCGGCACAGCGAAGGAGTTTTTTACCGCCCTGCGGCGAGCCATCCCCGTCGACGGCTACTTAGTAGTGGACTCCGGCATGCATCAGCTGTTGGCGCGCCGCCATTTCATCGTTTTACAGCCACGCAGCCTGCTGTTTCCGACCGATTTCCAATCGATGGCTTTCGCGCTGCCTGCGGCAATCGGTGTGAAGCTGGCGCGACCGCAGGCGCCCGTAGTAGCCCTACTTGGAGACGGCGGTTTCGCCATCAGCGGCATGGAACTGCGGACAGCCGTTGCGCATCGGCTGGCACTGCCGGTTATCGTGTTGGCCGACGGCGCGCTGGGGCTCATCCGGCTGGAGCAGCTGCTCACGCATGGACACGCGTATGCAACAGAGTTATCGCCATTTGACTATGCCGCGATGGCCGACGCGGTAGGCTGTGCCTATGCGCACGCCACCGGAGCAGATATCGAGACTCACGTGCGGGCCGCTTTCGATCGGAGCAGTCCGACGCTGATCGCCGTGGCGGTCGGCGACGCGCCGGCACTGCGCCACGCGTTGCAGCGGCGGCGTCTGCACAGAATGCTGAGGGCGATGCTGGGTGAGCGACTCTTACAGACCGCGCGCAAGCTACGTGGCCGCTCTTAAGCTTGCGATGGGGGCCGCGGCTTTTCTCCGCGGCAGCGGTTTGGTCATGCGGCAGTCGGTGCGGGGGCAAGTTCCGCAATCGCCGCGCCCTGCAGCGGAACAAGGTCCGATAGGGCTTGGTCAAGTGCGCGTGCAAGATGGCCCGTGAACACGTCGTCACGCATGCTAAAGAAATGGGACGCTAGGGGGCCGAATCGCCTCAGCAGCGCTGCGGCCCGGGTGTCCGGAGAACCTAAGGGCAATCGAATGGCGCGCAGGTTTCTTATGTAGTGGCGCAGATGCGCCGCCAGTAGGCCGGCGTACGGTGTCATCGGCTCAACGAGCAGCGTCGGTGCGTCCAGGGGCTGAAGAAGGTACGCGCGCTGGGCCTGGGCCTGCAGCTCGTATTGGATCGCGATGCGACGCACGGTGGCGGGGTCTATTCCTGGAATCACGCGAGCAAGGCGATGTTGCAGCGCGCGCAGCGGAGCGTCTTTCTGGTCTGCGGGTAGTTCGCAATCGGATAGATCAAGTGGCAAACCGCTGTTTAGCTCCAGCAAAGCGGCCAGGGCCAGCAGGTGGCCCCGCGCGGTAGTGGCTCGCTGCGCAAGCTCTTCCCAGTGTGCTGCTGACAGAACGAATTCCTTGCCGCTGGCGGCGTTGCTTGTTCGCGACGCGAACGGTGCACCGAGCATGCTCAGCCAGCGCGCTAGTACGCGTGCGCCCCGGCGCCCGAGGGCGGCTCGCCAGATCCACCAGCCGCAACGCCACCAGGCGCGAGCATCGATACCCAGCGGATCAATCAGTGCCAGCAGACCAACCGGCGCGCCCACCGCTCGCAATCGCCGCGCAATTTCATAGCCGAAGGCGCCGGCCGACGAGTACGCGACGATCAAATACGGTCCTTTCGGAATGCGCGCGCAAATGGCCTGCACGTATCGCTCGACCCAGCATCCGAACGGTTCGGTTGGATCGCGCTCCCCCGTAATGTACGGGTCCCGAATGCCAAGGATCTCACCCGCATACTCTATGCGCTCAGCCAGCTTGCGGTAAGCGCCAACTGTGCCCCCGGCAGATGCCACGCAGAACAGCGGCGGCAGGCGAGGATCTGTGGCGCGGCGCAGGGTGATCAGCAGCGAGGAGACTGATTTTTTGGCGCCAGCTGACGGGTGCTCAGCGCGAGCAAGCGCCGAAGCCATTGCCACCAGCGTCGGATGCTCGTAGGCGAATCCCTCTGTCAGTTGCTCGCGCGCCAGCCCGAACGCCTCGCGCAGGCGAAACACGAGGGCAGCTACGGTTAGCGAAGTGCCGCCCACCTCGAAAAAGCTACTGTCGCGGCCAAAATTGCGGTGTCCGAGGACATCTTCCCACAGCTCGGCAATGCGGCCTTCGAAAGGCGACAAGTCAATGGCGGCCACGGGCCCCGCGCGTTTAGCACGCAGCTCGGCAAGCAAGCGTTGGCGGTCTAGCTTGCCGCGATCGGTTTGGGGGAAGCTATCTACGGCGTACAGCGCTGCCGGCACCATCTGGGGAGCCAAGCGCTGCCGCAGCGTCCGGTAGACGTCCGTGACCGGCACTGACGCGGGGCTATAGAAGCCGATGAGCACAGCTTCTTGGCCTGCCTCACCATCGACCACCACGGCAGCCTGCGTAACTCCCGGGGAGGCGGCGATCGTGCGCTCGACTTCGGCTAGCTCAACGCGGAAACCGCGGATCTTGACCGTGTCGTCGGCGCGGCCAACGAAGTAGAGGTTGCCGTCTTCCGCCGCTCGCACATCATCGCGGGTGTCGTACAGCGTAACCCCGGTGTGTGGGTCGCGTAGCAACACACGCGCGGTCAGATCAGGCTGACCAAGATAACCGTTGAAAAGGGCCGGACCGGCGACGTACAGCCGTCCCAGCTCACCGGCGGGGACGGGCCGCAGCGATGCGTCAAGGATACGGACCTGAATGGCCGCCGAAAGCGGGCGACCAAGGGGCAAATCCTGCGCCGTCAGATCGATGGCACGAAGATCACATACCAAGATTGAACTGGCCTCAGTGCTGCCATAAATCGAGTAAACCTGCGTGGTGGCTGGCAAGGCGTTGACGATACGCCGCGCCAGTGACATCGGCAGGTATTCTCCCATCAAGACCAGCACACGCAATTCGGGGGCGTGGAAGTCCGGCAGGTCAAGACTTGCTTTTATGGCGCTTGGCACCAGCAGCAGGCGTGTCACGTGCTGAGCGCGCACAATCTGCCAGAACCGCAGCAGGTTGCGCGCTTCATCTTCCGAGCACACAACGGCGCGGGCACCGGCAAGCAGCGGCTCGAACAATTCATAGATTCCATGCGTCGTGTTGACCGGCGCCTTGTGGCATCCGACGTCGTCTGGTCCGAAAGGATGCGTCTGCCAAGTCCACTGCAGGCGATGCAGGAAGGAGCGGTGGCTGCGGACAATCAGTTTCGGCACGCCGGTCGAACCGGAGGAGGCCAAAACGAAGGCTGGCTGGTCGACCGTTAACCCTTCTTCGTGCACACGGCACTCAGCGGTTTCTATAGCAAGCGGCACGGCTGTGACATCAAGCGTGGGCGTAGGGATTACTAGTTGCTCTGGCAGGGTGCCTGCATGTAAAACGGCAGCCGGCTTTGCCGCTTCGACAATGGCCAATAACCTGCGAGGCGGAAAGTTGATTGGGACTGGCAACACCGTCGCGCCAGCACGCAAAGCACCAAGCACGGCGGCGACCCAATGCGCGCACCGGTTCAAGTAAAGCAATACCATCGCACCGGGTGAAGCCAGCTGCTTTTGCAAGGCTGCACCGATGGCTGCACTGCGCCGCGCCAGCTCCGCGTAAGTGATCGGTCCGCTTTCTGTCAGAAGCGCTACGTTCTCAGGAGTGCGTTGTGCCTGCGCGAGGAATAGGCGTTCTAGCCGGTCGATCGGATACGGTCGCTGCATGAGGCGGGACGGATAAACGTGGCCAACAGCGGCAACGTGATATGTGATCCGACGATGCAGGATCGTCAAGCTATCGCAAAGGCCTGCCTAACCGTTAAGGGGTCCTGGGCCGTTTGTTTTCCCACCAGTGAAGCGCTTGGTCTAGAAGCAGGCGCTCCCCACCTAGCGGGCGGCCGCTGAAATACCACAGCAAGCCGAGCATCGCAAGATAAGTGGCAACACCGAGCATGACAGCTGCGATCAGCAGGGGGAGGGCAGACAGGGAGGACGTCGGCGACGGCAACTGCTGCTGAAACGACCATACGGCTGCTGCCATTGCGCCACTTGCGAGCAGTGTGCGCCACACGCGGCTGACAAACTCACGCGCTGCAATTTGTAACCGCCAATGCACCAACAGCAGGCTTGCAACCCCTGACATAAGCATGGCGGCGAGCTCAGCGTACGCAGCACCTAATAATCCCTCGCGCTCAACGAACCAGGACACGAGCGTTGCGAGCACCAACAGGCGCAAGACGGCCAATGCAGTAATGATGCGCGGCTCTCCTAGCGCTAGGTATGTCGGCCCGGTGATCGAGGTAAACCCATAGACCACCGACACGAAGGCGAGCACCTGCATTACGGGTACGGCCTGAAGCCATTTTTCACCCATCAAAACGAGGACCAGCAGGTCGGCGACGGCGACGAGACCAGCAGCAGCTGGCACCGCGACGATGGCTGTCGCTGCTGTCATGTCCAAAAATGCGCCCCGTAGTTTGTCGATATCGTTGTTGTGGCGGGAGAGCCCCGGGAAAGCAACGCGATTAATTGGTGCGAGTAGATCGGTGCTCGGCAAACGCGCGACGTCGGAACCGACGGTGTATAAACCCAGCGGCTCTGGCCCGAGCATCTTGCCAAGCACGAAGTGAGAGACTTTGTCTTGGACAATCGCCAACACATTGTTAAGCAGCAGCCATGATGAAAATCCGAATAATTCACGGGCGGTCGCGATGCTGAAGCGTGGCCGGAAAGGATGCATGGCGTAACTGAGCACTACCCCGATTAGCCGATGCGCGACGGTCCCGATGACGAGCGCCCAATATGACCGAATTGCAAAGGTCAAAGTGACCGTGATCAGAAAAGACAAGATCCTGCGCAGCGCAAGGAAGTAGAACTCTCGCCGAAAGTTCAGCTGACGGCGGAAATCGACGATGCCAACGTTTTCGAAACCCGCGATGAACCATGCAAGCGCTAGCACGAGCATGACCTCGAGTAGGCGTGGCTCATGAAAGAAAACGGCGCTTGGATATGCCAGGGCCACGACAAGCAGTGCGCAGCTGCAGGAAAGGAAAAGGTGGAGCGTCCAAGCGGTGTCGTAGTGTGCGCGGGTGGGCTCGCGTTTTTGAATGAGCGCCACGTCGAAGCTGAAAGAAGTCAGTAGGTCTGCGATGGCAATGACCGACATCGCCATCGCAACGAGGCCAAAATCGGCTGGCAACAGCAGACGCGCTAGCACGAGTATGCTGATGATTGCCAAGATGCGGTCGATGAATTTAAAAAACACCATCCAGCCGACGCCGGCGGCGACCTTACCTGTCATTTGTTCTTTCCAAGCCTTCTGGGATGGTAAGCGCGCAGTCTACGCACGCATGCAGCGCTCGTCTGCGGCGGGGCAGGCGTGCAACATGGCACATCCTGTTCAGCAGCAGATCATTGCATAGTCATATGGGTGTCAAGATAGCGGTTGCAGGCTTTGTCCGCCTGAAGTAGCCATGGCTGTGCGCGGAATGCCCCCGGTGGCCTGCTCATTCTGGCGAGGCCGCTGGTCAATCCTCACCAAGCAGCGCGATCGCGGCCGTTAAATGAGGCGATTGAGGTGCGCGGCTGAAAGCGGGGGCATTGCGATTTCGCGTCGCCGGGGTCGAGGCCCTAGTCCTTGACGTGTTTGCGCCACGATTCCAGCCCCTGCTGGTGTGTCGACGCCTGCAAACGTCGGTCGATGCTACGCAGGCGCGGCGTGGCATCTGTTAAAACGTTTGTTCGCGTACTTTCTGCGCGGAGCAGCCGTCTTGCCTCTCACAGACGCGTTCATCGCGCTTTTCTTAGAGATTGTGGCGATCGTCATCGCTTACAATAAATGTGATGCAAAACAACCGTCGGCCTGCTGCGCATCGGCATTCCGATTAGCCTGTGGGCTTTCACCGGCTCAATTGGTTGACAGCAGAAGTATCTAAGGGCTCGCGGTGCCGACTAGCAGCCCAAGGTCCTCCCGGCGCAACAAGCGCCCGTCTGTCCAGCGCTGCGCTGCCGTCAGCGCGTTTCTACTTAAGGCTTCGTTATGAAGCACTCGTGGCCGCTTCCGTCAGTACGCCAACGCCCATGCTGAGCGCGGCTACACGGCGCCAGTCGGAGGCCAACGCCGGCCATGACCGGCGACGACGAAGACGAGACCTCAAGCAAAGCGAGCAACGAGATCGTCGTTGATGCCCCTTTGATGGCGGCTGTTCTCGATTGCTAATAAACGCAGACGGTCATAGCGCGATGTGTCGGCGGTGAGACGTGTCGGCTTTGCATGTGACGTCGATCGAGCATGCGTCGGCACACCGTGGTGGCAAAGAGACGTGGATGCGGCGGATGGCGTCACCAGCAGCGGCCCTTTGCATCGAGTTGGTGCTTGAGTAGCTGTGGCCAAGCGGGGGTACGCACACCTGCGGAGTCAGCAAAAAGCGCGCAGGTGGGAGATTCTGTCATACGCTGCCCCGCGGCCGCTCCGAGGCATCTATCGTCTTCGAGGCGACGCAAAACATGGGTGAGGAGGTGTACACGTCGAGCATGGGCAACAACAGCGGGCGGCGTCTGCGGCATGAAAATGCAGTGTACGGCATCGGACATGCGCAAAAGGAAGGGTGGTGTTTCGAACGGAGTGGTAATGATGCTAGACGCGGCGAAACGGCGTAGGCAGAGCGCTCTCGCAGCGCCCGTACCGTCATGCGCCGGCCTGTCTAACCCGTGACTTCCAGATAGCGTAGGATGAGTGCGGTGTGTACCTGCCGGTCTATGGCATGCTCTTTTCTGAACTCGACGTCTCCGGGGTTTACCTGTTGAAAATGGAACCGCGTCACGACGAGCGGGGCCATTTTGCGCGGCTGCTGTGCGAGCAGGAGCTCGCTCGGCAGGGGCTGCAGGGACGATTCGTGCAAGTGAACAGTGGTTTTAGCCCGCGCGCGGGGACGCTGCGCGGGTTGCACTTCCAGCAGCCGCCGCATACGGAGGTAAAGATTGTGCGCTGCACGCGCGGAGCGGTCTTCGACGTGGCCGTGGACTTGCGGCCCGGCTCGCCAACATTTCGTCGCTGGGTTGGCGTGGAGTTGCGGCCCGACATTCCTACGTTGCTATACGTACCGGAGGGCTGCGCGCATGGTTACCTCACGCTCGTAGATGACACCGAGGTGATTTACTTTACGTCGCGGCCTTATGCGCCGCAGGCGGCCTGCGGCGTACGCTACGATGATCCGGCATTTGGAATCCAGTGGCCGGCCCCGGTGCGCGTCATCTCACAGGCTGACCGCAGCTGGCCGGATTTTTCGTCTTCGCCTTTTGGCCTGGCCTGGAGGTCCTGATGGTTATCGTGGACGTAGCGCTGGCGCAGCGCCTTCAACAAGGCAATCCCGTGCGTGTGGGCATGGTCGGCGCCGGTTACATGGCGCGCGGCATCGCTTTGCAGATTCTGACGGCCATGCCAGGTTTGCGGCTGGTCGCAATCTCCAACCGCACGGTGGCGCATGCCGAGCGCGCTTATCGGGATGCCGGCGTCGTCGAACTTGCACATATAGACAGCGCTGCGGAGCTGGAGGCTGCAATCGCCGCGAGCCAGTATGCGGTTACCGATGATCCCTTCGCAATCTGCCGCGCCGGCCCCGTGGAGGCAGTCATCGAAACCACCGGCGATGTGGAATTCGGAGCACGGGTAGCGTTGGAGGCAATCCGCAACGGCAAGCATGTCATCCTGATGAATGCGGAGGTCGATGCGTCAATTGGACCGATCCTCAAACGATATGCGGATCGCGCTGGCGTGGTCTATACCTACAGTGACGGCGACGAACCGGGGGTCGCAATGAATTTGTTCCGGTTTGTTGACAGTATGGGCTATAAGCCGGTGCTCATGGGCCAAATCAAGGGGTTCCTTGATCGATACCGAAACCCCGAGACACAAAAGGCATTTGCAGAGACACATCAGCAGAAGCCGGCGATGGTGGCGTCATTCGCTGATGGCTCAAAGCTGGCCCTGGAATCGGCCATCATGGGTAATGCCACCGGTTTCGTGCCGGCCGTGCGTGGCATGTATGGCTATGCCTGTGCACATGTCAAGGATCTGCTGACGAAATTCAGTGTCGATGATTTCAAGAACGGCGGCCTTGTCGATTTCGTGCTCGGCGCTGAGCCACACACGGGTGCCTTCGTCATGGCCTACAACGATCATCCCATGAAACGACAGTACATGCGCTATTTCAAGTTTGGCGACGGACCCCTGTACCTGTTTTATACCCCGTATCACCTGCCGCACATGCAGTTGCCCCATTCGGTAGCACGCGCCGTGCTCTTTCACGACGCCACGCTTGCCCCACGCGGGGCGCCGGTCTGCGACACGATCGCGGTGGCTAAGCGCGACCTGAAGGCGGGCGAGCGCCTCGACGGCATGGGGGGCTTCACCTGCTACGGCTTGGTGGATACTTACGAGAATTGCCGCCGCGGCGATTTTTTGCCAATGGCGCTTTCGGTGGATTGCCGCTTGCGGCGCGACATCGCGAAAGACCAGCCTATTCGTTACGCGGATGTGGAGCTGCCCGTCGGCCGTCTGTGCGATCAGTTACGCGCTGAGCAGACGGCTGTCTTTAGCGCGCAGGCGGGCGCAGTTTAATGAATCTGCGCGATCGCAGCTCCTGGCCGAGCGCCGGCACCTGCTGCAGCAGCATACGTCTGGCACCGGCGGGACTGCGGGCGGCATGC
>JANWXE010000060.1 GCA_025055385.1 Burkholderiaceae bacterium | reverse complement strand
CGTGCCGCTGATCGTCTCGCACATGTTCGTCTTCTACTTCGGCATCATGGCCGACCTCACGCCGCCGGTGGCGCTGGCGGCGTTCGCCGCCGCGCCGATCGCGCGCGAGTCGGGCCTGAAGATCGGCCTGCAGGCGATGCGCGTGGCGATCGCCGGCTTCATCGTGCCGTACATGGCCGTGTACGCGCCGGCGTTGATGCTGCAGGGCGGTTCCTGGATCGACACGGCCTACGTCGTGTTCAAGGCGCTGCTGGCCGTCGCACTGTGGGGCGGCGCGGCGATCGGTTACTGGTTCGCGCCGCTGCGCTGGTACGAGCGCGTGGCCGCGTTCGTCGCCGCCAGCTTCCTGATTGTGGCGCTGCCGCTGACTGACGAAATCGGCTTTGCCAGCACCGCGCTGCTGCTGCTTTGGCATCTGGCCCGGACGCGCGCGCTGCGAACCGCCGGTACGCGTACCACATGATTGCTGCTAGCGCCGTTGCCGTCTGCCTCAGTGCTGCTGGCGTTCGCGTCGTGCTGCCCGTTTCGGCTTTTACGTTGCGCTGGCAGCACACCGTCGAACGGGTGTTGTGGGAAGAAGATTACGTCGTCCGCAGCGGGCGGCTGTACCCGACCGCCGCCCGCATTCGCGGCAGCGGTGCCGGCATGGAGCCGCCTGCCGGCGCAGTCTTGCGTCAGGGTGTCTGGCACTATCGGCCCACCGCCCCGCCCCTGATGGAACTTGTCCTGGCACGCTCGGAGTTCGGCGCCGACTACGAGTTCTGCGCACAGGGGGTCTGCCGGCCGCTATCGCGATGGGTGCCGGCGGCAAGCGGTCCCGTGCGGGTCTCGTCCTGCTAAGACAAGCAAGAAAGCGAGCACGGTTCCGGTCACAGGTCCGTCTGAAGCAGGTGCAGAAGCGGGCGCCTCAGCCATGCGGATCCGTCACGCAGCAGGGCCTGCAGGCGGGGATTCGCCAGAAGCAGCGAATTGGCTGGATCGATGACCAGCCGCTCGTAGAGGGCTTGCAGCGTCGCCCGCGTTGGATCGCAACTGAGCATCCAGTATCCGGCGTGCCGCCCATCCAGGCGTGCCACATATTCCAGTGCCTCCAGCTCCAGCAGGAGGGACTCAACTTCCTCCCGCGGCGCCCGCACCGCGGCGGCGAGCTCAACAGCGGTCAGCCGGCCGCCCTCGGACGAGGTCCGCGCCTCCAACAGCGCGGTGAGCAGGGCAACCGCCGTCAAAAAACGATTGCCGACGCGGCCCTGATCGGCAAAGCGTGCGCTGCGCAGCGCGGGCAATGTGGCAGTAATCGCTGCGCCAAACAGCGTCGCCCACCACGACAGGTACAGCCAGACCAGAAAGACCGGCAGCGCGGCAAATGCGCCGTAAATCGATTGGTAAGTTCCGCGTGCAATAAAAGCCGTGAAACCTGCCTTCAACAGCTCGCCGGCTGCCGAGGCGACAAAGCCGCCCACGAGCGCATCAGGCCAGCGCACGGACCGATTGGGCACGAAGACATATAGGGCGGCGAGCGCTGCGCCGCCGATGACCAGCGGCGCCAGGTCCAGCACACCGCGTGGTAGGGTGCGCAGCGTTCCGCCAAAGAGGTTGGCGACGTGTGCAGTAGCCGCCAGGCTGGCGCCGCCCACAAGCGGCCCAAGCGTCAGCAGCGCCCAGTAGATTAGCACCCGCTGCGCCAGCGGCCGACGTTCCCGAACCTGGAAGATGTCGTTGAGCACGCGGTCCACGGTCAGCACCATCGCAAGCGCCGCCAGGACCAAAAAGGCAAGCCCAAAAGCCGTCAGCCGGGTCGCCTTCGCAGCGAATTCGTTCAGATAGCGCAAGATCGTGTTCGACACTTGCGCCGGCAGCAGACTCTTTAGCAGCATCTGCTCCAGCGCCAGCCGGTACTCGGCAAATAGCGGAAACGCTGAGAACACGGCCAGCGCCACCGCCAGCAGCGGCACCAGCGAAAGCAGCGTCGTGAAGGTCAGGCTGCCCGCCACCTGCGACAGCCGTACCGCCTGCGCGCGGCTGACCGCGAAGGCGAGCGCATCGCGCGCGCGCGCCAGGTACGGACCGATACGCGCCGCCAGCGCTTGCAGCCACGGTGCGCGGGCGGCCAGTCGCTCTGACCAGCGGACAGCGGCGTGACGGGACGGGCTCAATAGAATGCGCAGCGGAGGTTGCAACGGGCGATGCTCGATATTCTGGTGCTTTATTACAGCCGGCATGGTGCCACGCGCCGCGTCGCGGAGCTGGTTGCCGCTGGCATCGACAGCGTCGATGGCGCACAAGCGCGCCTGCGCACCGTACCACCCGTGGCGCCGGTCACTGAAACGGCCGCGCCGCCAGTGCCGCCGCAGGGCAGCCCGTATGTGGAGCCGCGCGACCTAGAAGAGTGCGGCGGGCTAGCGCTGGGCTCACCGACTCGCTTCGGCGCAATGGCGGCGCCGCTGAAGCATTTTCTTGACTCCACCGGCGCGCAGTGGGTCTCCGGCGCGCTCGCCGGCAAACCGGCAGCCGTCTTCACTTCCACCAGCACGTTGCACGGTGGCCAAGAAAGCACCCTGCTATCGATGATGCTGCCGCTGTTACATCATGGCATGCTAATCGTGGGTCTGCCCTTCACCGAGCGGGACTTGTCCACGACAACAAGCGGCGGTACCCCGTACGGCATGAGCCATTTTGCGCCGCGCGAGGGTGCGCCCGTCACCGAGGAGGAAAAGCGGCTTGCGCTTGCACTGGGCCGCCGCCTGGCTGCCGTGGCTTTGAAGCTTGCTCGATGAGCGCCATGCCGCCGATGCCGATGCTCCCAACGCCACCGACAAGTGCGGCAATGCGCGTGGCGCTGGCGGCGGGGTCGACGGTACTCGTGCTTGCCATCCTTGGGGAGACGCTCCTGGCACCCCTGCGACCTGATGGGTCGTGGCTCATTTTGAAGGCGGCACCGCTGGCGGCGCTCCCCCAACCGACTCTGGCGTGGCAATCTGAACGCACTGCAATAGGCGCTGCTGGCCATTATGTTGTATCTAGCCGAAGGCATGGTGCGCCTTGCCCGAGCCCCTGCCGGTGCGTGCGCTGGCGGCACTTCAATTGCTGCTGGCCAGCGCCTTTTACGGGGCGGCGATCATCCATCTGCGCCCGTTAAAAAAGAAGGCTATGCCATGACGGGAACGCCCACAATGAGCCTGCCCGACCGCTTACGCGCCATTGTTGGCGCCGCACATGTGATCACCGACCCGGCGGCGATGGCACCCTACCTGCTGGATTGGCGCAAGCGCTACCAGGGCGCAGCGCAAGCGGTGGTGCGGCCCGCCACAACCGCAGAGGTCGCAGGCGTCGTCGCCGCCTGCGCCCACGCGCGCGTTCCGGTTGTTCCGCAAGGCGGCAACACCGGCCTGGTGGGCGGGGCCACACCATCGCCTACCGGGGAAGCGGTTGTCGTGTCGCTCGCGCGGCTAAACCGTGTGCGTGCCGTCGACACCGCGAATGACACGATCACGGTCGAGGCAGGTTGCATCTTGAAAAACGTGCAGGAGGTGGCGCGTCAGCATGGGCGGTTGTTTCCGCTAAGCCTTGCCGCCGAGGGCAGTGCCACGATCGGCGGCAATCTGTCGACGAACGCCGGCGGCACGCAGGTCCTGCGTTATGGAAACGCGCGCGAGCTTACGCTCGGTTTAGAGGTGGTGCTGGCCGATGGAACAATCTGGAGCGGTCTGCGTGCGCTACGCAAAGACAATACCGGCTACGACCTGAAACACCTGTTCATCGGCGCCGAAGGCACGCTTGGCATCATCACTGCCGCTACGTTGAAGCTGTTCCCGCTGCCGCGCGCGCAGGCCACGGCGCTTGCCGCGCTGCCGTCTTTGCAGGCCGCGGTGTCGCTGCTTGAGGCGGCACGCGCCGATGCCGGCAGCACGCTAACGGCATTCGAGGTAATGGGCGTCAATTGCCTGACGCGCACGGTGGCTGAGCTGCCGCGGCTGCGCATGCCACTGCCCGCCGACCAGCCTTGGTATGCGCTGCTCGAGATATCTGATCACGAAGGCGAGGCTCACGCCACCGCGCTGCTGGAGGCAATCCTAACCGAAGCCAGTGCCGCCGGCCACGTCAAGGATGCCGTCATCGCGCGCTCGCTAGCGGAGTCGCAGGCGTTGTGGGCGCTGCGCGAGGGCATCCCGGAAGCGCACGCCCGCGCCGGCGGCAACGTCAAGCACGACATCTCGCTGCCGGTTTCGGAAATCCCTGCCTTCGTTGCCGAGACCCATGCCGCTCTAGCGGCCCGCTTTCCATGGACCGAGCCCGCCGTCTTTGGACATCTGGGCGACGGCAACCTGCACTACAACATCGGCACGCAGCCAGGCACTCCCATCGCCGTTGCCTTCGAGCATGAAGCTGAGATTAATCGCATCGTGTACGAGGCTGTCGCCGCGCGAGGGGGCTCGATTAGCGCCGAACACGGTATCGGACAGCTCAAACAAGGCCTGTTGCCCGCTTACAAGCCGACCGTGGAGCTCGCCTTGATGCGGCGCATCAAGCAAGCGCTGGACCCATACAACGTCATGAACCCCGGCAAAATTTTATGAGTCGCAGTGCCTCGTTAGACTGCAAGGCGTTGCCTGGGAGGTGGCAATGCGTGCAGTTGCTCTCTTGATTTTGCTGATCGCCGTGCCGGTTATGAACGCTGCGGCGGCCGTCTATCGCTGCGAGGGCCGAGACGGCCGGATCACGTACAGCGATGAGGGCTGCCCCGCCGACGCCCGTTCCACGCGCAGGCTAGACGAGGGGCCGGCAGTCTCCACCGCCACGGGTAGGGACGCGCCACGGCCGGCGCGCGAGGCTGGCTCGATTACTCCTAGCCGCAGTACAGCGCGCTTTGACCCCGAGGAGGAGTGGCGGCGCCTAGATGAGCAGATTGCCGCCACTCGGCGCGAGTGTGCGGAACTATCGCGCCGCGTTCAGTATGCCCGCCAGGACCTGGAGTCCGCGCCGCCAAGCCTGCGCGGCACGGCCGAACTAGCTCTGCGTCGCGCCCAGGACCAATACCTGTTGTACTGCCCACGCAGGTGATGCGCGCCCTGGTGCTCGCCGTCGTCGGGGCTGCGGGCGCGGCCATCGCCCAGCCGGTACAGCGCTGCGAGGACGGGCGCGGCCATGTCACCTATTCAAACGCCGAGTGCCCGCCGGGCACGCAGGCGGCGCGCACGCTGCCGCGCCAGCCAGCGCCCCCGGCTGCTGATCAACAGGCAGCGCAAGCGCGTATACAGCGCTACACGCGCGAAGTTGAGCGCTTGGAAGCCGAGCGGCGACGGCAAGAAGAAAAAGAAGCGAGACAGCGCGCCGCGGTGCAGGAGAAAGCGCGCCGCCGCGAAGCGCACTGCCGTCGCCTGGCCATGCGGGTGGAAAACGCCCGGCAGGATTTCGAGCGCGCCACGCTGGCCAAGCGGCACGAGGCTAACCGCAAGCTGCGTCGCGCGCAGCAGCAGTATGACGCCGCCTGCAAGGACTGAGGCGCGCTTCGCTCCTTAGGTCACAAGCGGCGCAGCCAGCTCGGCCACGGCCGCGCCCAGCGCCAGCACCCCGTGCTCACGCAAAAACGCCGGGTCGCTGAGCCGTTGGCGCCACCGGCGCGCACCTGGCTGACCGTGAAATAGATTAAGCATCGGGTTAAGCACCGCGTGCGGCGCAAC
Source organism: Burkholderiaceae bacterium (assembly GCA_025055385.1). Classification (GTDB taxonomy): domain Bacteria; phylum Pseudomonadota; class Gammaproteobacteria; order Burkholderiales; family Burkholderiaceae_F; genus JAKANT01. Next base: position 2,227 of record JANWXE010000060.1, on the reverse strand, counting down.
CCCCTGCGCGACAGCCCGCTGCAGATACGCGCTCATGCGTTCGACAACTTGCTCGCGCGTCGGCACCGGCGCGTCGTCTCCGAATAGCTCGCGGTCGACCGCCGCAAGCAGGTAAGGCTCGTTCCAGGCGGCACGACCGAGCATCACGCCATCGACGTGCGCCAAATGGGTGCGCGCCTGCTCAAGGGTCTGAATGCCGCCGTTGAGCACCACGGTAGCGGCTGGGAAGTCGCGCTTGAGCTGGTAAACCACCTGATAGCGCAATGGCGGCACGGTTCGATTTTCTTTCGGCGACAACCCCTTCAGCCAGGCATTGCGCGCATGCACGATGAAAACGCGGCAGCCGGCCTCAAACAGCGTGCCGACGAAGTCGCGCACGAAGCCATAGTCTTCGCGACGGTCTATTCCAAGACGATGCTTGACGGTGACCGGCACCGACACGGCATCCTGCATCGCTTTGATGCAGTCGGCCACTAAACGAGGCTGCGCCATCAGGCAGGCACCGAAGGCCCCGCGCTGCACGCGCTCCGAGGGACAGCCGCAGTTCAAGTTGATTTCGTCGTAGCCCCAGCGTGCCGCAAGCCGTGCACACTGCGCCAGCTCCGCCGGATCACTGCCGCCCAACTGCAATGCGACTGGATGCTCGGCGGCATCGAAATCCAGATGGCGCGCTACGTCACCGTGCAGCAGCGCACCGGTGGTCACCATCTCGGTGTAGAGGCGCGCATGGCGCGACAGCTGCCGGTGGAAATAGCGGCAGTGGCGGTCCGTCCAGTCCAACATCGGCGCCACGCAGAAGCGCCAATTCATCGAATGCCGATCAGCCACTGAATCACTTGCTTCATCGCGAAGCCGAGAATGCCAAAAGCCAGCACGAAGAACAGCACAAACGTGCCGAAGCGCCCCGCCTTCGATTCGCGCGCCACGCTCCAGATGATCAACAACATCAGTGCAATCAGGCCGCCAACGCCCCAGGTCAGCCCGAACTCGGCAATCTGCTCTTCCGTTAGCCCAAACAACGCCGCTCCTTAATCCACCCGGGTTGGCAGCGCCTTGGCATCCACCAGATCGCGATACGCATGCCAGGTGGCATGCCCGATCACCGGCACCGTCAGCACGAAGCCCGCGAGCGCCGTCGCCAGCGAGGCGAGCGTCGCCAGCATGATGACCGCCGCCCATAGCGCCATCGGCAGGGGGTTGTCGCCCACCGCACGCACGCTGGTCAGCACGGCAGTGCGCAGATCCACGGCACGGTCCAGCAGCAGCGGGGCGGACACCGCGGTGGCCGCGAACACCAGCGCCGCCCCCAGCCCGCCGGCCAGCAGCCACAGTGAGAACAACAGCCAGCCCTGACCATCGACCGCGTAGCGCAGGAAGTCCAGTGGCTGCGTAAGCGTCCCCCGCGCCAGCGGTCCGAGCAGTAGCGTGGAGGCGACTACCCAGGCCGTGGCGGCGGCAAACAGCAGCAGGCCAAGCGCGACCAGCGGGCGCGTGCCGCGCTGCCAGGCGCGCACTGCGTCGGCCAGGCGTGGCTGTCGGCCTTGCTCGCGCCGGCGGCTCAGCTCATACAGCCCGGTTGCGAGGATTGGAGCCACCAGGACGAAACCGGACAAGGCGCTAGCCATCAGCGGCCAGGAATTGCGCGCCAGCGCCAGGATCACCCAGCCGGCAATAAATACCAGCACGCCATGCAACATGCTTGCCCCCGGCACGCTACACAGGTCGGCCCACCCACGCCGCAGCCAGGCAAAAGGACGCGGGAGGGCGATCGTGCGTGTTGGCAGCGGTGGCATGATCGTGTTACGGTGCAACGGGCTTTTTCTGTCGCGCAGCGGTGATTATCCCAGTGCGTGGACTAAGTTCCGCTTGCGCCGCAGCCTGCGCGCCGTAAGCCCGCCACTGTGCGATGACGGACCCTGCAGAGCTGATCACCGAGGTTGTCGTTGAGGGCCTCTGCTTTCCGGAGGCACCACGCTGGCGCGAGGGCAGCCTTTGGTTCTCCGACATGCTTGATCACAAGGTGCTGCGTCTGGGCGCCGATGGCTCCGCGCAGGTAGTTGCCGAGGTACCGCAGCAGCCCTCGGGGCTGGGCTGGCTGCCCGATGGCCGGCTGCTGGTCGTCTCGATGCGAGACCGGCGTCTGCTGCGGCTGGAGGCGGGCGGGCTGGTGCCAGTCGCGGACCTGTCGGCGCTGGCACCCTTTCACTGCAACGACATGGTGGTCGAC
>JANWXE010000175.1 GCA_025055385.1 Burkholderiaceae bacterium | reverse complement strand
CATCATCGAGGCGCACGAACTGCTGTCCTAACGATTGCGGTGCGCACGGCGCTGCCGTGGTGCGCCGCCGCACGTTTTTAGTGCGACGCAACAGCCGGCGCCCGGCCCGCGGCCCCTCTTCGGTCTGGCATTCGTTTTGCTCAGCGTTTCCTGAGCGCGCGCGGCAACGGCGTCGCGGCGCGCAGCGACAAAGGCGTCCGGTGGGCCCGCGTGGCCTGCCCGACGCCTTTCGTTTTTCGGCTTGCAGCAAGGGGAGTGCAGATGAAAGACGGCCAACCGCTCGGATCACGCAACCGACGTTCGTTCTTGCGCCGCTCGCTCGCCGCGGCCGCGGCCACCGCAGGAGGAAAGATGCTCGCGCAGAGTGCCTACGCCGCCGGCTCCGATGCGCCGGAAAAAAAAGAGGTGCGCGTCGGATTTATTCCGCTGACCGACTGCGCCTCCGTGGTAATCGCTGCCGTCAACAAGTTCGACGAGAAACACGGCATCCGCATCGTGCTGAGCAAGGAAGCCAGTTGGGCGGCGGTGCGCGACAAGCTGGTCAATGGCGAGCTGGATGCCGCGCACGTGCTGTATGGGCTGATCTACGGTGTGCACACCGGCATCGGCGGACCAAAAAAAGACATGGCGATTTTGATGACGCTGAACCACAACGGGCAGGCCATCACGCTCAGCAAGAAGCTGGCCGAGAAGGGCGCGGTCGATGGCGCCTCGCTGCGGGCGCTGATGACGCGCGAGCGGCGCGAATACACGTTCGCGCAGACCTTCCCAACTGGCACGCACGCGATGTGGCTGTACTACTGGATGGCGGCACACGGCATCCATCCGATGAACGAGGCGAAGATGATCACCGTGCCGCCGCCGCAGATGGTGGCCAACATGCGCGTCGGCAACATGGATGGCTACTGCGTAGGCGAGCCGTGGAACCATCGCGCCATTGCCGATGGCATCGGCATCACCGCTGCCACCACGCAGGACATCTGGAAGGACCATCCCGAGAAGGTGCTAGGCACCACCGCCGAGTTTGTGCAAAAGCATCCGAACACCTGCCGCGCCCTGGTGGCCGCGATCCTGGAGGCGGGCCGCTGGATCGACGCCAGTCTGTCGAACCGGCTGAAGACGGCCGAGATCATCGCCGACCGCGCTTATGTGAACACGTCGGTGGAGGTGATCAACCAGCGTATCCTCGGCCGCTACCAGAACGGCCTGGGTCGCACCTGGGATGATCCGAACCACATGAAGTTTTTCAACGACGGGTACGTGAACTTCCCGTACCTGTCAGACGGCATGTGGTTCTTAACCCAGCACCGGCGCTGGGGGCTGCTGAAGAGCGACGTCGATTATCTGGCCATTGCGCGGCAGGTCAACCGCATTGACCTCTATAAAGAGGCGGCGGCAGCGGCCAAGGTTTCCGTGCCGAAGGATCCGCTGCGCACCTCCAAACTGATCGACGGGGTGGTGTGGGACGGCAAACAGCCAGCGCAGTACGCCGCCGGCTTCAAGATCCACGCGCTCAGCTAGGAGGCGGCCATGCACGCGATTCCTTCGGCTTTGGGCGTGGCGAGTGCCGGCGCACCGGCTGCCGCGCCCGCGCCTGCGGCCGAGCCTTCCGTGCCGCCACGCCGCGCGCAGCCGGCCGCGCCGCGGCTGACACCGGCCGAACGCGCCCGCGAAAACCAACGCCGGGCGCGGCGCGCCTGGCTGGCGCGGGTGGCAGCGCCCCTGTTGGGTCTGCTGCTGCTGGTGCTGCTGTGGCACGCCGTGGCCCGCTTCGGCGGCCAGCTGCCGACACCGGCGGCCACCTGGGAGGCGGCGGTGGCGGTCTTCTCTGACCCGTTTTACCGCAAGGGACCGAACGACCAGGGCATCGGTTGGAACGTGCTGTCGTCGCTTGCGCGCGTCGGGATGGGTTTCGGCATCGCCGCCGCCGTGGGCATTCCGCTCGGCTTCGTGCTCGGTCGGTTCGCGTTTGCCGGGCACATGGCGGCGCCGGTGATCGCGTTGCTGCGGCCGGTGTCGCCGCTGGCATGGCTGCCGATCGGCTTGCTGGTGTTTAAGGCCGCGCACCCGGCTGCGATCTGGACCATTTTTATCTGCTCGCTGTGGCCGATGCTGATCAACACCGCAGTCGGCGTGCGGCAGGTACCGCAGGAGTATCTGAATGTCGCCCGCGTGCTGGCGCTGCCGGAATGGAAGGTCTTCACCCGCATCCTGTTTCCGGCCGCGCTGCCGTATGTCCTGACCGGCGTGCGGCTGTCGATCGGCATCGCCTGGCTGGTGATCGTCGCCGCCGAGATGCTGACCGGCGGTGTGGGCATCGGCTTCTGGGTGTGGGACGAGTGGAACAACCTGAACGTGCAGCACATCCTCATCGCCATTGTCGTCATCGGCGCCGTCGGGCTGGCGCTGGAGTCGGCCCTGCTGCTGCTGGCGCGCCGCTTCGACTACGCACGCTAGGAGGCCGTATGCACGGGCAGGCGCGTTATCTGCAGATCGAAGGCGTTGGCAAATCCTTTCCCACCCGGCAAGGCGAATTCGTAGCGCTGCGCGACATCGATCTGACGGTCGCACGCGGCGAGTTTGTCGCGCTGATCGGACATTCCGGCTGCGGCAAGTCCACGCTGCTGAATCTGATCGCCGGACTGCTGACGCCGGATGCCGGGCTGATCCTGCTTGACGGCCGTGAGATCCGCGCCCCGGGACCGGACCGCGGCGTGGTCTTCCAGGGCCATTCCCTGCTGCCCTGGATGACCTGCTTCGACAACGTTTATCTGGCGGTGGAACGCGTCTTCGGCGCCCGCGAGCCGAAGGCGCGGCTGCTGCAGCGGACGCGGGAGGCGCTTGCGCTGGTCGGGCTGTCGGCGGCTGCACACAAGCGGCCGGCGGAGATCTCCGGCGGCATGAAGCAGCGGGTCGGTATCGCGCGCGCGCTGGCGATCGAGCCGAAGATGCTGCTGATGGACGAGCCGTTCGGTGCGCTCGACGCGCTGACGCGGGCGCGGCTGCAGGACGAGCTGATGGCGATCGTCGCCCGGCTCGGCATCACGGTGCTGATGGTCACGCACGATGTCGACGAGGCGGTGCTGCTGTCGGACCGGATCGTGATGATGACCAAC
>JANWXE010000115.1 GCA_025055385.1 Burkholderiaceae bacterium | reverse complement strand
GCTTGCCGCCGACAAATCCTGAGCACCTCTGGGGGCACAGACAGTCTTCCAAGGGGGCGGAAGAAGTTATTTACTCAACTGGCGCATCGCCCGCGTCAAACCGTCAAGCGTCAGCGGGAACATCCGCCCGCCCATCAGCTGCTGGATGATCGCGATCGATTGCCGGTATGGCCACAGCCCCTCTGGCTCTGGATTAATCCAGACCGATTTCGGGAAGTGCGCGGTGAAGCGCTGCAACCACACAGCCCCGGCTTCCGGATTGTTGTGCTCGACACTGCCCCCGGGCTGCAGAATCTCGTACGGGCTCATCGTCGCGTCGCCGACGAAGATCAGCCGCCAGTCCGGGTTGTACTTGCGCAGCACGTCCCAAGTTGAAAACTTTTCCGCGAAGCGGCGGCGGTTGTTGCGCCACAGCGATTCGTAGACGCAGTTGTGGAAGTAATAGAACTCCAGGTGCTTGAACTCGGAGCGGGCAGCCGAGAACAGCTCCTCCACGCGCTTGACGTGCTCGTCCATCGTGCCGCCAACGTCGAGCAGCATCAGCACTTTCACCGCGTTGTGGCGCTCCGGCACCATCCGCAGGTCCAGGTAGCCTGCGTTCTTCGCGGTCGATTCAATGGTCTCCGGCAGGTCGAGCTCCAGATCCGCCCCCTCGCGGGCGAAGCGCCGCAACCGGCGCAGCGCAATCTTGATGTTGCGGGTGCCGATATCCACCTGGTCGTCATAGTCCCGGTAGGCGCGCGCCTCCCAGACCTTGACGGCTGTGTGGTTGCCGGCGCTCGGCCCGCCGACGCGGATGCCCTCCGGATGCACGCCGCCGGCGCCGAATGGGGAGGTGCCGCCGGTGCCGATCCATTTGTTGCCGCCGTGGTGGGCCCCGTCCTGCTCGGCTAACCGCTTGCGGAATTCCTCCATCAGCCGATCCAAGCCGAGCTTCTGCAGCTGCGCCAGTTCCTCGGGCGAGAAGTCGCGCTTCAGCATTTGCCGGAACCACTCATCCGGAATATGGGGTATGCCGTCGATGGTTGTCTGCACACCATGGAAGAACTCGCTGAAGGCGCGGTCGAAGCGATCGTACAGCGTTTCGTCCTTGACCAACGTGGCGCGCGCTAGATAGTAGAAATCGTCGATCGACGGCGCGATCACACCGCGCTTGAGCGCTTCCAGCAGCGTCAGCAGCTCTTTCAGCGACACGGGCAGACGCGCCGCACGCAGGTGGTAAAAAAAATTGATCAACATCGCTTCACCTCGGCCGCACAAGGAGCCACTGCAGGTGCGCCTTGACCTCGGGCCACTCGCCGGCCGTGATGCTGTACATCACGGTGTCGCGCACGGTGCCGTCACGCCGCCGCGCATGGTGGCGGATCACGCCGTCCCTCCTCGCGCCCAGCCGTTCGAGCGCTCGCTGCGAGGCAAAATTGAAGTTGTCGGTGCGAAAAGCGACCACCGCGCAGCCCAGCGCGTCGAAGGCGTGTGTCAGCAGTAGCAGCTTGCACTCGGTGTTGACGGCCGTCCGTTGCCACGACCGCGCATACCAGGTGTAGCCAATCTCCACGCGATCGAGATCGGTGACGATGTCGTGATATCGCGTGCTGCCGACGATCTGCCCCGTGCTGCGCTCCTGTACGGCAAACGGCAGCATCGTGCCGTCGCGCTGCCCGGCCAGCGCCGCGGCGATGTAGGCGGCGGTTTGCTCGGGCTCGGGTACCGAGGTCACGCGCAGCCGC
>JANWXE010000069.1 GCA_025055385.1 Burkholderiaceae bacterium | reverse complement strand
GCCCCTGCGTACGCCTGACGCCATGAAGCTCACGCACGACCTGATCGAACGCAACCTTCCGCTGATGATCGCGCTCATCGTCGCCGTGGTGGCGGTGGGCGGGCTGGTCGAGATCGTTCCGCTGTCGTTTTCGCGGCCGGTCACCGAGCCGGTCGCGGGTCTGAAGCCCTACAGCCCGCTCGCGCTCGTCGGCCGCGACATCTACATCCGCGAGGGCTGCTACAACTGCCACTCGCAGATGGTGCGCCCGTTCCGCGCCGAGACGCTGCGCTACGGCCACTACTCCGTGGCCGGCGAATCGGTGTACGACCACCCGTTCCAGTGGGGCAGCAAACGCACCGGGCCGGATCTGGCGCGCGTCGGCGGCCGCTACTCCGACGAGTGGCACCGCATCCACTTGATCAACCCGCGCGACGTGGTGCCGGAGTCGAACATGCCCGGCTATCCGTGGCTGGCGAAAACCAGCGTTGAGGGCGTCGATGTGCAGGCGCGCATGCGCGCGCTGCGGCGCGTCGGCGTGCCGTACACAGACGAAGAGATCGCCAAGGCGCCCGAAGCGCTGAAGGGCAAGACCGAGATGGACGCGCTGATCGCCTACCTGCAGGGGCTGGGGGTGCAGCTGCGCGGCGTGCGGTAAGGGGGGTCGCATGGACATCAATACCGTGCGCAGCGTGCTGACGGTGGTGTTCTTCGTCCTCTTCGTCGGCGTCGTCTGGTGGGCATACCGGCGCGGCAGCTGCAAGGATTTCGAGGAGGCGCAGCAGCTGCCGTTTGCTGACACCGAGCTGCCGGGCAGCGTCGATCCGCGGGGAGAAACACGATGAGCGACTTTTACAGCGCGTTCTGGGATTACTACATCGCGATTATCACGCTCGTGTCCCTGGTCGGTTGTGCGGTGTTCCTGAAAATGCAGAGCCGCCGCCGCGTGGTGGTGGCGCCCGGACAGGAGATGAGCACCACCGGGCACGTGTGGGACGGCGACCTGCGCGAGTATCACCACCCGATGCCGCGTTGGTGGATCATGCTGTTTTATCTGACGGTGCTGTTCTCGGTCGTCTACCTGATCCTGTATCCGGGGTTGGGTACGCAGTTCAAGGGGGTCCTGAATTGGACCTCGGCCGGCCAGCATGCGGAGGAAGTCAAGCGTGCGCAGGCCAAGTACGGTCCTCTGTTCGCCGCTTACCTGCAGCAGCCGATCGAGCAGGTGGCCGCCGACGCGCGCGCGCGGCAGATGGGAGAACGCATCTTCCTGAACAACTGTGCCCAATGCCACGGGTCGGATGCGCGCGGGGCGCGCGGCTTTCCGAGCCTGGCCGATAACGAGTGGCTATGGGGCGGTACGCCGGAGGCCATTTTGAAAAGCATCATGGAGGGGCGGCAGGGCGTGATGCCGCCAATGGGGGCCGCCGTTGGCAGCGCCGAGGACGTGACCGACCTGGCGCACTACGTGCTGTCGCTGTCGGATTCCGCGCATGACTCGGTGCGCGCCGCCCGCGGCAAGGCTAAGTTTGGCGCCTGCGCCGCTTGCCACGGTGCCGACGGCAAGGGCAATGTGCAGATTGGTGCGCCGGATCTGACCAACCGCATCTGGACCTATGGCGGTTCGGTGGCCGCGATCACGGAGACGATTACGCGCGGCCGTCAGGGGGTGATGCCGGCCTGGAAGGGCATTTTGTCCGATGCCGAAATCCATCTGGCCGCCGCCTACGTGTACTCGCTGCGCGGTCAGACCACGCCGCCGGCGGCGACGGGGCGGTAGCCGATGAACGCGGCGCTGCGCGAGAAGGAAGCGCCGCCAACGCCGTCGCCAGCGGTGCCGCCGCCCACGGCCGCGCCGCCGCCGGCAAACGCAGCCGCGGGCGGCAAGGAAATCGTCGAGGAGTTCTACGTCAAGCGCGTGGAGATCTACCCGCGCGCCAAGGTGGGTGACTCGCTCGGGTTTTTCCAGAAGTGGCGCTGGGCGATGGTCTGGGCCACGCAGATCGTCTTCTACGGGCTGCCGTGGCTGACCTGGAACGGCCGCCAGGCGGTGCTGTTCGATCTCGTCCAGCGCAAGTTCTATATCTTCGGGCTAATTTTGTGGCCGCAGGACATCGTGTTCCTGACCGGCATTTTGATCATCTCCGCGCTGTCGCTGTTTCTTTTTACCGCGATTGGCGGCCGGCTCTGGTGCGGGTACACCTGCCCGCAGACCGTCTACACCGAGATCTTCATGTGGATTGAGCGCCGCATCGAGGGCGACCGCGCCAAGCGCATGGCGCTGGACCGCGCCCCTTGGTCGGCGCGCAAGTTGGCCTTGAAGAGCGCCAAGCACGCGGCCTGGGTTGCGGTGGCGCTGTGGACCGGCTTCACCTTTGTCGGTTACTTCACGCCGATCCGCGAATTGGCCGGCAGCGTGGCGAGTTTTGCCACCGGTCCGTGGGAGACCTTCTGGATCCTGTTCTATGGCTTCGCTACCTACGGCAACGCCGGCTGGCTGCGCGAGCAGGTGTGCAAGTACATGTGCCCGTATGCGCGCTTCCAGAGCGCGATGTTCGATTCGGACACGCTGATCGTCACCTACGACGCGCAGCGCGGCGAGCCGCGCGGCACTGGCTTGCGCAACCGCCGCGAGCGGGGGCTGGGCGACTGCGTGGACTGCGGCCTGTGCGTGCAGGTCTGCCCAACCGGCATCGACATCCGCAATGGGCTGCAATACGAGTGCATCGGCTGCGCCGCCTGCATCGACGCCTGCAATTACGTAATGGACAAGGCCGGGCTGCCGCGCGGGCTGATCCGGTACGCGACGGCCAACTCGCTGCGCGGGCACTATGGGCGCGCCATCATCGTGCGCCGCATCTTCCGTCCGCGCGTGCTCGTGTATGGCGCCATGTTGCTCGCCTTGGTGACGGCGCTGGTGACCGCGATCGTGCTGCGCGTACCGCTGAAGGTCGACGTGATCCGCGACCGCGGCGCGCTGGCGCGCGAGGTGTACGACGAGCGGGGCGCGCCCTGGGTCGAGAACGTGTACCGTCTGCAGGTGATGAACACCAGCGAGACAGCGCGCACCTACGAAGTGCGGGTCTCGGGCTTGCCGGACCTGACGGTCGCCTCCGAGCCGCGCTTTGCCGTGCCGGCGACCACCACGCAGTCGGTGCCGCTGCGCCTGCAGGCACCGGCGCAGGCGGTGGCACCGGGGGCGCATCCGGTGCAGGTGGAAATCGTCGCGGTCGACGATGCGGCGGTGCGCGTGCGCGAGAAGACGACTTTCCTTGGGTTGCGGCGATGAATGCGACGACGGGGCAGGACAAGGCAGCGCCTTGGTACCGGCACGGGTGGGTGTGGTTTCTGATCGCGATCCCGCTGGCGGCGGTGCTCGGCAGCATCGCTACAGTGATCATTGCCATCCGTAGCGACGACGGCTTGGTTGCCGCCGACTACTACCGGCGTGGCCTGGCGATCAACGAGCAACTTGCACGGCAGCAGCGGGCGCGCGAACTGGGCCTCACTGGCGCCCTGGCGATCGAGGGACTGGCCGCTGGCGACCGCGTGCGGCTGAGGCTGGCGGCCGAACAACGCTTGCCCGCCGAGGCCACCGTGCAGGTGCGCCTGGTGCATCCGAGTCGCGCCGGCGCGGACCGCGCGGCGCTGCTGGCGCGCAGCCGCATCGCGCTTGACGAGCAGTGGGCCGAGTTCGTCGGCACTTGGCAGGAGGTGGGCGCCGGCGCAGTGCGGCCTGAGATCGCCTGGCAGGTGTTGGTGGAGACGCCGACCTGGCAACTTAAGGGCGATGCTCCCGCACTGCCCGCGAACGCCGAAATCCGACTGCACGCGCGCGAGACGACGGAGGGGCGGCGATGAGCCGCGAGCGGGCACTGCGCCTGGCGTGGGTGCTGTGGCCGTCGTTTCTCGTTGCCGCGGCGGCCGAGTTCGCCTTCTTTGCCGTCTTCGATCCTATCGACCTGCACCCATTTGGGGTGCCGATCGACGCCGACCGGCTGCCGCTGTACACCGCATTCTTCTTTTTCTTCTGGCTGATTGGTGCGGCTGCTAGCGCCCTGACGCTGTTGTTGCAGCGCTCGCCCTTGGAGGTTAACCGCTGCCCGCTTAAGAGACAGAGCCGGCCCGCTGACTGCTCGAGACGGCCGCACGATGCGGTTTCGTAGCGCCGCGCGGAGATCTCGTGCGCCGCAGCCCGCGCTGCTGCTACAGGCGCGGCCCCGGGCAGGACTGGCCGGCGACGATGGCGCGCAAACTATCGGCGTTGAGGATGCGCACGTGCTTCTGGTTGACTTCGATCAGCCCCTCTTGCGCGAAGCGCGACAGTACGCGGCTGACGGTCTCCAGTTTCAGACCGAGATAACTGCCGATTTCGGCGCGCGTCATGCGCAGCACGAACTCACTGCGTGAGTAGCCGCGCGCCTCGAATCGCTGCGACAGGTTCAGCAGGAACGCGGCCAGCCGTTCCTCCGCGTTCATGCTGCCCAGCAGCAGCATCACGCCATGTTCGCGCACGATCTCGCGGCTCATGACCTTGTGCAGATGGCCGCGCAGCGCCGGCACCGAGGCCGCCACCTCCTCCAGGCGCGGGTACGGGATGACGCACACGTCGGTGTCTTCCAGCGCCACCGTGTCGCAGGCGTGCGCCTCGTTGCCGATGCCATCTAAGCCGACGATCTCGCCGGCCATGTGGAAGCCGGTCACCTGCTCGCGGCCGTCGCTGGAGGTGACCGTGCTCTTCAGGAAGCCGAGCCGCACCGCATACAGCGCCTCGAAACGGTC
>JANWXE010000031.1 GCA_025055385.1 Burkholderiaceae bacterium | reverse complement strand
CCAGCCGAGCTTGAACAACGCCTCGCCGGAGAGGTCCAGGTAAAAGTGCGCAATGTGCGCGTCCAGATGCGCGAATACTCGCACGTCCGGCCGCGCGCGGTCAATCGAGGGGCGCGCGCCGGTGCGCGCACGCAGGCGATCCGCGATCGCATCCTTGACGCGCAGCGTCAGGAAGCCTGCATGCGAGAGCCGCGAGCCGGCCAGCGTCACGTCCACGCGCAGCGTCTGGCGCGCATCGAACCAGCGCTCCCACGCCACGGCGTGCGCCGCCGCGTACACGTCTTCCTCGTCCGCGTAGGGCGCCTGGCCGACCTCGCGCAGCACGCGGCTCGCCAGCCGCGAATGCAGATTGGCCGCGTAGCCCGTCTCCAGCGTGCCGGCGAAGGCGACGCCGCCGGCCTGCGGGGTGCACGCCTGCGCCCCGAGCGCCGTCAACTCCTGCGCCAGCAGCGCCTGCAGTCCGCGCGGACAGACCGCGAAGAAGCGCTCCGCTGCGGCCACCATCGCGGCGCCGGTCTTAAAACGGTTTGACAACGACCAGCAGCACGATCGCGGTCAGCAGCAGCACCGGCACCTCGTTGAACACGCGGTACCAGATATGCGAATGGCGGTTGCGGCCGTGCCGGAAATCCGCCAGCAGCTTGCCGCACCAACCGTGGTAGGCGATCAGCAGCAGCACCAGCGCCAGCTTGGCATGCATCCAGCCGGCGCCAGCGCCGATGCGGTACAGCAACCACAGCCACAGGCCGAACACGATTGCGACCACGCCGAGCAGCGTCATGAAGCGGTACAGCTTGCCGCCCATCAGCAGCAGGCGGTCGCGCTCGGGGCCAGGCGCCGGCACCATGGCCAGGTTCACCAGGATGCGCGGCAGGTAAAACAGGCCGGCGAACCAGGCGGTGACGAAGACGATATGGAAGGATTTGATCCAGAGCATGATCGAACTTTGACTGTCGTCGGGCAACGTCAGCGCTGGGGCAGCACGGCGACGAACTCCGGCAGAATTCTTACGTATTCGGCATCGGCTTGCGAAAGTGCATACGACCCGCTCTGGCCGACGGTTTGGGCTTGATTTTCTCAGGCGTTGATCAGGGGAACAGCGTAGGGTTGTCCCCGGCGCTTCCCCGTAAAAGGTCAGAGGCCGGCGGCGCGTTCGGCAAACCGTCTTGCAGGCAGGTGCGTTCCGCGGGGTCGACCTCGGCGTGGATCCTTTCGAAGTTCTACGGCGAGCGGTGAGGGAACGCTGACCACCTCGCGCATGGGTTGGACCAGTCCTCCATGGAGGCTAACCTCGCCAGACGGACCTTGATCTTGGTCTTGCAGCTGCGCCGATCGATCAGCTCACATTCCAACATGGCGAGGAAGCCCCTGGCCCACGGCGTTCTCGTAGGCATCGCCCCACCTTTCCATCGACAGCTTGACTCCCCATGTTGTGAACTGGTCCCCGAAAAATGGACGCCACGGAGTTTGGTAGTTTGACTTCGTGGAGGTAGTCGATGAAAGCAGGACCGGATCGGAAGTACACGGCCGAGTTTCGCGAGGCCGCGGTGCGGCAGGTGCTCGACGGCGGCCGC
>JANWXE010000171.1 GCA_025055385.1 Burkholderiaceae bacterium | reverse complement strand
GACTGCACGCCGCCCTTGATGATCCCGGACAGCGTGACCGTGGACTGCGCAAACGCGGCGCTCGAAAACGCGCCGGCGACGGCAAGTGCGATCAACGATTTCTTCATGCGTCTATCTCCACGTTAGGTTTTTGATTGCCTGGCGCTACCTGCATGTCCCGCCAGAACTTCCAGGCAGTGCCTCGGGAAGTCGCGGCTATTTGAGCAAAACCGGATGACAGCTTCCAAGTTCTGGCATGCTTTTCTGGCGCCGACGCGGTATGGTTTGTCGCTTAGGCGCAACATCGGAACGACTCTCACTTTTGTTAGCACTTGTCGATGCAGACCCTCGGTTTTGTCGATCGATGGCTTGCAAGCGCAAACCGCGCGCTTGCCACACTGGCCGGCACACCGCCGATGCAGCGCGCCTATCCGGCTGCTGCAGAACCCGAGACCTTGCAGGATCCGGCAGCGCGCCGCGAGGCGGCGGCGCTGATGCGGGTCAATCACGTCGGCGAGGTCTGCGCGCAGGCGCTCTACGAGGCGCAGGCGCTGGGCGCGCGCGATCCGAAGCTGCGCGCGGTCTTCCGCGCCGCCGCGCAGCAAGAGGTTGACCACCTGGCGTGGACCGAGCGCCGCATGGAAGAACTGGGCGGCCGTCCCAGTTTGCTGAATCCGCTCTGGTACGCGGGGGCATTTACGATCGGCCTGCTGGCGGCGCGCTTCGGCGATCGCGTAAGCCTCGGCTTCATGGCGGAGACCGAGCGGCAGGTGGAGGCGCACCTGCTTAACCACCTGCAGCGGCTGCCCGCGGAGGACCGGCGCTCGCGCGCGATCGTGGCGGCGATGAAAGCCGACGAAGCGCAGCATGCCGAGCATGCGATGGCGCTCGGCGGCGCCGAACTGCCCTGGCTGGCGCGACAGGCGATGCGGCTTGCGGCGCGCGTCATGACGCGCACCGCGCATTACATTTAGCATGCTTCAACCGCAACCGAGTAGGTGAGGGTGGCGGTCTTGCTCAGCATCGCGGCGGCGGAACAGTACTTTTCATGCGACAGCCGCACCGCGCGCTCAACGGCCTCGCGGGACAGGTTGCGTCCGCGCACGACAAACTGAAATTCGATGCGGGTGAAGACTTTCGGGTCCGTCGGCGCGCGCTCGGCGGCAAGACGGACCTCGCAGCCGCGCACATCGTGGCGGCCGCGCCTCAAAATCAGCACCACGTCGTAGGCGGTGCAGGCGCCGGCGCCGGCAAGCACCAGCTCCATCGGCCGCGGCGCGAGGTTGCGGCCGCCACCGTCGGGGGCGCCGTCCACGGTCAGCAAATGGCCGCTGCCGGTGGCGGCGACAAAGCTCATCGGGCTGGCGGCATCTGCGCCAAGCCACCGTACGGTGCATTCCATCGGTGCCTTCCTCCTGAGGTTGCGACTTGCGGCAGTTTAGGCGGGCCAGATACAATTGCAGCTTTCTTGCCTGTTTGCCAAGTTTGAGCAGCGATTGAAGAGGCAAGCTGGCGTTTGCTGCCGCACGCACCGCCTGCGGCAGCTTTTCCCGAGCAAGCAACATGAAAACGTTTTCCGCTAAACCGCAGCAGGTGCGGCGCGATTGGTATCTCGTTGACGCGACCGGGCATACGCTGGGGCGCCTTGCCGCTGAGATTGCGCGCCGCCTGCGCGGCAAGCACAAACCCGAGTACACGCCGCATGTGGACACCGGCGATTACATCGTGGTCGTCAACGCGGCTAAGCTGCGCGTCACCGGCCGCAAAGCCACCGACAAGGTCTACTACCGCCACAGCGGCTACCCCGGCGGCGTCTATGCGACGACCTTTGGCAAGATGCAGGCCCGTTTTCCAGGGCGGGCGTTAAAGCTTGCGGTGCGCGGCATGCTGCCGAAAGGGCCGCTCGGCTATGCGATGTTAAGGAAGCTCAAAATCTACGCAGACAGCCATCATCCGCACGCAGCGCAGCAGCCGCAGCCGCTGACGATTCAAACGCAGAGGGCCGCATGATCGGCGAGTATTACTACGGCACAGGGCGCCGCAAAAGCTCGGTGGCGCGCGTCTTCCTGAAGCGCGGCACCGGCAAAATTGTCATCAATGGCCGGCCGCTTGAAGAATATTTCCACCGCGAAACCGGCCGCATGATCGTGCGGCAGCCGCTTGAACTGACGAACAACGCCAACGCGTTCGACATAATGGCCAACGTGCGCGGCGGTGGCGAGTCCGGTCAAGCCGGCGCGGTGCGCCACGGCATCACGCGCGCGCTCATCGAATACGACGAAACGCTGAAACCGGCGCTGTCCAAGGCGGGGCTGGTCACGCGCGACGCGCGTGAGGTCGAGCGCAAAAAAGTGGGTCTGCGCAAGGCACGCCGCCGCAAGCAATTCTCCAAGCGCTAACGGGCCTGAGCGCACCGGCGCCGCACGGCTGGTGGGGCGGGCGCCGCGGCCGATGCGGAGTCGCCCCGCTGCCGGATGGTCGCCGCCCGCCTATACTCACATGGGTCGCAGGGCCGCTTGCTAGCGGCCCTTGCTGTTTGCATGCGGCCGCTGCGGCCGTCCGCCCAGCAGGGAAACGAATATGAGCGATCGCATCCGGGTCGGCATCGTCGGCGGCACCGGCTACACCGGTGTTGAGCTGCTGCGGCTGCTGTCTGCGCATCCGGCCGTCGAATTGGTCACGATTACCTCCCGCAAGGAGGCGGGCACGCGCGTCGATGCGATGTTCCCGTCGCTGCGCGGCCGCGTGGACCTTCGCTTCGTCGAGCCTGATCAGGCGCCGCTGGCTGGCTGTGACGTGGTCTTCTTCGCCACCCCGCACGGGGTGGCGATGAGCCAGGCGCGTGCGCTGCTGGCCGCTGGCGTGCGCGTCATCGACCTGGCGGCCGACTTCCGGCTGCAGGACGCCGCTGCTTTTGAGCGCTGGTACAAGATGCCGCATGCTTGTCCGGAGCTGCTGCGCGAGGCGGTGTACGGCTTGCCGGAGATCTACCGCGCGCGCCTGCCGAGCGCGCGCATCGTGGCCAATCCCGGCTGCTACCCGACGACGGTACAACTGGGTCTGCTGCCGCTGCTGGAGGGCGGGCGGCGGTTGATCAACACGCGTAGCTTGATCGCCGATGCAAAGTCCGGCGTCTCCGGCGCCGGCCGCAAGGAGGAACTCGCGTATTTGTTCTGCGAGGCCGCCGACAACCACAAGGCCTATGGGCTGCGCGGCCACCGCCACCATCCGGAGATGCTGCAGCAGTTGCGTGCGATCGCCGGCCACGACGACCTTGAGCTTGTCTTCGTTCCGCACCTGGTGCCGATGATCCGCGGCATGCTGACGACGCTGCACTTGCAAATCTTGCCGGAAGC
Source organism: Burkholderiaceae bacterium (assembly GCA_025055385.1). GTDB lineage: Bacteria > Pseudomonadota > Gammaproteobacteria > Burkholderiales > Burkholderiaceae_F > JAKANT01. The sequence continues at coordinate 5,299 of JANWXE010000171.1, read as the reverse complement.
GCGGGATGTCGATTTTCAGCGCCTCTACGAAGAACGCTTCGCCGCTGAGCCGTTCGTCGATGTCCTGCCAACGGGCAGCGAGCCCGATACTCGCTCGGTGCGGGGCTCTAACATGGTGCGCATGGCCGTGCATCGCGTCGCTGCCGATCGCCTGGTGGTGCTGGTCGTGCTGGACAACCTGGTCAAAGGTGCCTCCGGCCAGGCCGTGCAATGCATGAATGCGATGTTTGGGCGACCGGAGACGGAGGGTCTGGCGCAGGCGCCGCTGCTACCCTAGCCGCAATGAGATGGAAGCTGTTTCGGCGCAAGATGGGGGTGAGCGCCCCGCGCGTGGCGGTACGCGCGCAACTGCCTTTTGCGCTGCGCGCGCTGCTGTTTTTTGTATCTGCGGCAGTGGCTGCCGCTGCCGGGGTGGCCATCTATGAGTACGGCAGACAGTTCGCGGGACCAGACCGGCGCGAGCTGGTCGCACAGATCGATCGGCTTGAATCGCAGCTGCGAGAAGCGAGGGCGGAGCGGGATCGCTTTCAGGCCGTCGCCACGGCCTTTGAAAGCCAGATGAAGGTGGAGCGCGCGGCGCAGGAACAGCTGGCGCGCCAGGTGGCGGCGCTGGAGGCCGAAACCGCCAAGCTGCGCGAGGACCTTTCATTCTTCGAGAGCCTGCTGCCGGCGCCGGCCAATGCCAAGGGGGTGCTGATCCGCAGCTTCCGCCTGCAGCCGGACGGAGAACCAAACCAGATGCGCTACCGCTTGTTGGTTCAGCAAAGTGGCAAGCCGGAGCGCGACTTCACCGGCGCCGTGGAGCTGCAGGTGAGTTTCCTGCACAACGGCCGGGCCTTTACGCTGCAGATTCCGGATCCCACCGGCAAGGTGCCGCCGGCGATCATCGCGTTGTCATTCCGCCACTACCAGCGGGTGGAGGGGACGTTCAGCTTACCGCCGGGGGCGATTGCGCGATCGGTGCTGGTGCGTATCCTCGCCGCCAATGGGCAAATGCAGACGCAGCAGAGCTTCCCGATTACCTCATAGGAGGGCCGATGTTCGGCAGAAAGTCCCGTGCGCAAAAGGAAATCGCGAGCCTGATCGGGATCGGCACGACGGTGATCGGGGATATCGCCTTCACCGGCGGCCTGCGTGTCGATGGGACGGTGCGCGGCGCAGTGCGCTGTGTGGACGGCGAAAAAGGCGGCATGCTGGTGATCAGCGAGCACGGCGTCGTCGAGGGCGAGGTGCGGGCGGCCCATTTGGTGGTGGCCGGCCGCATCGAAGGCCCTGTTTATACGACCGAACTGATTGAGCTGCAGCCGAAGGCGCGTGTGATTGGCGACGTCTACTACCAGGCGCTGGAAATGCACAACGGCGCTGTGGTTGACGGCAAGCTTGTGCACGCGCCAGGGGAAGCGGCCGCGAGGCCAGGCCTGAAACTGGCGGCCCCGGCGCCGCCGCGTGAGCCGATGAAGACGGAGGCAAAGGCGGGTTGATCCGCAGCGGCGCAAACATCTGCGGCGCCTATAATTGCCTACATCGTTTTTCCGCTCAGCCGAGGAGTTTGCCATGAGTGCAGCCGTCGAGATGCCCGCCCCGCTGATCTTTACTGACGCGGCGGCCGCCAAGGTCAAGCAGTTGATCGACGAAGAGGGCAACCCCGACCTGAAGCTGCGCGTCTTCGTGCAGGGCGGCGGCTGCTCGGGCTTCCAATATGGCTTTACCTTTGATGAGGTCGTCAATGAAGACGACACCACGATGGAAAAAAACGGCGTCACGCTGCTGATCGATGCGATGAGCTACCAGTACTTGGTGGGCGCCGAGATCGACTACAAAGAAGACCTCGAGGGCGCGCAGTTCGTGATCAAGAACCCAAACGCCGTGACTACCTGCGGCTGCGGGTCTTCGTTTTCGATTTAAATCATCCCTCCGGTCGCCGACAGCGGGGCCCTTTGCGCCCCGTTTTCTTCTTAACGCGGATATACGCAGCCGAGCACACGCGGCCCTTCGGCGCCAGTGACATCAGGCAGGTTGCCGCAGCGGCGCGCTAAGCATTCGCGCGCCAGCCAGGCGAAGGCGAGCGCCTCCACCTGCTCGGGCGCGACACCCAGCGCCGCGCTGCTTAAAAGCGGGCGTGGCGCGACTTCCTCGGCCAGCATCCGCCGCAGCGTCGCGTTGTACGCGCCACCGCCGCAGATAATCACCTCGTGCGCCTGCGGAAAATGCTGCGCGAGCGCGCTGCCAATGCAGGCGGCGGTCAGGCGCGTCAGCGTGGCCATAACATCCTGCGGCGGCCGCGGCGCATAGCGGGCAAGGTGGGTGCGCAGCCACGGCAAGTCAAAGAGCTCGCGGCCGGTGCTCTTCGGCGGCGCGGTGCTGAAAAACGGCTCGGCCAGCAGTGTCTGCAGCAGCGCTTCATCGACGCAGCCCCCGGCAGCCCAGCGGCCGTCGCGATCAAACGGCTCGCCCAAATGCTCGCGCGCCCAGGCATCCAGCAGCACATTACCGGGCCCGCAGTCAAAGCCGATGACCGGCTGCCTGCTGCCGCGCGCCGGCAGGCCGGTCAGGTTGGCAATGCCGCCGACATTGATCACCGCGCGCGGCGTCTCCGCGGCAAATAAAACGGCGTGGAAAGCCGGCACGAGCGGCGCGCCCTGGCCGCCGGCGGCCAGATCGCGGCTGCGGAAGTCCGCAACCACATCAATGCCGGTGAGCTCCGCAAGCGTCGCGGGGGCGTTCAGTTGAATCGTGTAGCCGGCGTCGGGCCTATGCCGTACCGTCTGCCCATGCACGCCGAGCGCAAGCACCTCGGCAGGCTCCACCTCGGCATGCCGCAGAAGATCGCCGACCGCCGCCGCGTAGGCCCGCGCCAGATGCTGCGCGACCACGGCGGCACGATGCAGTTCGTTGGCGCCAGGCTGCTGCAGCGCCAGCAGCGCGTCGCGCAGCTCCCCCGCAAACCCATGGTGCACGTGCCCCAACACGCCCGGCGGCGTGGTGGCGAAGTCTGCCAGCACGGCATCGACGCCGTCTAAGCTGGTACCGGACATTAAACCGATAAACAGTTCGCGCATGCAGCCTCAATTAGACTGCGCCGCCGTTGACGACGCCAATCGTGACGGCACCATGTCTGGCCCTGTATACCCGATCACGCCCGCAGTGGAGCGGGCGCTTGCGCTCATCAAGCGCGGCTGCGAGGAGCTGCTGATCGAATCCGAATTCGCGCAGAAACTGGCGCGCAGCGAGGCCACCGGCCGCCCGCTGCGCTGCAAGCTGGGGCTCGACCCCACGGCACCAGACCTTCATCTGGGCCACACGGTGGTGCTGAACAAGCTGCGGCAACTGCAGGACCTGGGCCACACGGTGATCTTCCTCATCGGCGATTTCACCGCGATGATCGGCGACCCCTCTGGCCGCAACGCCACGCGGCCGCCACTGACGCGCGAGCAGATCGAGGCAAATGCGAAGACCTACTTCGAGCAGGCCGCTGTCGTGCTTGACCCAGCGCGCACGGAAATCCGCTACAACTCCGAGTGGTCGCTTCCGCTTGGGGCTGACGGCATGATCCGGCTTGCGGCCAAGTACACATTGGCGCGGCTGCTGGAGCGCGACGATTTCGCCAAACGCATGCGCGAAAACGCCCCGATCGCGATGCACGAGCTCCTGTATCCGCTGATGCAGGGCTACGACTCGGTGGCGCTGCAGGCGGATCTCGAACTGGGGGGGACGGATCAGAAGTTCAATTTGCTGGTGGGCCGCGAGCTGCAGCGCCATTACGGCCAAGAGCCACAGTGCATCTTAACGATGCCGTTGCTGGAGGGCTTAGACGGCGTCGAAAAGATGAGCAAGAGCAAGAACAACTACGTCGGCATCACCGAGCCGCCGTTTGAGATGTTCTCCAAGATCATGTCGATCTCAGACGACCTGATGTGGCGCTGGTATGACTTGCTGTCGCTGCGGTCCAACGAGGAGATCGCCGCCCTGCGGCGCGAGGTGGCGCAAGGGCGCAATGCGCGCGACATCAAGGTGCTGCTGGCCAAGGAGATCGTGGCGCGCTTCCACTCGGCGCGGGCGGCCGATGCCGCCGAGGCCGAATTCGACGCCCGCTTCCGCGCCGGCGCCGCGCCGCAGGACATGCCGCAGGTGACGCTTGCCGCCGACGCGCAAGGCGGGCTGCCGATCGCGGTGCTGTTGAAGCAGGCAGGTTTGGCGGCTTCCACCTCGGAGGCCATGCGGGCGATCGAACAGGGCGGTGTGCGGGTCGATGCCAGCCGCGTCTCCGACCGCGCGCTGCGGCTTGTCCCCGGCACGTATGTGGTGCAGGTGGGCAAGCGCCGCTGGGCACGGGTGACGATTGCCGCCCGCAGTTAGGCTTCTGCCGATGATTGGGCTGCTGCAGCGCGTCACACGCGCCGAGGTGCGCGTGGAAGGACGCACGGTCGGCGCCATCGGCACTGGACTGTTGGCGCTCGTCTGCGCCGAGCGTGGCGATGGCGAGCGGCAGGCCGAGGCGCTGCTTGCGAAAATACTTGCGCTGCGCGTCTTCGCCGACGCGCAAGGGCGCATGAACCGCAGCCTACGCGACATCGGCGGCGGCTTGCTACTGGTGCCGCAGTTTACGCTGGCTGCCGACACAGCAAGCGGCACGCGGCCAAGCTTTTCCGCGGCGGCGGCGCCGCAGGTCGGCCGCCGCCTGTTCGATTACCTGCTGGCGCGCGCCCGTACGCAACACCCGGTAGTGGAAAGCGGCGTGTTCGGTGCGATGATGCAGGTGGAGCTGGTCAATGACGGGCCGGCGACGTTCTGGTTGCAAGTGAAGCCGAAGGAGCGTGACGATGAAAATCTGGAGTAACTCGTTTGCCGACGGCGGACGCATTCCGGGCGAGTTCGCGTTCGCGGTCATCGATCCGGCGCACCATGTGAAGCTCTCCACCAACCGCAATCCGCATCTGGCCTGGAGCGACGCGCCGCCGGCAACGAAGTCTTTTGTGCTGCTGTGCCATGACTACGATGTGCCAAGCCGCCCGGACGACGTCAACCAGGAAGGCCGCGAAATCCCGGCCAGCCTGCCGCGCGTGGACTTCTTCCACTGGGTGCTGGTGGACATTCCGGCGTCGATGACCGCGATCGAGGCTGGCGCGTTCTCCAACGGCGTGACGCCGCGCGGCAAGAGCGGGCCGGCGGCGCCGTTCGGCACCCGGCAGGGCATCAACGACTACACCGGCTGGTTCGCCAACGACCGCGACATGAGCGGCGATTACTACGGCTACGACGGTCCCTGCCCGCCGTGGAACGATTCGATCATCCACCACTA
>JANWXE010000144.1 GCA_025055385.1 Burkholderiaceae bacterium | reverse complement strand
GCCTCGCCAGGCGCCTATTCGTTCACGGTGTTTGCGAACGACGGGACCTTCGACGGCGCGCCGGTCACGGTCACGATCAACGTGACGGCACCGCCCGACGGTGGCGGTGGCGGAGGCGGCGGTGGTGGCGGCGGGGGCGCTTTCGCACCGGCGCTCCTCGGCGTGCTGGCCCTGCTCGCGGTAACGTGGCCGGCATGGCGCATGCGCAGCCGGGCCGCCGGCGATCGATGAACGGGCGGCGCGCGATCACGGCAACAGCCGCCTTCGTGGCAGCCCTCGTCGCTGCGGGATGCGCAGGCGGCGCCCACGAGGCCAGCGCGCCTGTGTGGCCTCCCGCGCGCTTCATCGTCAAGCCCCGCACGCCGGTGGCGGGCGAGGCACAGATCGAAGCGCTGGTGCGCGCAAAGCTCGAACGTCCCGAGCGCGTGCGGCTGTTCCGCCCGATGTCCGGCGGCGCCTACGTGTTCGAGATGGTCCCGCCGGATGCGCGCGACGAGTTGCCTGCCATCATTGCGCGGTTGCGCGCGAGCGGCGCATTCGAGTACGTGGAGATCGACGCCCCCGTCACCATACGCTGACGCGGGTGCTGCGCGAGTGGCGCGCACGCACCCGCCGGTATCATCGGCTCGGCGCCAGATCAGGTCTCGAACGGCGGCGCCGCCCGCAGCACCTCGTCGATCGTCGTCAGCCCGGCGGCGACCTTCTCGGCGCCGCAGACGCGCAGCGAGCGCAGCCCCTCGCGCGCCGCCTGCTGACGGATCGCAGCGATGCCAGCACCGCTGGCGATCAGTTCGCGGATCTTGTCGCTGACTACCAGCAGTTCGATCAGCCCGGTGCGGCCCAGATAGCCGGTGCGGCGGCACTCCAGGCAGCCAACCGGCTCGTAGACGCGGCTCGGCACTGGCGAGCGCCACGGCGCCACCAGCGCCTTCCACAGTGCTTCGTTTGGCGGTCCGCCCTCTTTCTTGCAGTGCGGGCACAGCGTGCGCACGAGACGCTGCGCGAGGATGCCGATCACGGTCGCGTTCACCAAGTACGGCGGCACGCCCAGTTCGAGTAACCGCGCAATCGACGAGGCGGAGTCGTTTGTGTGCAACGTAGAGAACACCAAGTGCCCGGTCAGCGCGGCTTGCACGGCCATGTCGGCAGTTTCTCTGTCGCGGATCTCGCCGACCATGATGATGTCGGGGTCCTGCCGCATCAGTGCGCGCAGGCCGTCGGCGAAACCCAGGTCGATGCCGTGCTGCACTTGCATCTGGTTCAGCGCCGGGTCGATCATCTCGATGGGGTCCTCGACCGTGCTGACGTTGACTTCGTCGGTGGCTAGTTGCTTTAGCGTCGAATACAGCGTGGTCGTCTTGCCGGAGCCGGTCGGCCCCGTCACCAGGACGATGCCGGCAGGTCGGTGAATCAGCTCCTGCCAGGTCTTTACCTCCGCCTCGGAGAAGCCGAGCTCAGCGTAACTGCGCACCACGACCTCGGGGTCGAAGATGCGCATCACCAGCTTCTCCCCAAACGCGGTGGGCAGCGTAGATAGGCGGATCTCCACCTCGCGGCCAGCACTCGGCCCGCTGGTCACTTTAGTCTTGATGCGGCCATCGAGCGGCCGCCGCCGCTCCACCACGTCCATGCGGCCGAGCAGCTTAATGCGGCTGACCATCGCCTGCATCACCGCCGGCGGCACCTGGTAGACCTGGTGCAACACGCCATCGATGCGGAAACGAACAATGCCTTGTTCGCGCTTGGGCTCCAGATGAATGTCGCTGGCGCGCTGGTCGAACGCATACTGCAGCAACCAGTCAACGATCGTCACGATGTGATGGTTGTCGGCGTCGACCTTCGAGCCGAGCTCGACGAGCTGCTCAAAGTTGCCAACGACACTTCTTTCGCTGGTGCGGCTGGCACTTTTAATCGACTGCGCCAGCTTGTAGAACTCGATTGTGTAGCGTTCGATGTCGAGCGGATTGGCGACCACACGCCTCACATGTTTGCGCGAGATCTGCTCGATCTCGCGCACCCAGCCGTCCAGAAACGGCTCGCAGGTAGCCACCGTCACCTCGGTGCTGCTAACCGCAATCGGCAGGATCGCGTAGTTGCTGGCATAGCTGGCGCTCATTACCTCGACGACACGCGCGAAATCCACGCGCAGCGGGTCAATGTGGTGGTACGGCAAACGCGCCTTGGCCGCCAGCCACTGCGTCAGCCGTTCAATGTCCAGTAACTCACGCGCCGGCGTCGGCGTGCGCAGGTTCATCTCCGCAAGCAACGCGATAGGGTGCACGCGGGTGGCGCGGTCGCGCAGCGACAACACGCGCTCTGCATCCGCGCGCGCCATCAGCCCATCGGCAACCAGCCCCTTGACCACAAAAGACAGTGGCAGGCGGCCGGTCGGCAGCGCAGCTGACTTTTTCACGTCTGCATCGTTCATCGGCTGCGGCAGTCGCCAGCGGCGACGTCGACGGCATGCGCCATCGGAATCCTAGGCCGTCACCATGTAGCGCTGCGCCAGTTCTTCGGCGCGCTTCGGCATCCGCTCGAACTCGCTGACCACGCCGTCGACTGCGCGTTTGGTCAGCGGCTTGCTCTCCAGCGGCTTCAAATAGCCCTTTTTCAGATACGACTTGATGACGTCCGGCGGCATCACATGGGCCTTGCCATCCGGCTCGCTGCTAAACATAAATAGGGTTTTCAGCGGGCTGATCCAGCGCAACCGCGCCTTGACCATCTTACTGCCGTCCCACAGACTGAACCAGTTGCCGCGCTGCCAGCTGGTAATAGCCTCATCCAGCCGTGCCTCCTCGACACGATCGAGGTCCTCGATATCGGTCACCGGCTCAACCATCGTCACGTCGGCGTTGTATTCCTCCGCCGCCCGTTTCACCGCGCCCGTAGAGACCTTGATACCACCTGCGACAGTGGTAATCGGGAAGGTACCCGTCAGCTGCATACCGTCGATGTGCGAGCGCAGCTCACTGGTAGCCAGCGACGATTTGATGTAAGTTGCCTGGTCCACCGGCTTAACAGCGACGGCGTGCGACGCCATCAGCTGCTGAAAGAACTGCTGCTGATCGCGTTCGCTCATGCGGATCAGCGCTAGCCCGTCGCGCAGCACGCGCGTCAGATTCGGAATTAGCGTCACTAGCCGCTTGCGCTCCTCCGCGGTCGCTTTCGGCTGCACACTCCACACTAGTTCATGAATAGCCTCGCGGAACTGCTTCGAATATCCCGGCGTTTGCGCATCGCGCAGCGTGGCCGTCACCAGCACCTGCACCCACGGGCCAACGAGGAAGTCGCGCAGGTATGGCTCCAGCTCGACCTTTTCAAAGGCTCGCCGCACTTGGATCGTCGTGTTGATAGCCAGGACCTCGCGCTTCTCCGCTTCTTCCAGCGCGCGCTTGGCGCGTGCCACCGGGTCATTGTCGCGCGGCGCCACCTCGCCGACAAAGTTCTCGAACTCCGCCAGCAGTTTCTCAAAGATGCTGACGTCTTTATCGAATTTTTCCAGCACCGCGCGGACGATGCGCTCGACCTCCTCCCGGTAGCGCTGGTTTTCATCTCCATAGGGCTCCCAGCCGATCGCTGTGCTCGCAATGCGGTCAATCAAACGCCGCGCCGGATGCGTGCTAGAGGCAAAGAAATCCGCATCGAGCAACGCCGCCTTCAGCACCGGGAACTGCAGTCGCGATAGCAACGCCTTGATCTCCGCGGGTACCTGACCATCGCGCAGCACGTGGTCGAACATCATCCCCACCAGCTCGATGGTTAGCTTGTCAACCGTACGCGCGGACTTCTGGATCAGGTGCTCGCGCCAGGCATTGATCGAGCCGGCTGCGCCGCCGGCAAAAGCCGCGCCGTAAAAACCCTCTAAACCAAGCTGCTGCAGTTCATTGATCGCCTCAAGCAGCGGCGCCCCCGCCGGCCCCGGCGACGGCAATGGCGGCGGCCGATGATCTCGCGCATTGGCCTGCAGCCGTGCCAATAAATCGTTGAGCACCAGCGTCGGATCCGCATGCGGAGCGCCGATGCCCCCACCGGCCGATTGCGACGCTGCGCTCAGACTCGGGATACTCCCTTCTGGCACCGGCGCCCCGCCCAGCCCCACGGTGGGCGGCCGAGCGGCAGAGCCCGTACCCGCCGCACCGCTTGGCCTGCCACTTGCGGTGCTGCCACGCGCGGCCGCCTGACGCGCCGCCAACTCGCGGCGGATCGCCTTCGCGTCCAGGCCGTGCCGCGCGAAGTGCTGCAGTAGCTGCAAATGAATCCGACCGATTTCCTCAGCCATCGGCTTTTCGAAGGCGCTGAGGAAGAAGTCCCACGCCTCGCGGGGCAAGGCCAGATCCTCACCAGCCGACAGCAATGCATGCATGAACACCGCCGGACCATATGGATTGTCGGCGGTGCGCAGGTTGGGCCGGCTCGCTAAATAGCTGACAATCACATGCAAATCCCGCAGCGGCTCCTCGACAATTCCTTGCATCTTGCCGGCTGTGCGCTCCACCACGGTGCTGGTTGTCGTGGTCACCGCATCCACCAGCGACAACGTCTCGGCCGACAGCGACAACACAGCCGGCGGCGGCGGCGCCGCGCGGGCCAACACTAAGTCCAGTGCTGCGTCTTGCCGTTCTTTGAGACGCGCTAAGAACGCCGCGCGCAAGTCGCTCTGTTTGTACGCGAGCAGACGCTGCACCAGTGGCGAACCGACGTCAAAATCCCAACGCGCACTTAGGCTTTCTTTGACTTCACGGCAGATCGCCTCAAAGGCGTTGCCGATCAACTCGCTGGCAATTGCCAGCCCTGATCGCAGCAGCGCACTCGCCTGGGCAGCGGAAACATATGGCACGCCGCCACCAAGGCGGGCGCCATCCGGCGAGGTATATGGGTTGGATTCCATGTCGGAAGGCAGGAAGCCGGGGCTGCTTAGGCCCGCGAAGCTACGTCAGCGAATCAATGTAGCCCGCTGGCCACCTCTGTCAAGTTCGATTTGCCCCCTGATCTTGGCGCGTTTGTTGGCTTGGCATGCATCATCCGATCAGATTCGCACCATCGCGTCGCCGTCTGCTCCGGCACGCAAGCCCCCGATCCATCTGCGCGCCGGCAGCCCGAAATCGCCCTGCAGCGCACGCGCCCGCGCATCCAAGGCCTCGTAGCGGATCACTCGGCGGGGTCCGGTAAAAGCGAGCACAACACGGTTTCCGGCATCTGCCTCGGCCAGAGCCAACACACGGCCGTCGAAAGCCCGAGCGATAGCATCGAAACTGCAATCGAAGCGGCTGCCGAAGAGGTTGATGGCAGCCACACCGCGTTCGGCAAGCGCAGCGCGGCAAGCGCGATAGAAAGCCACGTCGTCATACACGGGGCCGCGCGCCGCCGCATCGTACAGGTCGACCTGCAGCCAGTCGGCTGCAAATGTCCGTCCTGCCGTGGTCAGAAATTCTCGCGCATCGGCTACGACCACTTGCAGGCGGTCGTCGGTGGGCAGGCGAAACCAACGCCGCGCCACTGTCACAACCGCATCACTGATTTCCACCGCCGTGACGTGGGCCCTCGGCAGCGCGCGCCAGCAAAACTTCGCTAGCGCCGCCGCGCCAAGGCCCAACTGCAGGATACGGCGCGGCCGCGGCAAAAAAAGCAGCGGCGCCATCATCTGCTGCTGGTATTCGAGCACGAGCGCATACGGCCGCGCGAGCCGCATCGCGCCCTGCACCCATTCCGTGCCAAAGTGCAAGTAGCGCACACCATTGGCTTCCGACAGCGTGATCTGAGGGCCGACCACCCGCTGCCCGCGTGGTCGCGGCACCGGCCTATGCGAGGCTAAGTTGCCACCATGATCATGGTCTGATTGCATTGCGGCGAGTGTTTTCGGCACGCCGTAATCTTTTGAGATTTCTCGGGCCGTTTTGCGGCACCTCAGCGCGCGGCGGAACCAGCATCGCCCGACATCCGTTGCAGCTCCTCCATCATGTCGCGCAAAGCACGGTCAAACAACGGCACCCCTGCCAGAGGTGCAATACGACCTTCGCGCAAATACTGCCGCAGCGTCGCAGGCGTCAGCGAATGAATGCGCGTCCCTTCCGCATTCGCAAATAAATACAACGCCCGCCGCGGCGACAGCCACCGAAGCTGCACCCGCTCCGTTTGGTCGCCGACGCGTAGATCAAACCAGTCACCGCGCTGAAAGCCCATGATTTGACGATCGAGACGCTCGTCTTCCCCACACGGAACTGCGCGTTCGGCGGTCAGGTGGTTAACCGCCGCACCATTCGTCGCCAATGCATACTTGATCATGTCATCGTTAACCGGCAGCTCCTCGCTGGTTGGTAGCGCCCCTTTCGTCTCTGGCGTCAGTTGCAGTCCGTCCAGCTTGATGCGCAGCGTGCTGATCTCCACTGCAGGCGCCGTTGCACCATGCGCGAGCTCCAGGACCTTGACCGCCTGCGCATGCGAATTCATTAGACGGGCAAAAAAGGCGTTGACTTTTTCCTGCGGCCAGTCGATCAGCCGCAGCCCCTCGCGCAATGTAGTGAGAACCGGCGGAATGGTCGTCACGAGCTTCTTGCGGTCCTCCGGGTTGATCTTTGGCTGCACGCTCCACACCAGATCGGACACGACCGCTAAGTATTTGCGCATTAGCCCCGGTTCAACCTTCTCGCGCAGCGAGGCCGCCACCAACACGCGTGTCCAAGTCTCAAGTAAGAATTCGCGCAGGTAGGACTCCAGCAGCACACCATCGAAAGCGCTCCGGATCTTTATCGTGGCGTTAATCGCCAGCACTTCCAGCTCTTCGGCGGCCGCCAGCGCGCGCTTCGCGCGGGCCACGGGATCATCGTCGCGCGTAGTTTCCTCTTGTAAATATTTTTCAAACTCATCCAGTGCGCGTTGAAACGGCGCGAGCCCCTCCTCCTTGTCAGCCAGCACCGTCTGGACAGCTTTGTGCACCTCGGCAAAGTAACGCTGGTTGTGTTCGCCTTCTTCGGTCCAGCCAATCGAGGTCGCCGCGATGCGATCGAGCAGCTTACGCGCCGGCTGATGCGGGGAGACGAACAGCTCCGGATCAGTCAGCGCCACCTTGATCAGCGGGAACTGCAGCCGTTGCAGCAGTTCCTTGACTTTCTGCGGCACATGCCTGTCTTGGTTAATGCGGTCAAACAGCAGCCCGACAATCTCGATCGTAAGCTTGTCGATCTGTCTGGCGGCCCTGTCAGCTACCCGCGCGCGCAGCTGGGCTGGATCGATGCTGGCATCGGGTGCGGGCTGCCCCCGTTGAACCGCAGCAAGCGCGAGTGCGCCCAGGCGCTGCGCCTCGTTTAGTGCGGCCCACAGGGCGGGATCGAGCGCAGCGGCGGCAGGCGGCCCGCTGTTGACCTTTGCCGCTGCACCCGCCAACGGCGACATCGCGCTGCCCGAAGCCGCAGCGACCGCGGAGGAGACAGGCCCCGCAGCAGTGACAGGCCCCGCCGGTGATGCACTAGCGGTGCCAGCCGCGCCCGACGGCATGACCAGCTGCAAGTGTTGATACAGGGCAGTTAGCATCTGTTCGGCTGAGAAGCCTGTCAGCGACCGCATGCCGGCCGTGGTTGCGGCACCCGTCAGCGAAGCGGCGGTGCGCCCGCCCACCGTGGCGCGGTCCACCGTCGAGCAGTCCCGCACGGGTGCCTGCACGTCGGCAGAGACACCCTGACTGGCTAAATAGCGATCTACCGCCGCATAGACCTGTGCTACCGGCGCGATCAGCGGCGCGTCAAACTGTTTCGTCAGCGGCAGCAAGTCCGCTGCCGCGACGCCGATGCGTTCGAGAGCCAGGTAGACCGCGCGTAAGAACATGACCGGCCGGAAAGGGTTCTCTGCGTCTCGCAGGTCTGGCTCACGCACTAGGTTGGCAAGTCGCAGCTTCAGCGCCGTATAAGGCTCATCGCAAGCATTGCGCAGCCGCGCCGCGCCACGCTCCATCAGCGTAGAAAACTCCATTTCGTCAAAATCGACCAGGCTGAGCGCTTGCTTGGACTGGCTGCGCGCCGGGCTGTCGGTGGCGCAAAATTGGGCCACGAGCCGTTTAAATTCCGCTTGCAGCGATTGGCTAAACGCGTCTAAAAAGGCCTTGTCGCGCGCTAGAATCAGCTTGGCTGGCTTTGCTTTTTCCTCCTGGTCGGACTTGGCAAGCGGCCCGAGCGCCTCTCGCAAGACGTCGGCCAGTTTCGGCTCGATCGCTTGACGAATCGGCGTCCAGCACTCCTCTAACAGCCGGCGCGCGGCAAGGCGGTGTGATACCGCCAACGCCCCCGACTGCAAAGAGGCCCCCAGCAGCGTGCGCAGATCCGATGTCATCAGCCCTGAGCGTTCCGATAGACGCATTGTGCCTCAGGGACCAGCCCGCTAGCATCCGCCCCCCGTTGGGTTATCGACCCGGCCGCTGTTAAAAATAAGAGGCTATTGGCGGCCGAACATCGGCCAGAGCCTGCCGCCAAAGCTCAATTTTTTGCGTCAGCGTGCGCCCAGCGTGGGCAGGACTGCTGGACGGGGCCACGCGCACCAGATACCCGGCGCTGCGGAAACGGGCCGCAAAGCGCGCCGCATGGGCACCGTTAAAGACGATGCGCCATAGCTGGGGCGCCAATATGCGTAGCCGGGTGAAGTCGTTTGCCTGCGCATTGCGGATTGCAGAATCAGCGCTGCCCTCGCGCTGGCAGGCGCCGATCACATCCCAGATGCCGATGCGGTGAGCGAGCACCCGCGCCAGGCGCACCTCGTAGGGCAGCTCAGCAAGCGGCTCGCCCAGCACCGCCCCGAGGATGTGCCAAAACTGATTACGGGGGTGCGCGTAGTACTGCCGGGCGGCAAGCGAGGCCTCGCTCGGAAAGCTGCCGAGGATGAGCGTCTCGACAGCCGTGTCGATCACCGGCGGGAAGCCGCGCAGCCGGGCGTTACGCCTTGACCCCGGCATCCAGCAGCAAGGTGTTCAGCCGCCGTACAAACGCCGCCGGATCCTGCAATTGCCCCCCCTCGGCCAGCTGCGCCTGCTCAAGCAGCAGGTGTGCCCAGTCCGACAGTTTGGCCTGCTCGAACTTCAGCCGCTGCACCAGTGGATGCTGCGGATTGATCTCAAGAATTGGCACCACCGGGGGCACCTTCTGACCCGCGGCCTTCAGCAGCCGTTGCAGATGCGCGCTCATCTCGTCGCGGTCCACCACCACGCAGGCCGGCGAGTCGGTGAGCCGCAGCGTCACGCGCACCTCCTTGACCTTGTCACCAAGCGCTTCTTTTAGCTTGCTAACCAGTTCTTTGTACTCGTCAGCGATCTTTTGCTGCTGCTCTTTCTCTTGCGCGTCGGCAAGTTCGCCCAAGTCCAGATCGCCTTTCGCCACCGACGCGAGTGGCTTGCCGTCGAATTCGGTCAAAAAGCTAAGCACCCATTCGTCGATGCGGTCGGTCAGCAGCAGCACCTCCACACCCTTCTTGCGGAAAATCTCTAGGTGTGGCGAGTTGCGCGCCGCCTCCAGTGAGTCGGCGGTCAGGTAGTAGATCGCCTTCTGCGCTGGCTTCATGCGGGCGACGTAATCGGCGAGCGACACGGTCGGCGCGCCGTCACTGGCGGTGGAGACGAAGCGCAACAGCCGGGCGATGCGGTCGCGGTTGGCGGCGTCCTCACCGATACCCTCCTTGAGCACCTGGCCGAATTCAGCCCAGAACTTCGCATAGTCGTCCTTGCGGTCCTGGGACAGTTCCTCCAGCAACCCCAGCACGCGCTTTGTGCAGCCCTCCCGAATCGCCTTCACGTCCCGCGACTCCTGCAGAATCTCGCGGCTGACGTTCAGCGGTAGGTCGTTCGAATCGATCACGCCGCGCACAAAGCGCAGATAAGCGGGCAGCAGCTGCTCGGCATCGTCCATAATGAACACGCGCCGCACATACAGCTTCACCCCATGCCGCTGGTGCCGGTCCCAAATATCGAACGGCGCGCGCGACGGGATGTACAAGAGCTGAATGTATTCGGTGCGCCCCTCGACGCGGTTGTGCGTCCAGGCCAGCGGATCGGTGAAGTCGTGCGCGACGTGCTTGTAGAACTCCTTGTACTGCTGCTCGCTGATCTCGCCCTTCGGCCGCGCCCACAGAGCGCTTGCCTGGTTGACGGTTTCTTCTTCGTCAGTCAGCACGTATTCGTTCTTGTCCTTGTCCCAGCGCTCCTTCTTCATCCGGATCGGGATCGCGATGTGATCCGAATACTTGCGCAGAATTTCGGCCAACTTCCAGCGCGATAGCAGCTCGTCCTCGCCTTCCTTTAGATGCAGGATCACGTCAGTGCCGCGCTCGGCACGGCTGGCCGGCTCGACCGTAAATTCGCCGGTGCCGTCGCTTTCCCACTTGACGGCCTGCTCCACGGGTAGACCGGCGCGGCGCGAAATCACAGTCACGCGATCGGCGACCATGAAGCTCGAATAAAAGCCGACGCCGAATTGGCCGATCAACTGCGCGTCTTTTTGCTGGTCTCCGGTGAGTCGAGCAAAAAACTCGCGCGTCCCGCTTTTGGCGATCGTGCCCAGATGCTGGATCGCCTCCTCGCGCGACATGCCAATGCCGTTGTCCGATACCGTGATCGTGCGCGCGGCCTTGTCGAACGAAACCCGGATCACGAAGTCCTTATCTTCCTGCAGCAGCTCCGGGTGGGCGATCGCCTCAAAGCGCAGCTTGTCGCAAGCATCGGACGCATTGCTGATCAGCTCGCGCAGGAAGATCTCCTTATTCGAGTACAACGAATGCACCATTAGGTGCAGTAGCTGCTTGACCTCGGCCTGGAAACTTAGCGTTTCTTTGTCAGCTCCCATCGATCCCTCCACGTCCGCCGCCCTCGCAACCGATCGGCGCTGGGCGCTACGTAAGCGCCTCGGTAAAATGAGGGCACGACGATGACCTTTCAAGCCCGCGGCGTAACCGGCCTGCGGCAACATCGCGCCCGATTTAACGCGCATCGCCCTATCGATGAGTCGCACCGTTATCTTTCCGGTCGCTGTGAACTTCGGCGACTGTGACCCTGCTGGGATCGTCTTTTACCCAAACTTCCTGCGCTGGATGGATGCCGCTTCCGCCCATTTTTTTTTCAGTCGCGGCGTGCCACCCTGGCACGAGCTAGAGAAAACGAAAGGCATCGTCGGCACACCGCTGCTGGAAGTACACGTCAAGTTCTACAAGCCAGCAACCTACCCAGAGCGGATCGAGGTTCATACCCGCGTGGAAGAATGGCGCGAGAAAGTTTTCGTCCAGCACCATGCGATCCGGCGCGGCGATGACCTGCTATGCGAAGGCCGCGAGACACGCGCCTTTGTTAAGCGGGATCCGGACAGCGGCCGCCTGCGTGCCGTGCCGGTGCCGGCGGAGATCCGCGCGCTGTGCGAATGAACGCACGCTGCGGCCACAGCGGTACGAGCGCAAGTCCGCGCTGCGTCAATACAGCCGCTGCGCTGTGCGTCCGCCATCCTGACGCATACCACCGCGCCTGCCGGCCGCCGACCGCAGCGCGCGGCAGCCGCCTGCGTAGGCGTCGGCCGGCTCGTTGACCGCACAGCTTCATCAGACGCGCACGTAGCAAACGAAACGTTACCAAGCGCTGGCCTGCAGAGGAGGAGGCGGTGATTAACAAGATCGTTCCCTCGATTGAAGCGGCGCTTGCCGACATCCCGGACGGCGCCACGATCATGATCGGCGGCTTTGGCACGGCCGGCCAGCCGGCTGAGCTGATCGACGGCCTGATTGCGCAAGGCGCCAAAGACCTCACGATCATCAGCAACAATGCCGGCAACGGCGAGGTCGGCATCGCCGCGCTGCTGAAAGCGCGCCGCGTGCGCAAGGTGATCTGCTCGTACCCGCGCCAGGCGGACTCGTACGTGTTCGACGCGCTGTACCGGCGCGGCGAGGTCGAGCTCGAGCTGGTGCCGCAGGGCAACCTGGCCGAACGCATCCGTGCCGCCGGCGCCGGCATCGGCGCGTTCTTCACGCCCACCGGCTATGGCACAGAACTGGCTCGCGGCAAAGAAACGCGCGCCATCGGCGGCAAGATGTACGTGCTGGAATATCCGCTGCATGCCGATTACGCGCTGATCCAAGCCGAGCGCGGCGACCGCTGGGGCAATCTGACCTATCGCAAGGCCGCGCGCAACTTCAATCCGGTGATGGCGATGGCCGCGCGCATCACCGTGGCGGCGGTGCGCGAGGTCGTGCCGCTTGGGGCGCTCGATCCAGAGGCCGTCATCACGCCGGGCATCTTCGTGCAGCGCATCGTGCATGTGCCGCGCCGCGCGGCGACGACGCCGGCACTGGAGGCACCGCGATGAAAAGATGGAGCCGGGAGGAAATGGCCGCGCGCGTGGCGCGCGACATTCCAGACGGCGCCTACGTCAACCTCGGCATCGGGCTGCCCACGCTGGTGGCGAACTTCCTGCCGCGCGACCGTGAGATCGTGCTGCACAGCGAGAACGGCATCCTCGGCATGGGCCCGGCCCCGGCACCCGGCGCCGAAGACGAAGACCTGATCAACGCCGGCAAGCAGCCGGTGACGCTGCTGCCCGGCGGCTGCTTTTTCCATCACGCGGACAGCTTCGCGATGATGCGAGGCGGGCACCTGGACATCTGCGTGCTCGGCGCCTTCCAGGTGGCGGTCAACGGCGATCTGGCCAACTGGCACACCGGCGAGCCGGATGCGATCCCCGCCGTCGGCGGCGCCATGGACCTGGCGATCGGCGCGCGCCAGACCTGGGTGATGATGGAACACCTGACCAAGCGTGGCGAC
>JANWXE010000134.1 GCA_025055385.1 Burkholderiaceae bacterium | reverse complement strand
CGCCTACAACGATCCGGGCGGGGCGCTCTACCCCGAGTACTTCTGGGCCGCGCTGGTGGCGGCGGTCGAACGCAACGTTCCCGGGGCCGAGGCGGCCTGGAACAAGGTGATCGGCAACGTCACCAACCTAGCGTCCTGGAGTGCTGGCTTCGGTAACGATCCGCGCTGGGGCATCTACCCGCGTAACAAGTGAATTTCCAGGGCAATGGCACGAATCGCTTCCGCGCCGACGGTCATCACGGTGAGCGACTCGCCGAGTTGGGTGCCGGCACCGGGGACATTCGCCAATGTATCTTTGAATACGGCCAGCGAAGTCGATCCCTGTCCGGGCAAAGGATGCGTCTACAGCGGCGTCGAAGGGCAGGAAGCCGTCTTCATCGTCTGGAACGGCGGCGCGTTCGCGCCCGACTATTCGCCCTATGGCGCCCTGGTCTGCCACGGCGGGGGCCATAACGCCTACAGCGGCAACGAGATCTACGTGTTCGATCTGACCACGCGGCGCTGGAGCCGCGTCGGCGCACCGTCTCCGTACGCCGAATCGCAAGCCAACGGCGACGGCGAGTATCCGGACGGTCAGCCGTTTCCGCCCCACACCTATGCGGGCGTGGCCTACCTGCCCGCGTCGCTCGGCGGCGGCCCCAAGGGCAGTTTCCTGCGCTTCGGCTTTGCGGGCACGCCGGTCACGCAATGGGTGCACCGCATGCCGCTCGATGCCTCAGCGACGGCACCGAGGGCTTGGTCGCGTTTCGCCAACCTGAGCAGCGCGCTCAGCGGCTCCTATTGGGCCGTGGCCTTCGATCCGACACGAGCGCGCTTCTGGGTGATCTCCAACCTGAATTCGTGGGCACGCGGCTTCGGTTACGTGTCCGCCAACGGCACGGTCACCGTGTTGCCGAATCAGGGCGACAACGTCGACGGCGATCACGCGCTCGGTTACTGTCCGCGGTATGACATGCTGGTGCATCTGGCGACCGCTGGCGGCGCGAGCCACCTGGCGGGTCGACTTTGCAACGGCGCCGGGGCGTTCGTGAAGCTGCGCACCACCGGCCCCTTTCCATCGCCGGCCAGCGGGTTGGAGTGGTCTACGGCCGGCGGCTATTTCGTGGCCTACCCCGGCAATGGATCGTCCACCGTTTACAAACTCAGCCCGCCCAGCAGCGATCCCATCAACGGCACCTGGACCTGGACTACGCAGACCCTAACCGGCGTGCAGGGTGCGACCCCCGTGAAGGCAAGCGGCTATGCGTCCGGGCAGTGGAACGGGCAGTGGTCGCGCTTCCGGGAGGTACCGGCGTTGAGTAGCCCCGGCAGGCCCGTGTTCGTCTACGCCGACGGTCGCACCCAGCCCGTGCAGCTTTGGGCGCTTTAGGGCGTCAGCCGCCGCAGCTTTACCGTTGCAGGGCTGGCGCCCGTCGGACCCCGGCGTTAAGTCGCCATCGTTAGTCACGTTGGCAGTAGTTGTCGCGGAAAGCAAGAGCGGTCGGATCAAGCGGTCAATTGCCTCATCTGCGCCTGGCTCCAGGCCGCTCGCGGCGTAGGGCCGCTGGGCACACCCGGTTTGAGGACTTTTCACCCCATAATTGGAGCTGCGACACCGGCGATCCGGTCCGGCGTCACACCAAGCCAGCGTAGTGCAGAGTTCATGCACGGGCGCCCCGAGTGATCCAATGCCTCTGAGGAAATGGCGCGGGACATCGCAGTCGTCATACCCTTCTTCCAGCGCGAAGCGGGCATCCTGCGACGCGCGGTCGAGAGCATCGCGAAGCAGCGTGATGTTGATCTGCGTCGAGTCACCGCCCTAATCGTCGATGATTGCTCTCCCCAGCGCCCGTCAGCCGACCTTGATGGACATTGGGAGCCGCTAGAAGTGCGACTCATCAAGCGGCCCGTCAACGGCGGCCCGGGCGCAAGCCGTAACACGGCGCTTGATGCATTAGGCGATGAGGTCCACCTGGTCGCATTCCTTGATTCGGATGACCAGTGGAACGACGACCACCTCGCCGTGGCCTTACGCGCGCTGGCGTCTGGTACGTTTTTTTTCGCCAACTTTTTCC
This sequence comes from Burkholderiaceae bacterium, assembly GCA_025055385.1. GTDB lineage: Bacteria > Pseudomonadota > Gammaproteobacteria > Burkholderiales > Burkholderiaceae_F > JAKANT01. The sequence goes on along the minus strand of JANWXE010000134.1, from coordinate 8,603 downwards.
AGCTCGGGGCACAACAACCGGCCTTTGAGCGGGCCGGTCGAATCCGTATCAGTGACCACGAGCACTTATTTGGCGACTGCTATCGATTCCGCGGCCGCATGCTAGACCAGATTTACATTGGCAACGTCATCGGCACGTCGACCGTAGTGTTCCGCCGTGACGCTCACCGAGCGCTGCGGTTTGCCACGGGCTTCCGACGCGCCGGAGAGGATTATCTGATGTGGTCCTCTTTTGCGGCAAACAATGCGGTGTTCGTTTTTCGCTCGACGCCGTCCGTGATTTATGGCAAAGGCGTCAACGTTTATGCCGGCGTCACCTATGGCACCGTTGCGCACCTGGCGCGAACGCGCGAAGAGATTGCATATTTGCGTCACGCGCGCTTGCGCTTTCCCCTTGCCGAGGCTACGCAAGCTCACATCGCCCGCCGCCTAAAGCATTTGCGTCGCCTCTATTGGCGCAGCTTTGCACGCTTGCTCGTCCACGATCCGCTCGCATTGCTGCGCGACCGCGGCAGCATCTAAGACCCACCGCACGCGCATTCACTGCATCATCTTCGCTACGCGGCCTGCGCGGCGGCAGGCTCTGCTGATCGCATATAAGGTTAGCGCACGCGGCGGCTATGATCGTGCATACACGCTCCGTGTGCATTGCGCGCATCGACCGCATCTTCCGCCAGCGAATCGACATGAACATCATTTCCCGACCTGGCGTTCAAACGGCTGTTAACGTCACGGCCCCGCAGGCCGCGCCTGGCCCTGCGTTTGCGGGTTGGTTTGATCCTGCAGGCTGCCCAGCTGGCGTCAGTTCGCACCTCTGCACCGATGAGCAAGACGCCGCTGTCCGTGTCTTGCAAATAGGCGAGGCCTTGTGTATTCGATTTAACCCTCTCCGCGTCGTCTGCGATATCGATGCCGATGGTGTGCTGCTGCTGACCGGAACTGCACGCCTGGGGCCGGGGGAATCGCCGGCTACGCCGCAAGCGCTGGCGCAGCGGCTGCGACAGCGAGGCCGCGACGCGCTGTCAGAGCTACGCGGCCGCTTTCTCCTTGTGCACGCCGACTTGCGCAACGGCCGCTTGCTTGCCGTTACCGATCGCTTTGCCGTGTATCCATTTTGCTTTCGCATCGATGGCGGACGACTTTATTTTTCCGATCGGGCGGACTGCACACAGTTTGCAGGCGAGCTCGACACGCAAGCGCTGTTTGACTACGTGTACTTTCACGTGATCCCAGCGCCACGCACGGTCTATCGAAATGTCCTGCGGCTGGAGCCAGCGCACTGGCTTGTATTTGACCGTCAGGGATATGACAGCGGTCCGTGGTGGGAACCCCGCTTTGCACCTGACTCAAGCGGCTCCGTTGCGTCCTTGAAAAACAATTTTTGCAGCTTAGTCGAGCAGGCTGTCGCACGTGCTGCGGATGGTGCCCCGGTTGGCTGCTTCTTAAGCGGCGGCACCGACAGCTCGACGGTGGCCGGCATGCTAACGCGCCTCAGCGGCCATCCCGCGCGGACGTTTTCGATTGGATTCGACGAACCCGGCTACGATGAGATGCAGTACGCGCGCATCGCGGCACGCCACTTCGGCACCGAGCATCATGAGTACTACGTGACACCGGAGGACCTCCTGTATGGCATCCCCCGCGTGGCTGCTTACTATGACCAACCATTTGGCAATTCCTCGGTGCTGCCCGCCTTTTATTGCGCGTTACGGGCCCGCGAAGTCGGTGTAGCGCGTCTCCTCGCCGGCGATGGCGGCGACGAGCTGTTTGGCGGCAACACGCGGTACGCCAAGCAGAAGGTATTTGCGCTCTACGAGCACCTGCCAAAGCTGTTAAAGCACACCTTAGAGTTACTGCTGATCCAGCGCAGCTGGCCGCAGCGCCTACCAGTCCTGCGCAAAGCCGCTCGTTACGTGGCTCAGGCCCGCGTGCCGATGCCCGATCGGATGGAAACTTACAACCTGCTCCTGCGCTTTGGCCCGAGTAACGTCTTTACGCCTCGCTTCTTAGACAGTGTCGACACCCGCGCCCCACAAACATTGCAGCGCCGCGTCTATGCGCGTACCCAAGCACGCGCGCTCATCGACCGCATGCTGGCCTACGACTGGCGTTTCACGCTGTCCGACAATGACCTGCCGAAGGTGTGTGGTGCGACACGGCTGGCCGATGTCGACGTCGCCTATCCGCTGCTTGACGATGAGCTGGTGGATTTTTCGTTGCGCCTCGCACCGTCGCTAAAGGTGCGCGGCCTGACGCTGCGCTTCTTCTTTAAGCAGGCCCTGCGCGACTTTTTGCCGCCGGAAATCATCCGCAAACGTAAGCATGGGTTCGGACTGCCATTCGGCCCGTGGTTACGACGCAGCGCGCCGCTGCGTCAGCTGGCCGCGCACTCGCTGCAGCAGTTAGCGGCGCGCGGCATTCTCTTGCCTGCGCTGGCAGGGGATCTCATGTCTGATCGCCTCGCTGAACATGCAGGCTACTACGGCGAAATGGTGTGGGTGCTGATGATGCTCGAGCAGTGGCTTGCTGCGCACGCGCCCGATTACACGATTAACTAAGCAGGTGCTCTCCATGGGGCTGCGGGATCTCGCCCTCTTTGTGCTGATCTTTGCAGCACTGCCTTTCGCGCTAAAGAAGCCGGCATACGGTGTCCTGCTGTGGGTGTGGATCAGCTTAATGAACCCGCACCGGCAAGCATGGGGAATTGCCTATTCTTTCCCATTCGCTGCCGTGGTCGCCGCCGTCACGCTCATCGGCTTAATCGTTACCCGCGAGCCGCGCCAGCTCAAGGGAGGCGCTGCCACACTGGTCTTGCTCGTGTTTGTGCTGTGGATGTGCGTGAGCACGTTTTTTGCGCTGCGACCCGAGGCCGCCGTACCGATGCTGGAGCGCGTACTGAAAATTCAGCTTTTTACGTTTGTCGCCCTGCTGGTGCTGTACAAACGTGAGCACGCGATTTGGCTGATCGCCACCGTCACCTTGTCAGTCGGTTTTTATGGCGTCAAAGGCGGCCTGTTTACGCTCGCCACCGGGGGCGGCTACTTGATCTGGGGTCCGCGCGAGAGCTTTATCGCGGACAACAACGCGCTGGCGCTGGCAGTCGTGATGTCGATCCCGCTGTGGGCTTACCTGTTTTACCTGTTCCACCATCGCCTGCTACGCCTCGGTGTACTCAGTGCCATGCTGCTTAGCGGCGTCTCCGCCATCGGCAGTTTTTCGCGCGGCGCGTTCGTCGCTAGCGCAGCGATGCTGACGCTGCTGTGGTGGCGAGGCAAAAACAAGCTGTTGTTCGGTGCTGCCGCCGCGCTGCTGGGCGCAGTTGCTATCGTGTTCATGCCCGATAAATGGGAAGAGCGCATGTCCACGATCAAGACTTACGAGCAAGACGCCTCCGCGATGGGCCGCATTCACACCTGGCAGATGTTATTTAACCTTGCGCTCGATCGACCATTTGTTGGCGGCGGCTTCGAACCGTATAGCAAGGAAATCCTAGCCCGCTACAAACCCGACTACCACACGGTGCACTCTGCGCACAGCATTTACTTTCAGGTGCTCGGTGAACACGGTTTCGTGGGCTTGGCACTGTTTTTGACCTTCTGGGCGCTCACCTGGCGGATCGGCTCGCAGCTGCGGCGCATGACGCGTGCTGATCCGGACGAGGCGTGGGCGTTCTGGATGGCTAGTTTCGTTCAGGTAAGCCTGGTCGCCTACTTCGTCGGCGGCCTGTTTCTTAACCTCGCCTACTGGGACATGCCGTATTACCTGATGGTGGCGTTGGTCGTCGCGCGCCACGCCGTGCTTGCCGCGCGGATGGCGCCGCGGCATACCTCTGCGACCCCGTCGATTTCAACGCCGGCGACCGGAATAAGTGCCGGCCCAGCCTAGGCGCTAAATCTGCCGGCGTTTATGCAACGCGCGGCGGCGCAGATGCCTCACTTGCAGCGATTCGCTTGCGTCGCAATTGTTCCGCTAGCGCAATGACGCGCTGCGCATTTTGCCGCCAGGTCAAGCCCTTGAGAAGGATGGTCTCGCGCGCGGCCCGGCCAAGCCGCTCGCGCAGCGCAGCGTCGTTCACTAGCCGACTGAGCGCTCGGGCCAGATCGCCCGGTTGCGCCGGATCGAACAATAGTCCGTTTTTACCGTCCTCGAGAATCTCTGCCAGATTGGGCTGGTTGGGTGCGACAATTGCGCGTCCGAGTGCCAGGTACTCGAAGAGTTTCAGCGGAGATGCATACGGCGTGGCAGCCGGCTGCAGTGCAACATCAAAAGCAGCGACCATAGCGGGAACTGCAGCGCGACTGACGACGCCGGTAAACCGCACCTGCCCGGCGACACCGCGACGCTCCGCATGCGCGGCAAGCGCACTGCGCGCCGGCCCATCACCGACCACAAGGAGGAAGAGGTCGGCGCGCCGAGTTTCAGCGATGAAATCGATCACCTGTTCAAGACCATGCCACGGCCGCACAAAGCCGGTGAAGCCGAGCACGACACGGCCTGCCAGCCCAAGGCGTCGCTTCGCTTCGTCGCTCGGAACTGTGGCGCCGAACGCTTCCAGATTGATACCGTTTGGAATCACGACAATGCGCCTTGGATCGACCCCCTCGGCTTCGATGATGCGCCCAAGCACCGCACTGACGGGCAACACAATATCAGCGCTGCGCCATACACTGGCCTCGAGACGACGCGCCAACCGCGGAAACGCAAGCCCGTCATGCTGATGACGCTCCAATGCCAGCGGTGCATTCACCTCCAGCAAATAAGGGAGGCCATACCGACGCTTTATCCACCGGCCGGCAAGCAAATACAAATTGTGCCGCTCGTAGAGCACGTCCGGTCGATGCTGCTCAACCGCCCGCCGCAGGCGGCGGTAGGCCACAAGGGTGTACGACAGTTCCAGCATTTCGGCCAGCGGCTTCGGAATCCACCGGCGCAGCGCGTTCGCATGCGCCGCGGTGCGGCCAAAATCGGCCGCAGACAAGGCCGGCGGCTCAACCACAATCACCTCGCAGCCCTGCGCACGCAAGGCAGCAATCATCTCCTCGATGTGAACTGCCTGACCGTCCTTGGACGCAGTTCGATGGTGATACAGGATTTTCACGATACGGCTCGCTTGATGGCAAAAACCGTGGTGCCCTCCGTGGCGACATGGGCGCAAAAGCGCAGCGGTGCTAGCACGCGCGCAGCCTGCACGAGCAGGCGTAGCACCACGCCGAGACGGTCCGTTTCGACCATGTCGAGGCGATCGAAACACTCAAAGCCCCGCTGCGTGAGAAAGTCACGCAGCGTATACCAGGTAAACCAATGCACCGCTGGATACTTCGCATAATTGGCCAGCGCCGGCCGCGTCGTCATCGCCAGCCGCTCACAACGGCGCTTAACGAAAGGTGGATACCAGCTATATAAGGGCAGGTTAAATTCTTGCTGCATCGGGCAGAGCGCGTTCGTCGTGCTTAGATACAGCACGCCTCCGTAGTCGAGAACACGGGCGGCCTCATGCAGACACGCCTGCCAGTCTGGGACGTGCTCAAGCAGTTCAGGCAGCAAGCACACATCAAATGAGCGATCCGCATAGGGCAGCGCAGTTGCCGTGCCGATGTCGAAGCGGATGCATAACGACGCCTCAGCCGCACGCTGTCGCGCCAGCTCAATCAAAGGCCGGCTGACGTCGATTCCGCAGACGCGATGGCCTTTTTCCGCCCACAGTCTTGCCTGGGTGCCCGCGCCGCAGCCGATGTCACACACACGCAAGGGCCGGCCGTCGTAACCGCGCGCGCGCAACAGCGACAGCACCTTGCGCTGTACGATGGTAAAGCGCTCTCGCGTAGCCGGCGATAGGCTTGCGCGCGCGTAATACGCGACGAACCGCGGATCGGTTTGATCATCGAAGCGATGCTCTGCCGCTTGATCCGCCGGCTGCTGCCTCCGCTCAAACGCGCTCATAGCGAGTTCTCCATCGTTGCACCGCAAGCCGCAGCCCAAACGCAGGCAGACTGCGATCCCATGGCGTGAAGCGCGGAATCTGCAGCGGGTCGGCGCACACGCGGGCAACGCCCCAGGCGGTTGATACCGCCGCCTCAAAGCCGAGCGCACGGACCATCTCCACGTGGCAGCGCTGGTAATCGCGCTGCGGTTGGCCGTTCGGGTACGCAAAGACTTGCACCGCCGCACCGATGATTTCCTGCAGCTGCGCCTTGCTGCGCGCGATTTCGTCTTGCGCCTGCTGCGGCTCAAGCGTCGCGAGGATCGGGTGATGCACGGTGTGCGCACCGACCTGCATTCCCGCGCGGTGCAAGGCAGCCACCTGCGCCGCCCGCATCATCAGGTCAGTCGGCACGCCGGTGCCGCAGCGAGCCGCGATCTGCAGCGCCAGCGTCATGCGGCGTGCAACCGGTTCGTACTTCAGGCGCTGCAGCAGCGCCGCAATCGCCGCCAACTTGTCGCGATCATTGGCCACTGGATGGCGGCCCAAGCGGAGGTCCTGCAAGTCGAGCACGTCTTCGCGCACGCCGCGCACTGCCTCGATCACGACGTCGTTGAACATGCAGCCGCCTTCAAGATAGCCGGTGGCGATAAAAAACGTCGCCGGCAGCCCGTACTTCTGCAGTATCGGCAGCGCCACCTCGTAATTGTCGGTGTAGCCGTCGTCAAAGGTGATGCAAAGCGCGCGTGGCGGTAGGGATCGCGTGCGCAACGCGCGCACCGCCTCCAACAATGGAAGCACGCGAAACTGCTCACTGAGCCAGCGCATCAACGCATCGAACTGCGCCGCCGTCGGCTCATATGGCCGCAGCGGATCCGGCGCCCGCATGACCCGATGGAAAATCAGCACACTCAGTGGCCGGCCGGGTGCCAACCCCGCCGCTAAACGCACGACGATGCCGCCAAGCCCCCGGCTCAGCCACTGCAGCGTCGTCGAACTGGTCATTCGCATTTCATCCATCCTGCCTATCGCTCGCCGCTTCAGCAAGGATCTGCCGGTAGCGCTGAACGATCGGTTTCCAGGAAAAATGCTCGGCATAACGGCGCAGCTCAGCAGGGTCAAAGTCCCGGGTCAGTGTGCGGTCGATCGCAGCCGCAAACGCCTCCGCCGTGCGTTCGCTCACGACATGCCCGACCACGCCATCGGTCACAATCTCACGCGCGCCGCCCACGTCGCTCGTCACCACCGGTGTTCCGCACGCAAGTGCTTCAAGTAGGACATTCGGGCATCCCTCTCGCGTCGACGCGAGCACCAACACGTCCGCGGCCGAGTAGATTCGCGCTAGCTCGGTCTGCGGGACGTTTGGATGTAAATGCACGCGTGCGGCAACTCCCAATCTCTCTGCGCGGGCAGCGAGCTGCCGGCGCAACGGACCTTCTCCCACCACAAGCAGATGCACCCCCGCAAGGCGGGCGACCGCCTCGAGTACCAGCAGATGCCCTTTCTCTGGCACTAGGTTGCCAACAGATAGCACAAGAGGCTCGGAGCCAAGGCCGAGGCGCGCACGTACCTCCGGCCCGCCACCGGGCCGAAAAAGTGCAACATCGACGCCATTGCGGAGCACCTCGATACCCGTGGGAGAAGCCCCGATGGCGATAAGCGCATCACGCAGCGCGTGCGACACCGTGATAACCCGTCTGGCCTGCACAAGCGCAGCAAGGATGTGCCGACGCGGCGTGGGCAGCCACCCGAAATAATTGACATCGCTGCCCCGCGCTGTGAGCACAAGCGGCCGTCCGAGACGCTGCGCGAAGTGCGCAGCCGCGACGCCATCCGGGTATAGATAATGCGCATCGACGACGTCGCAGTCCCACCCGCCTTCGAGTAATTCTGCAGCGACGCGCGCGTACGCGGCAGCCAGTGAACGCAGCCGCAATGCGTCAGCAATGTGTGGCAGCGATAGGTAGCGGGGGTGATAAACGAGAATCCCCCACCGTTCCTCGCGCGCCGGCGTTGCAGCATACATGCCAAAGCGCCCAAACGCCTTCCCTGCAAATGGGAACCAAGGTACCGGCGCAGCCACTCGCACGTCTATCCCGCCTAAAGCAAGCAGTTGGCGCAGACGCGTTTCGACAAAGATGCCGTGGCGAGGCGCAACCGCGCTTGGATATAGAGTCGTTACAGACAGCACGCGTACGGTCCAGGTCGGCGCATCATCCCGCCTCCCTGCGCGGGTTGCCACCGTATTCCGAGCCGGCATGCACCTCATCCGGCCAGCCGCAGCGCTGGCCCCTCGCATGCCTGCGCGCCAGCGCTTCGCAGGAAAGCATCAAACATCAACAGTGCCCACATTGCCGCGCTGTAGTCGCGCGCCCCGGACTCGTGCCGCTTGACCAAGTGCTCAAGGAAGGTTGCGTTAAACAGCCCTGTAGCCGCAAGGCGCGGTCCGAGCAGCGCTTCGCGCACGCGTTGCCGCAGCGGCCCGCGGAACCAACTCGCCAGCGGCACCGCGAACCCCATTTTGGGCCGGTACAGGACGGCGCGCGGCAGATGCGGCTCCAGGGCGCGCTTCAGCAGCCATTTGCCCTCCCCGCCGCGCATCTTCAGCTCGGACGGGAGGCTGGCCAGCCATTCGACCAGCGGGTGATCCATCAGCGGCTCGCGCACCTCCAGCGAGTGCGCCA
>JANWXE010000089.1 GCA_025055385.1 Burkholderiaceae bacterium | reverse complement strand
CTTCTGCCCACTGACGATGTAGCGGTCGCCCTTGCGTACCGCGCGCGTGGACAGGCCCGCCAAATCGCTGCCGGCCCCCGGCTCGGAATAGCCCTGGCACCACCAATCCTCGCCGGACGGAATGCGCGGCAGGAAGCGGCGTTTCTGCGCTTCGGTGCCGAACTTCATTAGCACCGGCCCCACCATACGCAGCCCGAACGGCAATTGGCGCGGCGCGCCGGCGAGCGCCGCTTCCTCTTCGAAGATGTGCTGCCGCACCGGATCCCAGCCCGTACCCCCCCATTCTTTGGGCCATGACGGTGCGCCCCAGCCCTTTGCATGCAGGATCTTTTGCCAGCGCAGCATGTGTTCGGGATTGGCGCGCTCGCCGGTTTCAGCCGTTTCCCGGATGTCAGGCGGCAACGCGCTGCGCATGAACTCGCGCACCTGGGCACGGAATGCTTCCTCGTCGGCAGTGAAGTTCAAGTCCATCTCGCTCTCCGAAAATTTCAGTCGGCATGCGCCAGGGGAAGTGCCAGTGCCACGCGTCGCGCGAGCCAGGCGGCCGGTCGGTAACGCGGATCGCCGGTGGCGGCCTGCAGCGCGCGCAGGATGCGCAGCACGGTGCCCGCGCCGATCGCGTCACCCCAGGCCAGCGGCCCCTGCGGGTAACCGAGTCCCAACGTCACGGCGCGGTCGATGTCATCCGGCTGCGCGATACGCTGCTCAGCGATCGCGCAGGCGATGTTGACGATCATCGCCAGCACCCGCTGCGCGACCAGCCCGGCCGAGTCGCGCACGAGCAGAACGCTCGTTCCTTCGCTCGCGAAGGCGGCGCGCGCCGGCTCGCGCCACTGCGGGTCAAACGCCGGAGTGGCGAACAGGCAGCGCACGCGCCGGCCCGGGAACAGAGCATCGAAAGCGACCGTGCGCCGCGCATCAAGCTGGTCCGCCACTGCAGCCTGGGTGGCATCGCCGCCCACCGGCGTAACCACGATCAGGCTGTCGGCCGCTGGCCGCGCTCCCGTGTCCAGTGCCACCCCGGGGGCAAGCGCCTCCCGCACGCGTGCCGCCAGCGCCGGCTCGGCCGGGTCGATCCAGACGCGCGGCGGCGGCACCACCGGCGCAGGCGGCAGCGCGGGCCGCTGCGCCACACCGTCCTCATAGCGATAGAAGCCGACCCCGCGCTTGCGCCCGAGCAGTCCCGCTTCCATCCGGCGCCGCGTGAGCACCTGCGGCCGGTAGCGCGGCTCTTCGTAGTACTGATGGTAGATCGATTCCATTACCGGCTGCGAGACGTCCAGGCCAGTCAGATCGAGCAGCTCGCACGGCCCAAGTCGGAAGCCGCAGGCATCCGTCAGTACCGCGTCCAGTTCGTGCGGCGCGCATACGCCCTCGGCGAGGATCTTCAATCCCTCGGTCACATAGCCGCGGCCGGCATGGTTCACTAAGAATCCTGGCGTGTCGGCCGCCCGTACTGGCGTGTGACCGAAGCGCCGCGCCAGCTCCACCAGCGCCTCGCACACCGCCGCATCGGTCTGCACAGCAGCGACGATCTCTACCAGTTTCATCAGCGGCGCCGGGTTGAAGAAGTGAAAGCCCGCGACGCGTTGCGGTCGCACGCAGGCAGCCGCGATCGCAGCCACCGACAGCGAGCTGGTATTGGTGGCCAAAATCGCGTGCTCCGGGACGATGCGTTCTAGCTGCGCGAATAGCTTGCGCTTGACCTCCAGGTCCTCGATCACCGCTTCCACGACGAGCGTGGCAGGCGCAAGCTCCGTTAGCGCCGCCACCGGCACCAGGCGAGCGACGATGGCCGTCGCATCCTGCGGCGCGAGCTTGCCGCGAGCCACCCATTTCTGCAGATCGGCCTCGATGGCACTGCGCGCCAGCGCGGCGGCATGCGGCTGCGCATCGTGTAACAGCACCGTCAGTCCAGCCTGCGCCAGCAGTTGCGCGATGCCGCGCCCCATTGCACCACAGCCCACCACGGCCGCGGTGGCACCGGCCGCTGCCGCGCGCAGATAGTCTTCGTGTTGCCTCATCGTCTCCGCCTATTGCGATGTTAAAGCGGGTTGCTGCCCAGACAGCACAGATCGCGGAATCTTGAAAAACTTGAAAAACGCGATCGGGGCAGGGCGGCGCGATTACCGCACGGCGGACAGGTCAAACAAACTAGTCGCCTCCAGGTCAAGGGCCACGCGGCCGTCGGCGTGCCGCAGGTTCCAACGCCACCGCACCACGCCAAGATCCGGCCGGCTCGTCGAGCGGCGCACCTCGAGCACTTCGATGTTCAACGTCAGAGGCTCCCCGGGCCGCACCGGTGCAGGCCATTTCAGGTAGGCCAGCCCCGGCGAGCCGATCGACTCGCTGCCGGCGAGCACATGATCGCAGGCCAGCCGCATTGCCACCGCGCAGGTCTGCCAGCCGCTGGCGATCAGTCCGCCCCAGCGGCTGGCTGCTGCCCGCTCGCGGTCGGTGTGAAACCACTGGGGGTCGTACTGGCGCGCGAAAGCGACGATCTGCTCTTCGGTGAGCGCTACCGGGCCCAGCGTGATGACCTGTCCGGGATAGAAATCCGAAAAGCGCATCGTCGCAACGGAGAGGAGATATAGGCAGTGCGTTCGGCGCGCGCTACCGTCAGCGGTCAGCGGTGCTCAGTACGTCTCCAAGTGTAATCGGCCCTCGGCGCGCAGCCTGGCCAGCAGCGGCTCCCAAGCCAGTCCATGCGCGCTGGCAATGTCGCGTAATGCTGCCAATACGCCCGTCTCCATGCCGCGCAGCCCGCACACATAAATGTAGGTGTTGTCATCGCGCAGCAGCTCCGCCACCGCGGGCGCACGTTCGCGCATCAAATCCTGGACATAGCGTTTCGGCTGCCCTGGCACACGTGAAAACGCGAGGTTGATGTCGATGAAGTCCTTCGGCAGGTTCATCAGCGGGCCAAAATAGGGCAGCTCTTGCGGCGTGCGTGCGCCGAAGAACAGCATTAATTTGCCGCCCTCGCCCTTGACGCGCCGCCGCCGACGCCGTTCGGTCATCGCGCGCATCGGCGCGCTGCCGGTACCGGTGCAGATCATCAGTAAATGGCTGGGCGTATGGTTGGGCATCAGGAAGGTGCTGCCAAACGGCCCAATCACGCGTACCGTGTCGCCGCGCTTCAGATCGCACAGATAGTTCGAACACACGCCGCGCACCGGCCGTCCCTGATGGTCGACCGTGACGCGCTTAACCGTCAGCGAGATATTGTTGTAGCCAGGCCGCTCGCCATCGCGCGGGCTAGCGATCGAGTACTGCCGCGCGTGGTGTGGGCGTCCGAACCCATCTTCTCCGGGCGGCAAGATGCCGATCGATTGCCCTTCCAGGACCGGAAACGGTGTGGCACCGAAGTCCAGCACAATGTGGTGGGTGTCTGACTCGCTCGCGCTGTCCGTGACGCGGTAATTGCCGACCACGGTAGCGATGGCTGGGTTCTTGTGCGTGTAGAGGTTGACATACGGGTGCGAAGCTGACCACGGTGGCAGTGGTGAGCTGGCAATCGCCGATACGGCAGGCTCAACCGCCACCGGCGGCTCCGCCGGCGCAGTCGCCGTGCCGAGGCCGAGTGCTTTCTCGCCAGGCAGCGCATCCCAACTTAGCTGTTCTTCGACGCTATAAGCTTCGGCGCGCAGCACGGTGCGCCAGTTATCGATCGCACCAGTCGGGCAAGGCGGGATACAGGCCAAGCAGGCTTTGCACTTGGCCGGATCAACGACGTAATTTCGAGCGTCGTGCGTAATCGCCTTGACCGGACAAGTTTCTTCGCATGTATTGCAACGGATACAGATTTCTGGATCAATGAGGTGCTGGCGCAACACCTGGGCGTCGGCAAGGTCCATCGTCGTGATCCTAGGCTGAGGCGCGCAGCCGCAACGGAAGGTTTGCCGCCGCGCGTCAGCGCGGCGCGCTTAGTTAAAGCGCACGTACTCGAAGTTGATCGGCTGCCGGTTGATTCCCATCACAGGCGGCGCGATCCAGTTGGCAAATTTTCCGGGCTCAATGACGCGCCCCATCAGCGAGGCGACGAAGGCACGATCCTCGTCGGTCGGCAGCCATTCGCCGACGCGCTGCGCCCATTCGGCTTCGCTGACCACGCGGCCGTCGGGGCTTACCCGCACACCGGCTAATGAGCCGATGCGGCGGTTAAACGCCTTATGCGGCGCCTGCAAGCGGTGCGGCAGGCCGGCTTTTTCAATCACCTTGTTCCAGCGGCCGATGCCCGCAATCGAATCCTTGATGAAATCATCGCGCAGCACTTCGTTTAGCGCGTTGAGCATCGGCACCTCTTTTTCGACCAGCCGGCCTTCCTGCGCTGTGAGCACTTTATAGGTGAGGCCATGCAGCCGGTGATCGTCGTTGCGCTTGCTTTCCTCAAAGCGCCCCTTCAGACCCGCGCTGTAATAGGTCGCTGCATTGCTGGACTCATCAGCACCGAACAGGTCGATCGTCACGCTGAAATGGAAGTTTAGGTATTTCTGGATAGTTGGCAGATCGATCACGCCGGCCGCACGCAGCTTGTCCGGCTCGTCGGTCTTCAGTTGGTTCATGACTTCGCAGGTGCGCTGAATTATGCGCGAGACGCCCGACTCACCGACGAACATGTGGTGCGCTTCCTCGGTAAGCATGAACTTGCACGTGCGCGCCAGCGGATCGAAGCCGGACTCCGACAGCGCGGCTAGCTGAAATTTGCCGTCGCGGTCGGTAAAGTAGGTAAACATAAAAAAGCTAAGCCAATCCGGCGTTTTCTCGTTGAACGCCTGCAAGATACGCGGGTTGTTTTGGTCGCCGGAGCGCCGCTCAAGCAGCGCTTCGGCCTCTTCGCGTCCGTCGCGACCGAAGTACTTATGCAGCAGGTAGACCATCGCCCACAGATGCCGTCCCTCCTCGACGTTGACCTGGAATAGGTTGCGCAGGTCATACAGGCTCGGACAGGTGAGCCCGAGGTGGCGTTGCTGCTCCACCGAGGCCGGTTCCGTGTCGCCCTGCGTGACGATGATGCGGCGCAAATTGGCGCGGTGTTCGCCCGGCACTTCCTGCCAGGCCGGTTCGCCCAGATGCTCACCGAAGTGGATGCGTCGGTTCTCCTCACGCGGATTTAAAAAAATGCCCCAGCGGTACTCCGGCATGCGGACGAAATCAAAATGCGCCCAGCCCTGGGGGTCGACGCTGACGGCGGTGCGCAAATACACCTGCAGATGGGAGGAACGCGCCGGCCCCATCTCGTTCCACCACGCGAGGTAATTCGGCTGCCAATGCTCGAGCGCGCGTTGCAGCGCCTTGTCCTCCGACAAGTTCACGTTATTCGGGATCTTCTCGCTGTAATTGATGCCGCTCATTTCATACCCTTTGCCAGTCAAAGTCCGGTTTTTCGCCCTTGCCGTAGACGCGCAGCGCGCCGCGTTCGCCCACGGCGTTTGGCCGGTTGAAGATCCAGTTCTGCCAGGCGCTGAGGCGGCCGAAGATGCGCGTGTGCATGGTCTCAGGCCCATTGAAGCGCAAATTCGCCTCCATGCCGGTCAGCGCATCAGGCGATAGCGCCGCCCGCTCCTCGATGGCCAGCCGCACCTCGTCGTCCCAGTCGATGTCGTCCGGCGCGAACGTCACCAAACCGACCGCGAGCGCCTGCTGCGCCGCCAGCGCCTGGTTGCAGACTGCCCGCACCGCTGCCAGCGGTTCCGCTTCTCCGTAGAAGCGCCGCGCTAAGCGGGTCTGCCCGGTGATCAGCGGGTACAGGCCGAAGTTGGCTTCACTGACGATCAGGCGCGGCGCATCAGCGCCGGCTGCGTCCCGCATATAGCTGCGGTCGGCAGCCAGCAACAATTCAAGCAGCGTGCCGGCGAAACAGGAGCCCGGCTCCACGAGCGCGAAGAGCGTGCGCGAGCTGACCTCCAACCGCGCAAAGGTTCTCCGCAGTTGGCCAATTGTTTCTCGCACGAACCAGTGGCGCGCATTGGCCAGCAGCTGGCGGTCAACAGACAGCACCGCCTGCGGATCACCCTCGGTCTTCAGCAGCCAGGTGCCGATTTCGGTCTCGTTGGTGCGCATCCACAGGATCGCGTCGTCCAGTTCGCGCCCCATCGCCAGAGGCCACCACTGCGCGCCGGCAGCCACGATTGCCTCCGGCGTCTGCGGCTGGCTGCCGCCTGGGGCGCGCACGGTGAAGGTTGCGCAGCGGCGTGCGCGGTCAATCTGCACCGTAACGTGGCGGTAGCGCAGCGCGTTGGCCTCCACCGTGCGCGTCAGAGGCACGAGCTTTATGCCCTGCGCATCGGCGGGGCGATCGCTGTCGGCCGCTAACTGCAGCGCCCGTTCACGCACTTTCTGCATAAACACCGCAGGCTTGGCGATCTCATCGACTAAACGCCACTGTTTGGCCCGCTCCCCGCGCACGCCTTCGACCAAGGTGCAGAAGACGTCGGCCAAGTCATGTCGCACCTTGCGCTTGTCCGTCAGGCGCGTCAGGCCCCCCGTGCCCGGCAGCACGCCCAGCAGCGGCACTTCCGGCAGCGCCACGGCGCTGGAACGGTCGTCGATCAGCCAGATCTCGTCGCAGGCGAGCGCCAGCTCGTAGCCGCCGCCGGCGCAGGCGCCATTGACGGCGGCGAGGAATTTCAGCCCCGAGTGGCGGCTGGAATCCTCGATGCCGTTGCGCGTCTCGTTGGTGAACTTGCAGAAGTTCACCTTCCACGCGTGCGAGGACAGCCCGAGCATGAAGATGTTGGCCCCGGAGCAGAACACGCGCTCGCGCAGGCTGGTGACGATCACCGTGCGCACCTCGGGATGCTCAAAGCGGATGCGGTTCAGCGCATCCGCGAGTTCGATGTCCACCCCGAGGTCGTAACTGTTGAGCTTCAGCCGATAGCCGGGACGGATGCCGCCGTCCTCGGCGACGTTCATCGCCAGCGTGGCGATGGG
>JANWXE010000024.1 GCA_025055385.1 Burkholderiaceae bacterium | reverse complement strand
GAAGCGCGCCTTGGACAGCGCGTCGTCGCGCGCGCGCGCCGCCGGATGCCCTTTGGCCAGGTCGGCCGCATGGGCGGCGATTTTGTAGGCGATGATGCCTTGTTTGACGTCGTCGCGATCGGGCAGCCCCAGATGCTCTTTGGGCGTCACATAACAGAGCATCGCCGTGCCATACCAGCCGATGAGCGCCGCTCCAATCGCAGAAGCGATGTGGTCGTAGCCAGGCGCGATATCGGTCACCAGCGGCCCCAAGGTGTAAAACGGCGCTTCGTGGCAGTGCTTCAGTTGCTCCTGCATGTTGGCCTGCACGAGGTGCATCGGCACGTGGCCAGGCCCTTCGATCATCACCTGCACATCGTGCTTCCAGGCGATTTGCGTCAGCTCACCCAGCGTGCGCAGCTCGGCCATCTGCGCTTCGTCGTTGGCGTCGGCCTGACAGCCTGGCCGCAACCCGTCGCCCAGCGAGAAGGCCACATCGTAGGCCTTCATGATCTCGCAAATTTCTTCGAAATGCGTGTAAAGGAAGTTTTCGCGGTGGTGCGCAATGCACCATTTCGCGATGATTGAGCCGCCGCGCGAGACGATGCCGGTGACCCGCTTGGCCGTTAACGGCACGAAGGGCAGCCGCACGCCGGCATGAATGGTGAAGTAATCGACGCCCTGCTCGGCTTGCTCGATTAACGTGTCGCGGAAGATTTCCCAGGTCAACTCTTCGGCCACCCCGCCCACCTTTTCCAGCGCCTGATAGATCGGCACGGTACCGATCGGCACGGGCGAGTTGCGCAGAATCCAGTCGCGCGTCGTATGAATGTTACGGCCAGTAGAGAGATCCATCACGGTGTCGGCGCCCCAGCGGATCGCCCACACCATTTTCTCCACTTCCTCCTCGATGCTGGAGGTCAGCGCGGAGTTGCCGATGTTGGCGTTGATCTTCACCAAGAAGTGGCGGCCGATCACCATCGGCTCCAGCTCCGGGTGATTGATGTTGGCCGGGATGATGGCGCGGCCACGTGCCACCTCGTCGCGCACGAATTCCGGTGTGATCACCGGCGGGATCTGGGCGCCAAATGGCTGGCCTTTGAGGCGCGCCTCGCGTTCGGCGTCGGCTAGATACGCGGCCATCCACTCTCGGCGCGCGTTCTCGCGAATGGCGACGAATTCCATTTCCGGCGTAATGATGCCGCGCCGGGCATAGTGCATCTGCGTCACGTTGCCGCCTGCTTTCGCTCGCCGCGGCCTCCGCTGCAAGCCAGCGGACCGCGCACGCAGCGCCGCTAAGCGTTCGCGATCGCGCGCACCATCGTCCGTTGGCTGGGGGGCGCGCCCTTCATAGATCTCCGTGTCACCGCGGGCCTCGATCCAGGGCAAGCGCAGAGGTGGCAGTCCGCGCGTTAAATCGATCGCGGCCTGCGGATCCGTGTATGGCCCGGAGGTGTCGTACAGCGTTACGCGCTCGCCATTGGTCAACGTCACTTCGCGCATCGGCACCCTCAGGTCAGCGCGCGAGCCAGTTACGTAGATCTTGCGCGAAGCAGGAAACGGCGTGCGGGTCCGTGCAAGCTGGGCAGCGAACTTATCTTCAGGGGCGTTCATCGTCGAGGCTCCTTTCACTCCGCAGGTGCCCCGACACAGCAAGGCAACAGGCGTCATCCAGATACGCGGCTCTCCTTGCGCCGGTACTAACCGGATCAAGTTCGCGGGTTCGGGACTTCCGTCTCAGCTCGCCGTGCTTGTGGCGCGCACCCCGGAGCGGTGGCATTGTGCGCCGTTGGCGCGCACGCTGTCCAGTCGCCTGCTGCGGGCAGCGCGCCAGCGGTTTGGGAGGACACATCATGCGAGCGTTGGTCTAGGTCTACGGCCTGGTTTCCCCCTGCTGGGTGGCGACCGACGACGAAGCAACCCTTGGCTGTGCGCTGCCTCACGCTGAAGGCCACGCGAAGAGCGGCGCTCGCGGTACCTTCGGACGGCCGCCAGCGCAGCCACAACCGATTGCGGTCGCAGTCACCAATTGCGCGGGCATGCCGCAGGTCCTGCTGTGCGACCGCTTCGCCAGCACCGATCCACGCCGGAGTACACCCGCGTCCAAGCCTGGACGGCGGCGTTGTTTCGCGTTGACACGCTGCAGCAGGCACAGGCCACCCAGGCCGGCGAGCCGAACTGCGGCATCCGCTAGCTGATGTGCGTGCTGGCCATCGGCAGCAGTGCAGCAACCGTCTGCGGCGCTGCGGTGGTGGGCGCCACCAGCGTCGCTGGCGCATCCGGCGCAGCCGCTGAGGACGCATGCGCCAGAGCCGGATTGCCGCAATCGCCGCCGATTGGGGGCTTTGAAACGACACAAAAACCGCCGGCAGCGCGGGAATTTCCGCCCTGGCCCCGCTGGCGCGGCCGCCCCGACAGCACTACGCTATGGACGCGGCTGCCGCCGCGTGTCTCGCAACCGCCGTGCACGGGAGCTTGCCATTTCCGCATCGTCTGCCACCACGCCAGTTCGGGTGCTGGTCGTCGATGACGACCCGCTGTCTAGGGCTTTGCAGGTGCACCTGGCGGCCCTCCTCGGTTATACAGCGACAGCAGAGCCCGACGCGGAGCAAGCGCTAGCACGTGCGGTCAGTGGTGAAATAGATGCCATGCTGCTTGATCTCGGCATGCCTGGGCTGGATGGCTTCGAAGTGTTACGTCGGCTGCGCGCGCGCGAAGCGCAGGCGGGCCGCCCGCCGCTGCCTGTGATAGCGGTCACCGGCTACGCTTCAGAGGTAGACCGACAGCGATGCCTAAGGGCTGGCTTCATCGACTATGTACCCAAACCGGTGCAAGCGGCCGCGCTGGGCGCCGCCCTCGCACGGGCCGTCAGCAGCCGTTGCGGCGAGGCCACAACCCGTGCCGTTGAGCATGCATCCGACGCTATGCGGCTGCGCGCCACGGTGCGCCGACTCAGCGGCGTCAAGCCGGGCGACCGGCAATTCACGCCGACCGTGACAGAGTCATTTGCGCTGCGCTCAGCGCAATTAATTGAGATGGCACACGCCGGCGTTCAGCAAGCCGACGCGGGCCAGGTTGGCCGTGCCGCGCGTGCGCTGCGGGCAAGCGCCGAGTTTCTTGGGGCGCTGCGCCTGGCGCAAATGGCGGGCGCCCTGGCGGAGCGCGCCGCCCTCGGTGCCTGGCCCGAGGCGCAGCAGACATTGCAGGACATTGAGCAAGAGCATCAGGCCGTGTTGACGCTGTTGTTCGAGGCGGCGCGCTAATGCCCAAAACGCCCCAGCAGCGAGCAGACACAGGCGACGAAGCACTGTCGCACGTGCTCACGCGTTTAAGCGGCATCGGCGCCTGGATCTTCGATCTTGCCAGCGGTCAGATGTCCTGGTCCGAGCAAACGCGCTGCCTGCTGCAGATCGACGATCCGGCGGTCGCGCCGAGCCCACCGCGGCTCTTCGCTGCTTTCGAGCCGGCGGCGCGGGCAGCGCTGGAAAGCGCTTGGCACAATGCCATCGCACTCGGACAGCCGTGGGACCTCGAGCTGCCGTTGGCCGCAATCGGCGGCGGGACGCGATGGCTGCGCTCGGTCGGTGCGCCCGAGCAGGACGGCGGCCGATGCGTACGCTTAACCGGGATCTTTCAGGACATTAGCGCGGCACGGCAAGCGCGCGAAGCTTTGCGAGCGCGCACCGATGAAACACGGCGCCTGGCGCTGGTGGCAGAGCACACCAGCGACCTGGTCATCGTCACCGACGGGGAACACCGCATCGAATGGGTTAACCGCAGCTTCGAGCGCGTCACCGGCTATACGCTCGCTGAGGTGGCGGGCCGTACGCCGCGCGCAGTCCTCAACCGCGAAGAAACCGAGCAAAGTCCGCATTTCCGCGCATTGCGTCAACGCACTCTGGCGGGTTTAGACGCCAGCGGAGTCGAGCTAAAACTGTTTCGCAAGGACGGCACTCCGTATTGGGTGGAGCTTGAGCAGCGCCCGGTACGGGACGACACCGGCGCGATCCGTCACTACATCCACGTCCAGCGTGACATTACGGCTCGCCGCCTGGCCCAGTCGCAGCAGCGCGACCTGGCGCGGCGCCTGCAGTTGATTGCTGCCTTCACCGATGTGGGCATCTTCCAGCGCGAGGTAGACCACGACAGCGGCTTTTGGGACGGCGCGATGTTCCGCCTGTTTGGGTTCACGCCAGCGCCGCAACCGCCGCCCATCGAGGCGGTGCTAACCCGCGTGCATCCGGCCGACCGCGACCGCTATCGCCGCTACCTGGAGTCGCTCCGGCAGCAGCCGGAAAGCAGCGACATCGAATTCCGGGTCATCCACGACGACGGTGACATCCGCTGGCTGTACGAGCGTGGCCGCCTGGAGATAACCAGTGATGGGCACCGGCAGGCGGTCGGTGTTGTGCTCGACGTCACTGCGCAGCGCAGCGCCGAACGCGAGGCGGTGGCCAACGCCGAGCGGCTGCGGCTGGCGATCGAAGCCACCGGCATTGGCTTTTTTTACTGCGATGCCGATTCGGCACGGCTCGAGCTAGACCCTCAAGCGCGCGCGCTGTTCGGACTGGATCCGCAGGTGTTGACGCTGCCGCGCTGGCAATTTGAGGCCTTGGTGGTCGCAGAGGACCGCCTCGCCCTCGCGCGGCTGCTTCCGGAGCGCGTGTTGACCGAGGGGGCAGTCGACGCCGAATTTCGCATCGTCCGCGGCGGTGAACACCGGTGGTTGCGGGTTCGCTGCGCGCCCGCACCCGGCGATGCAGGCGGCGAGCGGCGCATCATCGGCATGGTGGTCGACATCACGGCACAAAAACGGCTTGAGGCGCAGCGCGAGGTCGAGCGCAACCGCCTGGCGTTGGCCACCAGCGGCTTGGCGGTTGGCATTTGGGAGAGGGAGCTAGACCGCGACCGGGCCTATTGGTCGGCCGAAGCGTTCGCGCTCTGGGGTCTGCCGCCGCGCGAACAGGCGCCGACCTGGGCCGAGCTCCTAGCGCTCGTGCATCCGGAAGACCGCGAGCGCTTTGAGCGCCGCTGGGAGGTGCTGGCGAATTCCCCCGCGTTCGTCGATACCGAGTTCCGCGTGTTGCGCCCCGACGGCACGGTGGCATGGTTAATGACGCGCGGCCGCCTCGATGCGGGTTCGGCGCAGCGTCCCGCACGCGTGATTGGCATCGTCTTCGACATCACCGCGCGCAAGCAAGCCGAGGAGCAAGCGCGTGAGATGGCTGGATGGCTGCGGCTGGCCACCGCGTCAGTTGGCATTGGCCTGTGGTACCGCAATCTAGACGAACCGCGCCCGCACTGGGATGAGCAGACCTATCGGATCTTTGGGTTAGATCCTGGCAGTGGGCCGCCTTCAGTCGAGCAATGGCTCGCAATGGTGTTGCCGGAGGATCGCGCTCGCATTGCGGCGCTGGATTATGACCGGGTACCGGCAGGGACAACGCTTTCGTTTGAGTACCGCATCCGGCGCCCGGACGGCGAGGTGCGCCATTTGCAGTCGCGGCGTGCCTGCCTATACGACGCTAGCGGTCGTCCGCTGCGCGTCTACGGCGCCGTCATTGACGTGACCGATCACACCCTCGCGCGCAGCGAGCGCGATGCGCTGCTGAAGCGCATGCAGATCATCGTCGAGTCGGTCGGTGTCGGCATCTGGGACTGGGATCCCGTTGCACGCACCTCTACCTGGAACGACCGCATGTACGAGATGTTCGGCCGGCCGCGCCAGTGGTTTGCCGAGCGGACCTGGCTGGACGCCGTGCACCCAGAGGACCGCACCACCGCGCGCCAGCGCATGGCCGAGGCGCTGGCGCGCGGCGACCGCTTCGACATCGAGTTCCGCGTGCTGCGACCGGACGACAGTGTGCGCTGGATCGCAGCGCGCGGGCGCGTGTTGCGCGACGACCAGGGACGCGCGGTACGCATGATCGGCGTCAACGTCGATCTCACCGCGCATCGGCGCACGGAGCTGCAGGCGCGCGAGCTGCTGGAGCGGATGCAGCTCGCCACGCAGGCCGCCGGCGTCGGCATCTGGGAGCTTGAGCTGCCGGCGCTGCGCATGCACTGGGACGAGCAGACCTTCCGCCTCGTTGGCCGCACCCCGCAAGATTTCGCCGATCTAAGTGCTCAGTGGACCTGCGTGATCCATCCTGATGACATGCCAGCGATGCGGGCTGCGCAGCGGCGTGCACTCAAGGAACTACAGCCAATTGACCTTGAGGTGCGCGTTGTGCGGCCCAGCGGTGAGGTGCGCCATGTCGTGCTGCGCGGCCAAATCCAGCGCGACGCGCTGGGCCGCCCCGCCAAGCAGTTTGGTGTCGTCATCGACGTTACCGAACGCAAGCAGGCCGAAGACGCGCTGCGCGCGAAAGAGGCGGCCGAGCGCGCCAACCAGGCCAAGACCGAGTTCTTGTCGCGCATCAGCCATGAGCTGCGCACGCCGCTGAACGCCATCCTCGGCTTCACCCAAATCCTGGAGATCGACCGCGAGCAGCCGCTCTCCCCGGTGCAGCGCGAACGGGTGCAGCACATCCAACAGGCCGGCTGGCACCTGCTGGCGCTGATCGACGAGATCCTGGACTTCTCGCGCATCGAAACCGGCAAGGCCCGGCTGACCTTCGCGGCGGTGCCGCTGGCGGAGGTGGTGGACGAATGCCTGCCGCTCGTGGCCCCGGACGCCCACCGGCGCGGGATCACGATCGAGGTGACAGGACACGCGGAAGCGCCCGCTGCCTGGGCCGACCGGACGCGCATCAAACAGGTGCTGCTGAACCTGCTGTCGAACGCGATCAAG
>JANWXE010000178.1 GCA_025055385.1 Burkholderiaceae bacterium | reverse complement strand
TGCGCTGCTGATCGCCACTCCGGAATACAACAACGGGATACCGGGCGTGCTGAAGAACGCGATCGACTGGCTGTCGCGGCCGCCGGCGGACATCGCGCGAGTGTTCGGCGGCAAACCGGTGGCGGTCGTCGGGGCGACGATTGGCGCCTTCGGCACGGCGCTGGCGCAGAGCGCCTGGCTGCCGGTGCTGCGGCTTTTTAACGTGCGACCGTATTTTGGCGCGCGGTTGATGATCGCGCGTGCCGCCGACGTGTTCGACGCCGGCGGCAAGGTGAAAGACGAGACCGTGGCGCAGCAGATCCGCAGCTTTGCCGACGGCTTTGTCCGTTTCGTGCGTGAAGTGTGTGCCGCGCCTGCCTAAGACGCTGTCAGCGCGCGGAAAGGCCGCTTAAGCGTCCGACTGCGGCAAGTAAGAGGACGGCGGCGCCCAGAAGCGCTAAGGTGCCGGGCTCGGGGACCTCCGTGACGAGATCCTGTCGGCGCACGTTGGTGCTCGGATTGTCGATCAGCACGACCAGATTAGCGCGCGGTCCCGTGCCGTCTAGCTGGCTCAGCCAGCTCTGCGCGGTACTGAGCACCGCACCGCTGGTGGTGAACCGGAAGTTACCGCCCGCCAGATTGATACCGGCGCCGGCGTCAAACGCCAGTTCCCAAAGCCCGACCTGGAAAGCCGCGGCGTTGACGTCGTTCGTGACCTGGTTACGGAAGCGGCCCCAGAATTCGGATATCAGCCCAGAGACTGCGGCATGCGGGGAACTGGACAGCGCATGCACGGTGTACGGGTTGTCGAACGGCTGCAGCCAAACATCAGGGCTGAGGCAGAAAGCAAGAAGCTGTTCCCAGCCGGAGCCGTTGTTGTAATTAAGGGAGAACAGCCCGGCGGCAACACCGACGTTACTGCCGTTGACTTCGATCGTCAGATTCGTAAAGAGGCCGTTGGTGTCGCCGGCAACGGGCGAAGGCGTAAAGGGGTTGCCGTTGTTGTCTGCCACGGAGACCGTCTGACCGGGAGCAAGCGGAACCGCCGCGGCCGCAACGCAAAAGAACGCCGACGCAAGGAAAGCAGCAAACTGTTTCATGGTTTTTCTCGCGAGTCAGGACGCTGACCGTAGCGAAGCAAGCCGCGTGCCTAATAACGGTCCTCTCGAAAGTTCAATGGCTTGCACCTCTTGTATCCCGCATTTAAGCGATGGCTGTAAAACTTTCCGACACCGGCTTTCGCCGCAGTTACACCGTCTTTGCCGGCGATGAAGCGGAAGTCGCCGTTACAGAACGAAGCAACTGCCTGAGGCGTTGCGGCGTATCGGGGGCAAACGGGTCCAGCACAGCCGCATCCCTCATCGAACGCAGCCAGGTGATCTGCCGTTTCGCAAGCCCGCGGGTGGCGGCAATGGCCGCCGCGCGGAATTCCTCCACAGGTGTGCCGCGCGCGAGGTGCTCCCAGGCCTGGCGGTAGCCAACCGCGCGCATCGAAGGCAGCGCCGGCGTCAGGTCGCCGCGCTGCATCAGCGCGCGCACCTCCTCGAGAAAGCCGGCGGCGAGCATCGCGTCAAAGCGCTGCTCAATGCGGCGATGCAGTTGCGCGCGGTCCGCGGGCAGCAGCGCGATCGTAAGGAGCTTCAGCGGTGGCTGCTGTGGCTGCTGCTGAAGCCGCGACAGGGGCGTGCCGGTCAGCTCGAAGACTTCCAGCGCGCGCTGGATACGCTGGCTGTCGTTGGGCGACAGCCGTGCCGCGGTCGCCGGATCGACGCTCGCCAGCTCCGCGTGCAGCGCCGGCCAGCCGTGCGCGCGCGCGCGCGCCTCGATGCGCGCTCGTACTGTGTGATCGGCAGATGGAAGCGCCGACAGGCCTTGGCGCAGCGCGCGCGCGTAAAGCATCGTGCCGCCGACGACCAGCGGCAGGCGGCCGCGTGCGCGGATGTCGAAAATCGCGCGCTGAGCGTCGCGCACGAACTCGGCAGCCGAATACGGCTCAGCCGGGTCGCGTAGGTCCAGCAAATGATGCGGCACTTGCGCGCGCTCAGCTGCTGTTGGTTTTGCCGTGCCGATGTCCATGCCGCGGTAGACCTGCGCGGAATCGATTGACACAATCTCCAGCTCGATCGTGCGCGCAAGCTGCAGGGCAAGTGCACTCTTGCCACAGGCCGTCGGGCCTAGCAGCAGCACAGCATCGACTGCATCAACCAACATGGCCGTGTCGCCGCACCAGCAGCCAGGCGACCGCCAGCGAGGCGACGCCGGCCGCGCCGATGATGCTCACCATCGGATAGACAGTGCCGTTCCAGGTCACGCCGATTAGCAGGCCGACGCCGGCGGCCGCCATCTGAATGATGAAGCCCATCCAGGCGGCCGCCGTGCCGGCCGTGTGCGGAAACTTCGCCACCGCACCGGCTTGCGCCACGGGCTGCACGATGCCATGCGCGACCACGTAAAAGAACTGCGGCACGCAAATGGCGAGCGGATGAAAAACGCGCGCCGCCGCCAGCGCGACAATCGACACGCCGGCGGTTGCCTGCAAGATCGCGCCGACCTGCAGGGTTGCCGCCAGCGACAGCCGCGTCATGAGCCGCCGGCAGATAAGCGTCCCCAGCAGGTACCCGGAAACGGTAGCGGCAAATGCCAGCCCATAATCGGTGGGCGTCAGGCCCAGCACCCCGATAAGCACGAACGAAGAACCGGCCAGGAATGCAAACAGACCGCCGTAGCTCATTGTGTTGGCGAGCGTGTAGGCGTGGAAGGTGGGCGAGCACAGCACGGCGCGCCAAGCAGCTGTCAGCACACGCGGCGTCAGCGCGCGCGGGTCGCGCAGTCGGTGGGTTTCTTCAAGACGCAGTGCCAGCACGATGGTGAGCGCCAGCGAGAACAGCGCCAAGGCCGCAAATGCGGCGCGCCAGCCGAAGGCCGCCTGCAGCTGACTGCCGACGATTGGTCCGAACAGGGGCGCTAGACCCATGATTGTGCCGGCGGCGGCCAGCAGGCGGGCACCGGCAGCCGGCTCGTGCAGATCGCGCACGACTGCACGCACCGCGACCACGCAGGCGCACGCACCAATCGCCTGCAGCAGGCGGCCGCCAATTAGCACTTCGATCGAAGGCGCCAGCATGCACACAGCACTGGCGGTGGCGTGGATCGCCGCACCGCCGACAATTACTGGATAGCGCCCATAGCGGTCCGACAGCGGCCCGGCGATCAATTGCGCGGCCGCAAAAGCGGCGATGAAGACCGACAGCGTCCACTGCACAGTGGCCACGCTGGCGTGGAAGTGGGCTGCGATGGCCGGTAGAGTGGGTAAATACAGGTCAGTTGACAATGGCTGCAGCGCCAGCAAGGCGGCAGTCAGCCACAGCGCGGCAGCGTAGGAGAGCGCAGGGCGCGTGCCAGCCATGCGGCTGCCCCTTAACGGCCTCGCATGAAAAGCCGATCTAAATCGGCGACTGACAGCTGCACCCAGGTCGGACGGCCGTGGTTGCATTGGTCGGCCCGCTCGGTGGCTTCCATCTCACGCAGCAGTGCGTTCATCTCCTCAAGCGTCAGGCGCCGGTGGGCGCGTACGGCTGCGTGGCAGGCAAGCGTGGCGAGCAGTTCGTTGACGTGCTCGGTCAGCACGCGCGCACCGCCGAAGTCGCGCAGGTCACGCAATACCGCGCGCGCGAGCGCGACGCCGTCAGCCCCGGCCAGCAGCGCAGGCACGGCGCGCAGCACCAGCTGAGTAGGCGAGGCCGGCTTGAGGTCTAGCCCGATGGCCAGCAGCGTCTGCGTATGCTCCTCGGCGGTGGCGATGTCCAGCGCATCGGCTGCGAACACCTGCGGGATGAGCAAGCGCTGCTGCGGCACCTGGCGCGCCTGCAGCTGGCGTTTCAACTTTTCATAGACGATGCGTTCGTGCGCAGCGTGCATATCCACAATCACCAGCCCGTGCCGGTTCTGCGCCAGCACGTAGACGCCGGCCAGTTGCGCCAGCGCGACCCCAAGCGGATGCGCCTCTTGCCCTGCGTCTGCGCCGCCGTCGGCCGTCGCCGGCGGCAGCGCCGCGGTCGCGGGCGCAAGCATCGCCAGATAGGAGGCGACCGGCTGCTGCACCGCCAGCGCCGCCTGCGCGCCTGCTACCGTGCGAATCGGGCCGCCGGACGGCGCACCCTGCGCGGACCCCACGCCGCGTGCTGCCGGCGCGAGCGCCTCCTGCACCGCATGCAGTACAAACTGATGCACGGCCTGCGCGTCGCGAAAGCGCACCTCGCTCTTTGTCGGGTGCACATTGACGTCCACCCGGGCCGGGTCGATTTGCAGATACAGCGCGTACAGCGGCTGCGCCTGTCTGTGTAGCACGTCAACATAGGCTGCGCGCACCGCGTGCGACAGCACCTTGTCGCGCACCCAGCGACCGTTGACGTAAAAATATTGCGCATCGGTGCGCGCTCGCGCCGCTGTCGGCAATCCCACCCAGCCGATGAGCGCGATTGCGCCGGCGCGGCTGTCCACGCTCCGATGCGCGGCGGCGAATTCCTCCGGCATCAGTTTCAGCGCCCGCGCCGTCAGGGTCGCGGCCGGCAGCGCGAGCAGCGCGCGTCCTTCGTGCCAGAGGTTGAACTCTACTTGAGGGTGCGCGGCCGCGATCCGCTCGACCTGCTTCACGCAGTGCGCCAGTTCAGTGTTCTCAGCGCGCAGGAACTTGCGGCGCGCCGGTGTGCGAAAAAACAGCTCTGCCACTTCCACGCGCGTGCCGACCGCTCCGGCAGCGGGTTCGACTGCGCCGCTGTCGGCCTCGATGCGCCAGGCATGCTCAGCCTGCGCCGTGCGCGAGACGATCGATACGCGCGCCACCGAGGCGATCGCCGCCAGCGCTTCCCCGCGAAAGCCCAGCGTGGCCACCTGCTGCAAATCCATCAGCGACGCGATCTTGCTCGTTGCATGACGCGCGAGCGCCAGTGGCAGGTCCTCACGGTCGATGCCGCAGCCGTTGTCGGTCACGACGATGCGGCGGATGCCACCGCCCTCCAGCCGCACATCGATGCGCGTGGCGCCGGCGTCGAGCGCGTTTTCCAGCAGTTCCTTGACCACCGAGGCGGGCCGCTCAATCACCTCGCCCGCGGCGATCTGGCTAATGAGGCTATCGGGCAGGATACGGATCGCGCGGGGGCCGGCCATAAGCCGATTATCCCGGATTGGGGAAACTCCGCAGGCACGCTGCGATTTCGCCGCGGTCCCTTATCATCGCGCGGCCGCTGCGCGACACGCCGCTGGCCGGCACAAAACGACGAGAAAGCAAGAGGAAACGCTTGGAAGGCATCAACTGGGCCGATCTGTTCGGCGCGATGGATCGGTTCCTGCTGTCAGTGGCCGGCCAGTACGGTGGCTGGGTCTACGCCACGCTGTTTCTGATTTTTTTCTCCGAAACCGGGCTGGTCTTCATGACTTTCCTGCCCGGGGATTCGCTGCTGTTCGTCGCTGGCGCGGTGGCCGCCACGGGCGCCATTGACCTGTGGGTGCTGATGCTAGTGATCTTTATTGGCGCGGTACTCGGTAACACGTGCAACTACTATATCGGCCGCTGGCTCGGCAATAAGGTGTACGACGGCACGATCAAGTGGATCGACCCGGTGGCGCTGAAAAAGACACACGATTTCTACGAACGGCACGGCGGTAAAACGCTCGTGCTGGCGCGCTTCACGCCCGTGGTGCGGTCGTTCGCGCCGCTAGTAGCCGGCGCCGGCGCAATGGACTTTCGGCGGTTCCAGTTTTTTAACGTAGTCGGCGCTGCATTGTGGGTGCTCTCGCTGGTGGGCGGCGGCTACCTCTTCGGCAACGTGCCGTTTGTGAAGGACAACCTCGGCATCATCCTAGTGGTGGGCATCGCTGCCGTGCTAGGGCCGCTTGCGCTGGGCGCCGCGTGGCGCGCCTGGCAGCTGTGGCGGGCGCGGGCCAAGCCAGCGCCGGTGCCGCTGCGGATACGCGACGAGTGACGCTTGCCGCGGCCGCCGCGCCGCGTCCTATCCCAGCGGCGAGCGGCTGCGCGGCGGGTTATTCTGCAAGTACTGCTTAATGCCGCGCGCGATCGCGGCGGCTAGCTTCTCCTGGTAAGCCTCGTCCTGCAGGCGCCGTTCCTCCTGCGGATTGGAGATAAAGGCGGTCTCCACCAAGATGGACGGGATGTCCGGCGCCTTCAGCACCGCGAAGCCGGCCTGCTCCACGCGCGGCTTATGCAGATCATTGACGCGCTCCAGTTCGCGCAGCACGGCGTGGCCGAAGCGTAGGCTCTCATTGATCTGCGCAGTGGTGGATAAATCGAGCAGCACGCGCGCCACCCCGACATCATGCGCACCGAGGTTGACGCCGCCAATTAAATCCGCGTCGTTTTCGCGCCGCGCCAGCCACGCCGCAGCAGCACTGGTGGCTCCGCGCTCGGACAGCGCGAAAACCGAGGAGCCGCGCGCATCGGGCCGTATCCAGGCATCGGCGTGGATCGAGACGAACAGATCCGCCTGCACGCGGCGCGCTTTGGCCACACGTGTCGCCAGCGGCACGAAGTAGTCGCCGTCGCGCGTCATCAGGACGCGCATGTTCGGCTCTGCTGTGAGCAGACGTTGCAAGCGGCGCGCAATCGCCAGTGTGACGTCCTTTTCGCGCGTGCCGCCGCGCCCAATCGCGCCGGGATCTTCGCCGCCGTGGCCGGCGTCGATTGCCACCGTCCAGTAGCGCGCCACCTCGGATTCGGCGCGCACCGACCGAGCCGCTCGGCGTCGCTCATCGGGCGCGCGTGGATTCGCTTCCTGCGCGCGCAGTAAGGCGAGCAGCGGATCCGGCGCCTGCCGCGGATGCAGGTCTAGGACGAGTCGGCGCTGGTACTGCCCGACCGCATCGAGCGCGAACACCTGCGGCGTGACCTCCGCCTTCAGCTCAATGACCAGGCGCACGACGCGCGGGCGGTTCTGGCCGATGCGCACGCGCGCGATGTAGGGGTCCTCCGCGTCGATCTTGCCCACCAGCTCCTTTAAGGTGGGCGTCAGGTCAATTCCTTCGATGTCGACCACGAGCCGCAGCGGGTCGCGCACGAGGAAGTGTGAGAAGCTCAGCGGGGCATCGTGCTCCAGTGTGATACGAGTGTAGTCGCTCGCTGGCCAGACCCGCACGTCAAGCAGTGTGGCCCCCCGCGCCAGCTGCAAGGGTCCAAGCGACAGGACCAGCGTGGCGCAACCGCTGCGGATCAGCGCGCGCCGTCGGGCGCCTGGTGCGGTTCCCACGTTGCGCGAATGCGCTTTAGACATGCGCTGCCAAGCTCCGAATGGGCCGACAGCGTGCACAGGCGCCCGCTGTCAGCCACGCTTAACGTCGTCTCCAGATCCGCGGCGGGCAGCAGAGGCGCTGCCCTTTCGGGCCATTCGACCACACAGATTCGCCCGGGGCTAAACAGCTCGCGAAACCCCGCTGCCGAAAACTCTGCCGAATTTCGGAAACGAAAAAAATCAAAGTGATAGAAGTCTAAGCTCGAAACAACATAAGGTTCAAGCAGCGAAAAGGTCGGACTTTTGACCGGACCTTTTACCCCGAGGCCGTGCAGGCAGGCGCGCACCAGCGCTGTCTTGCCGGCGCCAAGATCGCCCGTCAGTGTCCAGATGAAGCCGCGCTGCGCAATTGCCTGCTGCTCAGCTAATAACGCCCGCGCAACGGCGGCGCCCAGCGTACCCGTTGCCGCCTCATCGGCAAGTAAAACCGTAAACGTGTCCACCTACAATGCCTACATGCCGGATGCGCGCGACGATACCGGAGCTGACTATCACGCGCTGGCTGCCTCGATTAAGGCCTGGGGGCACTCGCTTGGGTTCGGGGCGGTTGGCATCGCGGCGCTCGACGTCTCCTCGGCTTCACAGCATCTGCGCCGCTGGCTGTCTGACGGCTGGCATGGCGAGATGGAGTACATGGCGCGCCATGCGCATCTGCGCGCCGACCCCGGCCAGCTGCTGCCCGGGGCGCTGCGCGCAATCTGCGTGCGCATGGACTACCGGCCCCGCGGCGACTCGCCAGATTGGCGCCAGCGCGAATGGGGCCGGCTTGCCGATAAAAATGCCGCTGTGGTCTCGATTTACGCCCGCGGGCGCGATTATCACAAAGTGCTGCGCGAGCGCTTGCAGAAACTCGCCGAGCGGATCGCGCAAGAGGTCGGCCCGTTTCGCTATCGCGTCTGCACCGACAGCGCGCCAGTGTTCGAGACGGAACTGGCGCGGCAGGCGGGCCTTGGCTGGCGCGGCAAACATACGCTGCTGCTGGCGCGCGAGGCCGGCTCGATGTTCTTCGTCGGCGAGATCCTGACCGACCTGCCGCTGCCGCCGGATGCGCCGGTGACCGAACATTGCGGCGCCTGTACCCGCTGCATCGACGTGTGCCCGACGCGGGCCATTATCGGACCCTACCGTCTCGATGCGCGGCGCTGTATCTCCTACCTGACGATCGAGCACAAGAGCGCGATACCGCTTGCGCTGCGGCCGGCGCTGGGCAACCGCGTCTACGGCTGCGACGACTGCCAGCTCGTGTGCCCATGGAACAAGTACGCGCGCCGGGCCGCGTTGCCGGACTTTGACGTGCGCAACGGTCTGGACCGCGCCACGTTGATCGAGCTGTTCAGCTGGAGCGAAACCCAGTTTCGCGAGCGCCACGCGGGCAGCGCCATCTTGCGCATCGGCTACGAGCGCTGGCTGCGCAATCTGGCCGTGGCGCTCGGCAACGCGCCGACCTCGCCCGCGGTGGTGGCAGCACTGGCCGCGCGCGCCGACCATCCCTCGGCGCTGGTGCGCGAACACGTCGCTTGGGCGCTTGCGCAGCATCGCGCGGCGCCAACCGTTAGCGCGCCAGCGCCAGCCAGGCCGGCAGCGTGACGGCCGACAGCGCTGTCTGCACCGTGACGATCACGGCCACCGGCGCCGGCTGCCCACCCATGCGGGCGGCCAGCACATAGGCGCTGGAGGCTGTGGGCAGGGCGGCGAACAGCAGTACCACCTGCGCATGCGGTGCCGGCAGGGCGAAGGCCCGTGCCAGCAGCCAAGCCAGCGCCGGGAATGCCAGCAGTTTTACGGCGGTTAAGTACACAAGCAGCGCGCGCTGCTCGCGCAACGCTGCCACCGTCAGACCGGCGCCGATGCACAGCAGGCCAAGAGCGAGGCTTGCAGTGCCAAGCTTGTTAAGAAAGCTTGTCAGCGTCGGGTGCAACTGCACGCCGGCGATATTTAGCACCAGCGCGGACAACGTGGCGATGATCAGCGGATTGCGCGCCAGTTCAGCAAAAAAAGCCGCTTGGCGGTAGCGCGCCAGTGCGGAGACCGCGACCACGTTGGCCAGCGGCACCACGAAGGCGACGATCAGCGCCATCAGCGCCAGGCCGCGCGCCCCATAGAGCGCTTGCGCGAAGGCGAGCCCGATGTAGGAGTTGTAGCGGAACGCCGTTTGCACGCAACTGGCGAA
>JANWXE010000169.1 GCA_025055385.1 Burkholderiaceae bacterium | reverse complement strand
CGCCAACTCAGCCACGCCGCGTACAGGCCGTTTAAGCCCGAGAGCGCCAGCGCCGGCACCAGCCACAGATAAGTGATCCAGGTCGGGAAGCCGAGGATCATCGAGGTCTCGCCGTTCTGCCTCATGTCGGCCACCCCGACGCCGACCCGCCAGGCAAGCAGCAGGAAAACCGCTGCCAGCAGTAAGGCACCGGCCGCATCCAGACGGTGCCGCGTGGCCGGCGCGGCACGCGCCGTAAAGAAGTCGACGATGATGTGGCCGCCGCGGTACTGGCACCAGGGCAAGAAGGAAGCGACCGCGATCGTGCAGCCGATCTGCACCACCTCGACATCGCCATACAGCGGCCGCGCAAAGAGCCAGCGGCCAGCAATGGACACGGTGGCCACGGCCGCGATCGCAGCCAAGATCGCGCCGCCAGCGAGCGCAAGCACGCGGCTTGCGCACTCCAGCAGCGCACCGATGCGTGCGCTGCGCACCCTTATTTCTTGCTGTGCTTGTCGATCAGCGCGCGCGCGTCACGCAGCATCTGCTCACCTGGCAGCCCCTTCGCGTTCATCTCCTTGACCCAGTCGTCGTAGAGTGGCTGCGCAGCCTTCACCCAGTTATCGAGTTCGGCCGCCGGGATGGTGTAGAAGACGTTGCCGCGGTCCAGCGCCAGCTTGCGCGCCGGCGGTGCGGACTCGTCCCAGGTGCGGCCGGCGAAGGCCGAGGCCTCCAGCCCGCTGTTGCGGTCTATCACGGCCTTCAGGTCCGCTGGCAGGCTGTCGTAGCGCGCGCGGTTCATCGCGAAGACGAACAGCGCCGTATACAGCGCCGGGCGGCCAGGGTCGGTTTCTGTGTCGAACCTCGTCAGCTCGTGCAGCTTAAAGGCGGGGATTACCTCCCAGGGCAGCACGTAGCCGTCGATCGTGCCTTTGGAGAGTGCATCGGCAACCGCCGTCACCGGCATCGCCACCGGGGTCGCGCCGAAGGCCGCCAGCATCTTGTTTGTTTGCCGCGTTGGCGCCCGCATCTTCAGCCCGCGCAGATCCGCCAGCGTCTTGACCTGCCGCTCGCGCGTGTGGATGTAGCCGTTATCGTGCACGTTAAACCAGATCGGCTTGACCGCCGCGAACTCCTGGCGAGCGTACTTCTCATAGAACTCCCAAGCCGCTTTCGAAGCGCTCTCGGCGTTGCGCGTCATAAATGGCAGCTCGAAGACCTCCATGATCGGGAACCGCCCCGCCGTGTAGCCAGGCAGCGTAAACACCAGATCCGCCACGCCGTCCTTGGCCTGGTCAAACAGCTGCGGCGGCGTGCCGCCGAGCTGCATCGCCGGGAAAATCTGGCACTTCAAGCGGTTGTTCGATTCTTTCGCGATCCGCTCACACCAGGGCTGCACGATCTTCGTCGGCGGCATCGCCTGGGGCGGCCAGAAGTGGTGTACCTTCAGGGTGATCTCCTGCGCGGCAGCCGACAGGCCGAACAGGGCAATTGCGGCAAGCACAGCGCGCGCCGGTCTCATTGTCTCCTCCTAGTCTGCTATGTCGTGACGGCAGAATAGCGCGCCGCTAGACCACGCGCACGCGGATCTGCCCTACACCCTCGATGCCGGCTTCCATCAGATCGCCGCGCTGCACCGGCCCCACCCCGGCCGGCGTGCCGGTAAAAATCAGGTCCCCGGGCGCCAGCGCAAAGTAGCGCGACAGGTGCGCGATCGTTTCGGCGACGTTCCAGATCATGCGGCCGACATCGCCCTCCTGTCGCGGCGCGCCATTGACCTGCAGCCAGATGCGGCCGCGCGTGATGAGGCCAGTCTGGCCGACCGGACGAATCGGCCCGATCGGCGCGGAAAAGTCAAACGCCTTGCCGACTTCCCAGGGCCGGCCCTGCTTCTTCATCTCTCCCTGCAGGTCGCGCCGCGTCATGTCCAGCCCGATCGCATAGCCCCAGATGAGCGCCGCGGCGTCCTCGACCGACACCGCCACGGCACGCCGGCCGATCGCGACCACCAGTTCGACCTCGTGGTGCAGATCCGTGGTCGACGGCGGATAGGGAAGCTCGCCGGTCGTTGCCTCCGCCACCGGCAGCACGGCATCAGCCGGTTTGGCGAAAAAAAACGGCGGCTCGCGGCCGCAGAAGCCCATCTCCTGCGCATGCTCGACGTAGTTGCGGCCGACACAATAGATGCGGCGCACCGGAAAAAGGTCCGTTGAGCCACTGACCGGCACGACAGCCTGCGGTGGCGCTGCGAAGACGTACCCCATGTTCTCCCCTATCCAATCGGCGTGGCGGTGCGCGCAATCGCGCGCGACAGCAGGATCACCGGCAGCACCCCGACGGCGACAATGGTCAGCGACGGCACGGCCGCCTCCCCTAGCCGCTCGTCGGCGGCGAACTGAAAGGCCACCACGGCCAGCGTATCGAAATTGAAGGGACGCAGAACCAGGGTGGCCGGCAGTTCTTTCATGACGTCGACAAACACCAGTAGCGCGGCGGCCAGCGCCGAGGGCGCCAGCAGCGGCAGGTGCACGCGCGCGAACACCGCCAGCGGCGTGGCGCCAAGCGAACGCGCGCTGGCATCCATCGACGGCGTGATGCGCGCCAGTCCCGCCTGCACCGGCTGGTACGCGACCGCGAAATAGCGCACCAGGTACGCATACAGCAGCGCTGCCAGGCTGCCGGTCAGCAGCAGGCCGGTGCCGATCCCGAAGGTCGCCTTCATCCAGGCGTCGAGCCGGTTGTCAAACGCCGCCAGCGGCACCAGGATACCCACTGCGATCACCGCACCCGGTACAGCGTATCCAAGGCTCATCGCGCGTGCCGCCCCTTTCGCCAGCGCGGCAGCGCGGGCACTGGGCGCCAGTCGCGCCGCATAGGCGATCGCGAGCACGAGCGACAGCGTTGCCACCGCGGCGGCGGCCGCAAGCGTCAGGCTGTTGCCCGCCCATGCGAGGTAGCGCTCCCAGGACAGCGTCGCCAGCGCCGGCCGCGCCAACGCCAGCAGGATCGCCAGCGGCGCGACGAAGCCGAGTGCGATCGGCACGCAGCAGCCGAAAACCGCGAGCCACGCCCGCCAGCCGCGCAGCGGTACCCGCGGCGCCGGCCGGGCCGTATTCGGTGCCGCGTAAAAGCGAGCCCGACCTCGCGCGCGCTCCTCCAGCATCATCACCGCAATCACCGCCAGTAGCAGCACGGCCGACAGCTGGCTTGCCGCCAGTCGGTCACCGAGCGACAGCCAGGCGCGGTAAATGGAAGTCGTAAACGTGTACAGGCCGAAGTACGAGGCGGCACCGTAATCGGCGATCGTCTCCATCAGCGCCAGCAGTGCACCGGCGGCCACCGCCGGCCGCGCCAGCGGCAGGTTCACCCGCATCCAGGTCGCCCAGCCAGACAGCCCCAGCGAGCGCGCCGCATCGACCATCGATGCGGTGCGCGCCAGAAAGGCCGTGCGCGCGAGCAGATACACGTACGGATAGAGCACGAGCACGAACACAAAGGCCGCACCGGGCAGCGAGCGGATTTCTGGAAACCAGTACTCGCCGCGTTGCCAACCGAAGGCGGCGCGCAGTGCGCTCTGCAGCGGCCCCGCGTACTGCAGGAAGTCCGTGTAGGCATAGGCGACGATGTACGCGGGCATCGCCAGCGGCAGCAGCAGCGCCCACTCAAAGAAGCGCCGCCCCGGAAACTCCAGTGCCGCCACCAGCCAGGCGGAGGTCGAGCCGAGCAGCGCCACGCCAGCGGTCACCAGCGCCGCCAGTAAGAAGGTCTCTAGCGCCGCGCGCGGCATGACCGTGCGGGCCAGATGCACGAGTGTGGTCCAGGAATCGCCCGCCTGCAAGAAACTGGCAAAGACGCTGAGCACCGGCACAGCGATGGCCGCAACACAGAAGACTGTCAGCAGCGCAGCCAGCGCACCAGCGGCACGCGTACGCGCCGCCGGCGATGCGGCGGGCGCCCAGTCAGCGGCGGAGCTTGGCGGCGGCGTCATAATTGGCGAATGAGAAATATAATCATTCACGCTCAAAGCGCCGATTCGACTGCGGCTTCGACCCGATCATGCGGGCTCCGATTCTTGCCATCGAGGCACTGCGCGTCGCCTATGGCAGCGGCGACAGCAGCGTGCTAAGCGACCTGTCGCTGTCGCTGGCTGAAGGCGAGATCGGCTGCATCGTTGGCTCCTCAGGCTGCGGCAAGACCACACTGCTGCGCGCCATCGCTGGTTTTCTGCCGGTGCAGGCCGGTGTGATCCGCATCGCTGGCGCAGTCGTCTCGCGGCCCGGTGAAACCGTGCCTCCGGAGCGGCGCGGCGTTGGGCTGGTGTTTCAGGACTATGCCCTGTTTCCGCACCTGCGCGTGATCGACAATGTCGCTTTTGGGCTGCGCCGCCTGGACGCGGCGCAGCGCGCGCGGCGCGCACGCGAGATGCTGGCGTTGGTTGGCCTGTCCGCCTTTGCCCGGCGCTATCCGCACGAGTTGTCCGGTGGTCAGCAGCAACGGGTGGCGCTTGCGCGCGCGCTTGCACCCGCGCCGAAGCTGCTGCTGATGGACGAGCCCTTCTCTAGCCTGGACGTCGAGCTGCGCGCGCGTTTAAGCAGCGAGGTGCGACAGATCCTCAAGGACAACGGCACCAGTGCCATTTTTGTCACGCATGACCAGCAGGAGGCGTTCGCGATCGCTGATCGCGTCGGCGTAATGCACGGCGGCCGGCTGGAGCAATGGGACCGGCCATACGAGCTATACCACCGCCCCGCCACGCGTTATGTGGCCGACTTCATCGGCGAAGGGGTCTTTCTGCCCGCACGCGTGCTCGATCGGGAGCGGTTACAGATCGAACTGGGCGAGCTGCGCGGTGACGTGCCACTCGTTTGCGAGAGCGGCTGCGACGTCTGCGGCAAAGGCTGCTATGTCGATGTGTTGCTGCGTCCTGACGACGTCGTGCACGACGACACCAGTCCGCTTACCGCGGAGGTGGTGCGCAAGGTCTTCCGCGGGGGCGACTTCGTTTACACGCTAAAGCTGGCGAGCGGCCGCGAGGTCTTGGCGCTGGTTCCCAGCCATCACGATCATGCCGTCGGCGAGCGAATCGGCATACGCCTTGACGCCGATCACGTGGTGACATTTCGCAATCACTAAGCGTACGCGGGGGCACGATGGGGTGGCCCCTATAATCGGCGCACCCGGAGAGATGGCCGAGCGGTCTAAGGCGCACGCCTGGAGAGCGTGTATAGGTGAATAACCTATCGTGGGTTCGAATCCCACTCTCTCCGCCAGTCATCGGTCCAAGCCACACGCCGCGGGCGCCTCCCTCATGCAAACATTAATCGATCCGCGCGCCTTGTTGCGCGCGATGTTTGATGCCGCTGTCGCTGCTGCGCAGCCTCAGCGAGTTATCCCAAAGTTCCTGCCGCCGCCGCCCCGCGGGCGGCTTATCGTGCTCGGCGCCGGTAAAGCGTCGGCCGCGATGGCGCGAGCGGTGGAGGACAACTGGCCTGGTCCGCTGCAGGGCTTAGTGGTCACGCGCTACGGCTATGCGGTGCCCTGCCGGCGCATCGAGATCGTCGAGGCCGCGCACCCGGTGCCCGACGAAGCTGGCGAACGCGCTGCGCGGCGGCTGCTTGCCATTGCGCGGGGGCTGACGGCTGAGGACACCGCGCTGTGTCTGATTTCCGGTGGCGGCTCCGCGCTCGCTGCCCTGCCGTTGCCGGGATTGACGCTCGCAGACAAACAGGAGGTCAACCGTACCCTGCTCGCCTGTGGCGCAACGATCTCGGAAATAAACTGTGTGCGCCGGCACTTGTCAGCGATTAAGGGCGGGCGGCTTGCCGCCGCCTGCCATCCGGCCAAAGTGGTGACGCTGGCGATGTCCGATGTACCCGGCGACGATCCGATCGATATCGCCTCCGGCCCCACGGTGCCGGATCCGACCACTTGCGCCGACGCGCTGGCCATCGTGCGTCGGTACGCGGTGCCGCTTGCCCCGCACGTGCGCGAGGTGCTAGAAAGCGGCCGCGGCGAGAGCGTGAAGCCCGGTGATGCACGCCTGGCGAACATCGAAACGCACATCGTGGCCACACCGCAGGCCGCATTGGAGGCCGCCGCGCGCGTTGCACGCGACGCCGGCGTGGCCGCTTATATCCTCGGTGACCGCATCGAGGGAGAAGCGCGTGAGGTCGGCCGCACGCTTGCCGGCATCGCGTTGCAGGTGGCGCGGCGCCGCCAGCCGTTTGCGCCACCCTGCGTGTTGCTGTCCGGCGGCGAAACGACAGTGACCGTGCGGGGCCGGGGCCGCGGCGGCCGCAACGTCGAATTCCTTCTGGCGCTCGCGATCGCGCTAGGCGGCGCGCCGAACGTGTATGCGCTGGCGGCTGACACAGATGGTGTGGACGGTGCCGAAGAGATCGCCGGTGCTTTCGCCGCGCCAGATACGCTGGCACGCGCGCTCGCCCTTGGCATCCGCCCGGTCGATGCGCTGGCGAACAACGACGGCCATGGCTTTTTCGGTGCCCTAGGCGATTCACTGGTCACTGGGCCGACGCTGACCAATGTGAACGACTTCCGCGCGATTCTTATTACGGGTTAGCCGCCCGCGCTGGCTCAGCGCAAAAAAACGGGCCCCGCAGGGCCCGTCTTTGCGCTTTCAGCGCGTAGCCGTCACGTGGCCAGGGTGCTGAACTTCTCGCCTTTCAGGTTCGGGTAGCGCACGTGTTCGACGAAGTCTTGTGTGCGCTCATCCGGTGCCGGCGTCAGCAGCGACACCACGATCATCAGCACCAGCGCCACCGGCAGGCCAAAGATACCCGCCGAGATCGGCGAGATACCGAACCACATATAGTCGGACACCGGGCCGGTGATACCGAAGACGCTGCGCAACCAAGGCTGCGTGGTGATCATGTAGTACCAAGTGACCACCGAACCACCGATCATCGCGGCGATCGCGCCCCATTTGGTGGCGCGTTTCCAGAACACCCCCGCCACCAGTGGCACGAAGAAGCCTGCCGCCGCCAAGGAGAATGCCGCCGAGACCAGGAACAGGATATCCGCCGGTGCCTGCTGCGCGGTCCAGGCAGCCAGCACGGCCACGATCAGCAACAAAATCTTAGAGATCGTCACCCGTTTCTGTGTCGAGGCATTGGGGTTGATCATTTTGTAGTACAGGTCGTGCGACAGCGCGTTGGCAATCGTCAGCAGCAGTCCGTCGGCGGTGGACAGCGCCGCAGCTAGACCGCCGGCGGCTACCAGGCCCGATATCACATAGGGCAGCCCTGCGATCTCCGGCGTGGCCAGCACGATGATGTCTTGGCCGAGCGTGATCTCGGCCAGCTGCACGATGCCGTCTTTGTTGACATCAGTGATCGTCAGCAGGCGCGGATCCACCTTAGACCAGCCCGCCACCCAAGCGGGCAGCTCGGAGAACTTGCTGCCGACGACGAAGCCGTAGACCTCGTACTTCACCATCACCGCCAGTGCCGGCGCGCTGAAGTAGAGCAGGAAGATAAAGAACAGCGACCAGAACACCGACTTGCGCGCCTCGTTCACAGATGGCGTCGTGTAGTAGCGCATCAGGATGTGCGGCAACGCGGCAGTGCCCAGCATTAAGCAGAACACCAGCGTCAGGAAGTTCAGCCGCTTGGTATTGCGTTCTTGCTCATTCTTGACTGGATCTGGGTTCAGGCTCGGGAACGGTGTAGCGTGCGGCATCGGCGGGCTGGAGCGTGCCGCCGCCGCGGTAGCCTGCGTAGTCCAGGCCTTGCGGGCCTCATCCGGCGATTTTGGATAGGTGTCAAGCGCCTTTTGCGCGGCGTTGATCTCCGCCACCGGCGCGTTGGCCGCCTTCAGTTCCTCAAGCTTGCGCGCCAAATCCGCACGCCCCTGCTCCCAGGAAGCCGGCAACTCGGCCACCTGTTTGCGCAGGTTAGCGGCCCGGTCGGCAAAAATCTTCCGCACCTCCTGCTCTTTCGGATCGTTGGTCAGCTTCTGCTCCAACTCCGTCACTTTTTGCAGCAGATGGCCGTAGACGAGCTGCGGCACCGGAAAGCCCGCGTGCTTGACGCCAAGCCATGCCACCGGGATCAGGTACGCGATGATCAGGATGATGTACTGCGCCACCTGCGTCCAGGTCACCGCCCGCATACCGCCCAGGAACGAGCACACGAGGATGCCGGCCAGACCCACGAACACGCCGACGTCGAATGCCAGCCCGGTGAAGCGCGAGGTGATCAGACCGACGCCATAGATCTGCGCCACCACGTACACGAACGACACCGAGATCGCGATGATGATGCCGAAGGCGCGCGCCAAGTTGCCGCCGTAGCGGGCGCCGAGGAAGTCCGGAATCGTGAATTGGCCAAACTTGCGCAAGTACGGCGCCAGCAGGAATGCGACCAGGCAGTAGCCGCCGGTCCAGCCCATGATGAAGGCTAGTCCATCGAAACCCTGCAGGTACAGGCCGCCCGCCATCCCGATGAAGGAGGCGGCGCTCATCCAGTCGGAGCCGGTGGCCATGCCGTTGAAGATGGCCGGCACGCGGCGCCCAGCGACGTAGTACTCGGCCACCTCAGCGGTGCGGCTCATGATGCCGATGCCGGCGTACAGCGCGATCGTCGCGAACAGGAAGATATAACCAATCCAGGCCCGCGACAGCCCGAGCTGCTCAAGGATTGCCAACACCACAATAAAGGCGAGGAAGCCGCCTGTGTACCATGAGTAGTACTTTTTCAGCGCGTTGTAAAACTGGCGTTGCGAGCCGACTTGAGCACTCATCGTTACTCTCCTTCCTCCACGCCGTACTCTTCATCGAGCTGGCGCATGCGGCGGGCGTAGTACCAGATCATCACGACATAAACGATCAACGAACCCTGTGCGCCCATGTAAAAGGGCAGCGGCCAGCCGAAGATCGTGATCGATGACAGTGGTCGCGCAAAATATGCCATCACGAACGTGACGACGAACCATATGGCGAGCAGCACGAGCGTCAGACGCAGGTTTTTACGCCAGTACTCGCGATGCTTTTCCGTCAATTGCAACATGCATCCTCCTTTGAATTGCTCCTTGGTGTTGCGTGAGATCTTCAGTGCGCGTTTGCGGTAGCCTCCTCCTTGAATGGAACCTCTCTAAGACTTGACTGCGTGGCGCTGCGCGGCACCGTGTTCTCGAGGTCCCGCTTCAGCGTCGCTGCGTATTTCGGCTCAAAACTTTTTAGCTTCTCGTAAATACGCCAAGCATCGCCCGCTTCACCCAAGTGGTGGTAGGTCATGCCTAGCTGGTAGTAGCCGTATGGACTAAACGGCTGCAACTCAATGTTCTTTTTAAGCGCCTCCACCGCTTCGTGTAGGCGGTCCGTGCGAATCAAAACCAGCGCTAGCCCGTACCAGGCGCGGTCAATCGAGGGCTTCAGCGCAATAGCGCGGCGAAAGCAGCGCTCCGCCTCGGCGAGTTTGTCCTCATGTTCGTAGATGTACCCCAGGTTAAACCAGCTTTCGGCGTCGTCTGGATACTGCACCAGCAGGGTTTCAAACGCCTGCGCTGCGCCCGCGGCATCGCCGAGCTCCATCCGCAGGTTGCCCACCGTCGCTAACGCGATGCGATCGTTGGGCTTCAGCGCAACCAGCCGCTCGTATGCGTCTAGCGCCACGCGCTTCTGCCCGAACAGCACGGCAAAGTAAGCGCGTTGCCGCTGCCACAGCCAGGAAAGCCAGCGGTCAACCACCTTCATCGTCCTGTCCCCGCGTAGGCCTGCAGCCAACGTTCACAGCCCCGTTGGGCAAGGTCTTCAAGGCAAACGTCGCGATGCCAAAGCCCGACGGCGAAGTACGCAACGAACAGCAACAGGAATGTCGCCAGCGGGATGTGCTCGTCCATGACCACGCGCGGCGTAATGAGCCGCACCAGGCGCGTAGCCGGCCGACTAACGATCTGCAGCAGCTGGTAGACGAAGTTGTCGTGGCGCCGCTTCCAGTTAAAGATGCCAACGACGAACTGTCCGGCGAGCGCGAGGCCAGCAATCAAAATCAGCGTCTGCAGGATCAGCAAGATCAGCGCCATAGCCGTGTTCAGCCCCGGCCCGCCGTCACTTACTGCACAACCTTCAGCTGCTCAAGAATCGCGGGGTTCTCCAGCGTTGAGACATCCTGTTTGATGTCTTCGCCGCGGGCGATCGAGCGCAGCAAGCGCCGCATAATCTTGCCGCTGCGCGTCTTCGGCAGGTTGTCGCCGAAACGGATGT
This sequence comes from Burkholderiaceae bacterium, assembly GCA_025055385.1. Lineage (GTDB taxonomy): Bacteria > Pseudomonadota > Gammaproteobacteria > Burkholderiales > Burkholderiaceae_F > JAKANT01. Next base: position 5,711 of record JANWXE010000169.1, on the reverse strand, counting down.
CTTTCGGCTTGGCAATCGGGCCAATCTCCTTGGCCACCCACTCGCGCAACTCGCGCGCGATGCGCTGAGCTTCTTCACCGGTCGGACGCGGCTGCTTCAGGACGACGAATGCGCATACCGCTTCACCGGTTAATTCGTCTGGACGACCGACGACGGCTGCCTCCGCCACCAGCGGATTGGCCACCAGTGCCGACTCGATCTCCATCGTCCCAAGCCGATGCCCGGAAACATTGAGCACGTCGTCGATGCGGCCGACGATACGGAAATAACCGTTGTCTTTGTCGCGGATCGCTCCGTCGCCAGCGAGGTACAGCTTGCCGCCCAGCTCCTCCGGGTAGTAAGACTTTTTGAAGCGCTCCGGGTCGCCCCAAATGGTGCGAATCATCGACGGCCACGGCCGCTTAATCACCAGCAGCCCGCCCTGACCGTTTGGTACCTCCTGTCCGGTCTCATCAACAATGGCGGCGAAGATGCCAGGCAGCGGCAGCGTGCAAGAGCCGGGCACCAGTGGCGTTGCCCCCGGAAGGGGCGTGATCAGATGACCGCCGGTTTCAGTCTGCCACCACGTATCGACGATCGGGCAGCGGCTGCGACCGACGTTGGTGTAGTACCACATCCACGCTTCGGGGTTGATCGGCTCACCCACAGTACCGAGGATGCGCAGGCTGGAGAGGTCAAAATTGCGCGGATGCGTGGCCGGCACAGACTCGTTGGCTTTGATTAGCGAGCGGATCGCCGTCGGAGCCGTGTAGAACACGGTCACCTTGTGATCTTGAATCATCTTCCAGCAGCGGCCAGCATCCGGATACGTCGGCACACCCTCAAAGATCACCTGCGTCGCACCGACCGCAAGCGGCCCATAACAAACGTAGGTGTGGCCAGTCACCCAGCCGACGTCGGCCGTACACCAAAAGACATCGCTCGGCTTGTGGTCGAACGTCCATTTCATCGTCACCGCCGCCCACAGCAGGTAACCGCCGGTGGAGTGCTGCACGCCCTTCGGCTTGCCGGTAGAGCCAGAGGTGTACAGGATGAACAGCGGATGCTCGGCCTCAACCCAGACTGGCTCGCAGCTCGTGCTCTGTCCGGTCATCAGTTCGTGCATCCACAGATCGCGGCCCGGCGTCATCGGCACGTTGCCACCCGTGCGGCGGTACACGATCACTTTGCGCACCGCCTCGCAGCCGCCCATCGCGAACGCCTCGTCGATGGCCGGCTTCAGCGGAATCACGCGCCCGCCACGCATCTGCTCATCGGCGGTGATCACAAGGGTGGCGCCAGCATCGACGATGCGCTCCTGCACGCTCTTGGCCGAAAAACCGCCGAAGACGACCGAGTGCGTGATACCCAGGCGCGCGCAGGCCTGCATTGCCACGATCACTTCAATCGACATGGGCATGTAAATCAGGGCACGCTCGCCTTTCTTGAAGCCGAGCCCCTTGATGGCATTGGCGAACTGACACACCTTCGCGTGTAGCTCGCGGTACGTGATGCGCGTGACCTTGCCGTCGTCGGCCTCGAAGATGAGGGCCGTCTTCTCTGCGTTGCCGTTAGCTAGATTGCGGTCCAGGCAGTTGTACGAGGCGTTCAGCTCGCCATCGGCAAACCAGCGGTAAAAGGGGGCGTTGCTTTCATCTAGCACCTGAGTAAAAGGCTTGTGCCAGGCTAGATGCTCGCGCGCCAGCCGCGCCCAAAATCCGGTGAAATCGCGCTCTGCCTCAGCGCACAGCGCCCGGTATGCCGCCATGCCGCTAATGTTGGCCTGGCTGACCATCTCCGCGCTCGGCTCGAAGACGCGGTGTTCGTGCAGAACGGATTCGATGTTGCCCATGTCAGTCCCCTTGCAAGTGCGATCCGTCTGTCGCGGATCCATACACGGTAGGAAGCAGCGCTTACAAAAACCTTACATTGCGTCGCAGCATCCTTGCGCATTGCAACACATTTGTCATATCCGGTGAGGCCGTAGACCGTTTACCGGCTTTGTGCCACGGCATAAGAACTCCGCGCTGGTGCCTCAGCGCTCCGCGTGCACCATTGAGCGCGCCGACCACCTGCAGGTTTACTCTTCGTCGGGCCCGTGCAAAAGGCGCACCGCGCCCCCGGCTCCACAGGACGAACGACATATCTAAAAGACAGCCTCATCGCTTCGGATCGCTGAATGGCGCGATCCCGCAGGCGCGTCTGCAGGCCGGCGGCAACCAACTTGATTACGCTGACGCGTCCGCACGTGCCGCGATTCCCGTCGCAGTCGAGCTGGTCGGGCGGCACGTAAAACCCACAGCCGCGCTTGGTCAACCTGCAGACGCGACACGGCGAGCGAGTCGGGCGCGTTGGCAATCTTGGTAAGAAAGCGGCTAAGGCGCGCCGCTGCAAGCGCTCGCTCACCCGCAAGCGGTAGCGCCAGTTCGCTTGGACCCAGCGCGCGGATGCTAGGTTGGATGCAGCCCGCACTGGCAATCAGCGTAATCGCAGAGATCTCCTGCTTCGCCTGCAGGTGCCGCCGGCGATGATTTTCCAGCATGTCGTGCTGCATATCCTGCAGCTGCCGTCACAAGCGCTCGGTCTCTTTCTCGTTGCGGAAGTCCATAACGGGTTTCCTGCCCTATTTGGATCGCATCGTGCCATGATCGGCCGCCGTCGCTTCGCGTGAGCGCAAAGCCGCCCCTTGCGGCGGCTGCGCCGCTGGTCGCACAATCGTTGCAAGCGCAGCGCTGAGGTCCGACATGCCCAATACCGTGCGCCGAGTCGCGCACTACGCGGTAACCGTGCCGAATCGGCCCGGTTCAGCCTTCCGCGTATTGGCTGCCCTGGTCAGCGCTGGCATCAACTTGCTCGCCTGCAAGGGCACGCCGCAGGGACGACGCGCCCGTATCGAAGTGGTGCCGGACGATACGCGCCGCTTTATTGCCGCTGCACGCAAGGTTTCGTTTACGTTGCGCAGCGCACCGGTTATCTCACCGGTTATCTGATTCAGGGTGAGGACCGCCCCGGGGCGCTTGCCGAGCACCTCAAGCGATTGGCAGACGCCAACATTGACGTCGCCGCAATTGACGGTGCTACCGCTGGGCAGGGGCGCTGGGGCGCCATTATCTGGGTGGCATCGGCTGAAGCGGCGCGCGCGGGACGCGTGCTCAGGGCGTCGTCTAAGGCTGCGGCCGAATACAGGCGCAAGCGGCGGGGTTAGCCGCGCTGTTACTGCGAGCAGCGGGCGTGACATCCGCCGCCGCGACGCTGTTTCGCGACATTACTCTGAAGGCCCCTTTTTAAGCTTAAAGCACAACGATGCGGCGCCACGGCTTGCGTGCGGCGGCTTAGCTTTTGTCTTGAGCGCAGCAAGCGCCCCGGCTGAGCATATGGGCCAGCAGAGGCCGCCTTCACGGCACAAACGCAGCGCTCCTTTGGCCTTTGCAGGGCCTGTAAGGCGCGTGCCGCAGCGAGTGCGCTTAAGGCGAGCCTTTGAGGTGAGGCGCGTAAGTTATCCGCGCTCGCCACTGAGGAGCGAGTTGGCGGAGAGGGTGGGATTCGAACCCACGGTACCGAAAGATCGGTACACCGGATTTCGAATCCGGCGCATTCGACCACTCTGCCACCTCTCCGCGGGCCGCGGCTTCGACCGCGATCGTAGCGTACGCGGGCGCATTGGCTTCGGCTCACGCTTGTTGTATTCGCATCAGCCTTCGCCGCAATCGGCCCGGCGGCCGCTGGTCCATCGCTCTGTTGCTCCTGCGTAGGCCGCGGCTTCAACTGCGATAGTAGCGCACGCGGCAGTTCGGCTTGGCTTTGGCGGAGGACTTGGCGCCGGCTTTGGCCCTCGGCGCACACGAACGTGCATCTGCGCCCGCCCAAAGCACCGCTTGCGGGCCAATGGTCGCGCCGCCCCAGCGGCCCTCGCGCACAGGTGTCGCGAGCCCCTAGCGCGCCGCCGGCGTAAGTCGCTCCAGCCCGTCCAGGTAGGGCCGCAAGGCCCGTGGAACGATCACCGAGCCATCGGCCTGCTGGTAGTTCTCCAGCACCGCCACCAGCGTGCGGCCCACCGCGAGGCCAGAGCCGTTTAACGTATGCACGAGCTCGTTTTTTCCCTGCGCGGTCTTGACGCGCGCCTGCATGCGGCGCGCCTGGAAGGTCTCGCAGTTCGAACACGAGGAGATTTCCCGGTACGCGTTTTGCCCCGGCAGCCACACCTCCAGATCGTAGGTCTTGGCGGAGGCGAACCCCAGATCGCCGGTGCACAGTTGCACGACGCGGTAAGGCAGCTCCAGGCGCTGCAGCACCGCCTCGGCGTGCCGCACCATCTCCTCCAGCGCCTCGTACGATTTTTGCGGATGCTCGATACGCACCAGCTCGACTTTGTCGAACTGATGCTGCCTTATCATGCCGCGCGTGTCCTTGCCGTAACTGCCCGCCTCGGAGCGAAAACAGGGCGTCAGCGCAGTAAGCTTCAGCGGCAAATCGCTTTCTTTCAGGATCGCATTGCGCACAAAGTTGGTCAGCGACACCTCCGCCGTCGGGATCAGGTACAGCGGCTCGCCGGCGCCCTCCTGCCCGCCCTTGCGGGCGGCAAACAAATCCTGCTCGAATTTCGGCAGCTGGCCGGTGCCGGTCAGCGTCTCGGCGGTCACGATGTACGGCGTGTAGCACTCGGTGTAGCCGTGCTCGCGCGTCTGCAGGTCGAGCATGAACTGCGCGAGCGCCCGATGCAGGCGCGCCACGGGCCCGCGCATGACGACGAAGCGCGCGCCGGACAGCTTCGCTGAGGTTTCGAAATCCAGCCCAAGCGGTGCGCCCACATCGACATGATCGCGCACCGGAAAATCGAAGCGGCGCGGTTCGCCCCAGCGGCGCACCTCGATGTTGTCCTCTGCGCTGCGCCCGACCGGCACCGAGGCGTGCGGCACATTGGGCACGCCCAGCAGCAGCTTCTGCAGCCGCGCCTGCACGTCGGCCAGCTGCGCCTCCAGCGCCTTGAGCGCATCCGGAATGCGGGCCGCCTCGGCCATCAGCGCCGCAGCGTCCTCGCCGCGGGCGCGCATCTGCCCGATCTGCTTGGACAGGGCGTTCTTCTTCGCCTGCAACTGCTCGGTCTGCACCTGCACGGACTTGCGTTCGGCCTCCAGTGCCTCGAAGGCGGCTGTGTCGAACTCGAAGCCGCGCGTGCGCAGCCGCGCGGTCACCGCGGCGAGGTCCTTGCGCAGCCATGCGATGTCGATCATGAATTGAATTGAACTCGCTTTCGCTCAGCGCGGATTGTACGAAGGCGTCTCCTCCGGCCCGCGCGCCGCCGCATCGCGCGCGCGCAGCTCCTGCAGCCGCTGCGCGATCCGCGCCTCCAGCCCCCGTGCGGTCGGCTCGTACCAGCGGGGCTGCCCGATGCCCTCAGGCAGGTAGCTTTGGCCGGCCGCGTAGGCGTCCGCCTCATCGTGGGCATAGCGGTAGCCGCTGCCATGGCCGAGCGCGCGCATCAGTCCGGTGGGCGCGTTGCGCAGATGCAGCGGCACCGGCCGCGAGCCGTCCTGCCGCACGAACTCGGTCACCGCGCCGACGGCGCGGTAAATGGCGTTCGATTTCGGCGCTACCGCCAGGTAGACGATCGCCTGCGCCAGGGCCAGTTCGCCCTCCGGCGAGCCGAGCCGCTCGTAGGCCTCGGCAGCATCGAGTGCAACCCGCAGCGCGCGCGGGTCCGCAAGCCCGACGTCCTCCACGGCCATCCGGAT
>JANWXE010000164.1 GCA_025055385.1 Burkholderiaceae bacterium | reverse complement strand
TTTTTCGAGTGGTGGCGGCCCTCCTGGGGGTTGTTGTGCGGGGGGGGGGCCCCCGGGGCGGCCCCCCCCCGGGCGGTCGGGGCCGGCGCGGGGGCCGGGGCCCCCCGGCTGCAGGAGATCGTTACCCGACCGGTGACGTTTTTCGTCTTCGACCGGCTTTATTGGTTACGGTCGGTGACCGCCAGTCGCGCACGATCGAGCAAGTTCGGCAGCGGCTGCTAGCGCCCCGGACGCGGGCCACCGAGGGGGATGCGCTGGTCGCGCGTCTACCGCAGCGCGCCGACGAACTGCTGCTGCCGCTGCTCACCGGCATGGTCGACCGCTACTTGGAGCTGCGGCAGCCGCTGACCGAGCGGCTGGACCGCTGGCAGCGAGAGCTGCTCGACCCGCGCCGCCCATTTTCGAACTGGGCGCTACTGCTGCAGGCGCGACTGGAGCTGCGCAAGCTGGAGAATCTGTGCGAGGACCAAGAGGATGCGCTGCGCCGGCTGCGCGACAGTTACTTGGAGGAGACGCCAGCGCTGCAAGTCAGCGACAGCTATCGGGTGCGGCTAGCCGACCTGCTCGATCACGTGCGGCGCGTGCTAACGCACGCGCAGCGTCAGGAAAATGCGCTGGAGGCCGCGGTGCAGCTGCATTTTTCCGCGATGGCGCACCGGACCAACCAGGTCATGCGGCTGCTGACCGTGATCACCGCGGTGTTCGCGCCGCTGAACCTAATTACCGGCATTTTCGGCATGAACTTTGAATCGATGCCGCTGGTGGCGCGCCCCGGCGGTTTCTGGCTGACGCTGGCGGCGATGGTTGCCACCGCCGCCCTGCTGCTGCTCGTCTTCTGGACTCAGCGGCTGCTGTCGGATCGGTCGCTGCGGCTGCGCCGACGCCTCGCACGTTCCGCCGGCGCACGCTAGCCGCAAGCACTGCCGCACCTTAGGCGGCGGCGCGTGTGACGAGCAAGTCAAAATGCCGCAGATAGCGCGGCGGCACGTCCTGCACGGCCAACCAAAGCAAAAAATCGGCTGTGTTGAAGTCGGGATCCCAGGCCGGCTCGCCGCAGACGCGCGCACCCAGGCGCAGATACCCTTCGATAAGCGGCGGGATCGCCGCCGCCGTCGCGCGCCCGCAGCGCGCATGCGCAAAGGGCTGTCGCGGCTGCACGCGCAGCGCCGGCGCCACCAGATGCTTTTGCAGGGCGTCGCGCACCGCCGCCGCTTGGGCCGTGCCGGCCGCTAGCGGCACGCTGGCGCAACCGATCAGGTGCCGGTAGCCGCCGGCACGCATATAGCGCGCTAAACCGGCCCACAGCAGCATCAGCGCGGCACTGCCGCGGTAATTGCGATGTACGCAGGAGCGGCCGACTTCCACCGCCAGTGGTAGGATGTCGCGCAACGGCGTCAGATCGAACTCGCGCTCCGAGTAACGCCGGCCGCAAGCGCGCGCTCGCTCCGGTGGCAGGATGCGGTAGGTCGCCACCGCTTGCGACGTGCGCGCGTCGCGCACGATCAGGTGGTCACACCAGCGGTCGAACTCGTCGGCGTCCAATCCGGCCCGTGGCGAATCGATCCGAGCGCCGAGTTCCTCCGCAAAGACCTCGTAGCGCAGGCGCTGCGCATCCTCCACCTCGGCCGCCGTACGCGCGATCGACAGCGTCAGCCGGTGCGACCGCTCGGCGGCGCCGGCATCAAGGCACGCACGTGCAAGCGTGGCGCTGTGCATCGTCATTTCTGGCAAGTTGGCGATGGCTTGACCTTAGGCAGCTTCGATTGCGTGCCGATGAACGCACGCTGACCGCGCGATGACAAGGCGCGTTTTAACCGCCGGCGGCAGCGGCGCGGCCGGCTTCGACCGGTGCCAGCGCGGCGACAAACTGCGCAGTCGCGGCGCGCCAGGAAAAGCGCTCGGCATACGCCCGGCAACGCGCGCGTGGGATTGCAAGCGCCTGCAGCGCCGCCGCCCGCAAATCCTCCTGCAGGCAGGCGACGTCGCTGCCCCCGAGCACGTCCCGTGGCCCCGGCACCGGGTAGGCCGCCACCGGGGTGCCGCAGGCAAGCGCCTCGATCTGCACCAGCCCGAAGGTGTCCGTGCGACTCGGAAACACCAGTACGTCCACGCTCGCGTACAGACGCGCCAGCGCCGCGCTATCCAACCGCCCGACGAACAACGCCGTCGGGTACCGCCGCCGCAGCGCCGGCGCCAGCGGCCCATCACCAGCGACGATGCGGCTGCCCGGCAGATCGAGCGAAAGGAACGCCTCGATGTTTTTCTCCACCGCTACGCGGCCGGCGTACAGAAAGCGCGGCCGCGGCGCATCGGCCACTAACGGCGATGGCGGCAGATCGGGGCGAAACAGCTGCAGATCGACACCGCGCGTCCAGCGCGCCACCCGCGTAACCCCGAGCGCCGCCAGTTCGCGGTCGACCTCCGGTGTAGCGGACAGCACGCGCGCCGCCGGGCGGTGAAAGCGCCCCAGCGCGTATGCCACCCAGCGCTGCGGCACGCCAAACATCGCATTCAGGTACTGGGGGAAGCGGGTGTGGTAGGCGGTGGTAAACGGCAATCCGTGCCGCAGACAGAAGCGCCGTGCGGCCCAGCCAAGCGGTCCCTCGGTGGAGACATGCAGCGCGTACAGCGGCTCGCCCGCGAGGGCCGCCGCGATGCGCGCCGCCAGCGCCCGGCGCGAGGCGAGCGCCAGCCGGATCTCCGCGTAACCGGGGCAGGGCACGGTCGGGAATTCCGCGGGCGCGATCACCTGCACGCGGTGGCCGAGCTGCTGCAGTTCGCGCACCGTCGCCTCCAGCGTGCGCACCACGCCGTTGACCTGCGGTCGCCACGCGTCGGTGACGATCAGGATCTTCACGCTGCCGGTGCCGCGACCGGTACCGGCGGCGCGGCAGGCGGATCGGCGTCGTCGTTCCAGCGCGGCACGCGTGCACCCGGGGCGAGAATCTGGTTCCACTCCACAAGCTGCAGCGTGCCTTCATACGTTTCCACCAAGGCCGTGAGGCTTTCGACCCAATCGCCGGCGTTGGCATACAGCAAGCCGCCTGCGTCGCGGACCTCGGCCTTATGGATATGACCGCAAATTACACCGTCATAGCCGCGCCGCGCCGCCTCGCGCAACAGCACACTTTCAAAGTCCGAGATGAACGCCGCGGCGTTCTTCACCGCATGCTTCAGGTACTGGGACAACGACCAGTAACGCAGCCCGAAATAAGCGCGCAGCCGATTAAAGTGGTGGTTTAGCCAGAGCGCAAACGTGTATAAGCTGTCGCCGAGCAAGGCTAGCCAGCGCGCATTGCGGATGATGCCGTCGGCCAGGTCGCCATGCACGATCCACAGGCGGCGACCGTCCAGCAGGCGATGCTCGGCCTCGGCGCGGATCGCGATGCCGCCAAAATCCAGACCGGCAAACTGGCGCCCGGCCTCGTCGTGGTTGCCTGGCACATAGATGACGCGCGTGCCGTGGCGCGCCCGGCGCAAGACCTTTTGCACGACATCGTTATGGGTCTGGTGCCAGTAAAAATTTTTCTTCAGCGCCCAGCCGTCGATGATGTCGCCCACCAGATACAGGTATTCGGACTCGTGGTGGCGCAAAAAATCAAGCAAGAAAGCAGCCTTGCAGCCACGCGTGCCGAGGTGTACGTCCGAGATGAAGATCGCTCGCACTCGGCGTGGCGCTACGGACGGCGTGGCCGCGGCGGCAGCAGCACATTCGTTGGTCGCTGGCGGTCCCTGTCGGAATTGCAGCATCGCTGAGTGCGGCGGCTTGCCGTTGCAGCGCATCGTAAGGCAGGGCAGTGACGTGCGCGTGACGCCAGTTTTGACAGGGGCGTGACATCTCCAGCAAGCTGATTTAAAACGCGCGTCACCGTGTCGGAGTAGACCGATGAACGAATCAAGACAGCCCTGCGCGCCGCTGCGCTTCGCGCCGCCACGCGTCGAACGTATCGACCGCCGCGATGGCAGCTTTATTTTGCGCTCACCGCTGCCGCTGGCAGGCTACGCCCGCTGCGTCGGCGAATGGTTGCGCTTGCATGCGCAGCAGACGCCGCAACGCCTGTTTCTCGCCCAGCGCGAGGGCGACGCCTGGCGCCCCGTGACCTACGCGCAGGCGCTAGCGGCCGCGCGCGCCATCGGCAGCGCCCTGCTGGCGCGCGGGCTCTCGGAGCAGCGGCCCGTGGTGATCTTGTCAGACAACAGCATCGATCATGCGCTGCTTGCGCTCGGGGCGCAGTATGTGGGCATACCGTACGCACCAATATCCCCGGCGTACTCCCTGCTGTCGAACGATCACGCGAAGCTGCGTGCGATCTTCGAGCTGCTGACGCCCGGCCTAGTGTTTGCTGACGATGGCAGCCGGTTCAGCCGCGCGCTCGCCGCCGTCGCAGGCGATTTCGAAGTCGTCGCATCGCAGCATGTACCGCCATCGGCTACCCCTTTCGCGGCGCTGGTCGCCACGCCGCCCAGCGCCGCGGTCGATGCAGCCGCCGCCGACGTGGGCCCGGATCACATCGCCAAGATCTTGTTCACCTCTGGCTCGACCGGCGAGCCGAAGGGAGTGATCAACACGCACCGCATGCTGACGGCTAACCAGCAGATGATCCTGCAGTGTTGGCCGTTCTTACGAGAGGAGCCGCCCGTGCTAGTCGACTGGCTGCCGTGGAATCACACCTTTGGCGGCAATCACAACTTCAACATGGTTTTAGCCAACGGCGGCACGTTATACATCGATGAGGGCAAGCCCGCTGCCGGTCTAATCGAGCGGACCGTGGCGAACCTACGCAGTGTGTCGCCGACACTGTATTTCAACGTCCCGCGCGGGTTCGATATGCTGCTGCCGTACCTGGAGCGTGATACAGAGCTTGCGCAGCGTTTCTTTGCGCGGCTGAAGCTGGTCTTTTACGCCGGCGCGGCGCTGCCGCAAAATCTATGGGATCGGCTGCAAGCGCTGGCGCGGGCGCTCGGGGCGAACGTGGTGATGACCTCCGCCTGGGGCTCGACCGAAACCGCCCCACTGGTCACTAGCGTGCACTTTCCAATCGACCGTGCCGGTGTGATCGGCCTGCCGGCGCCTGGCACGGAGCTGCTTTTTGTGCCCAACGGCGACAAGCTCGAAATGCGTGTTCGCGGGCCTAACGTGACTCCTGGCTATTTTAAGCGCCCGGATCTGACTGCGGCCGCGTTCGATAGCGAAGGCTTCTATCGCATCGGCGACGCCGGCCGACTGGCCAATCCGCAGCATCCAGCGCGCGGGGTCATCTTCGATGGTCGCATTGCCGAAGACTTTAAGCTCGCCTCCGGCACTTGGGTTCACGTCGGCAACCTGCGCGTGCGGGCGATCGCGGCACTGACGCCGGTGGCGCAAGACGTCGTCGTCGCCGGGCACGACCGCGACTATGTCGCGTTGCTCGTCTTTCCGAACGCAGCCGGCTGTCTCAGCCTCTGTCCCGAGCTTTGCGCAGACACGCCGGTGGCGACGCTCATTGCCGATGCGCGCGTGCGCGAACGCGTCGAGCAAGGGCTGGCACAGCTCGCGGCAAGCGCCAGCGGCTCATCGCAGTTTGCGCGCCGCGCGCTGCTGCTGGCGGAGCCGCCTTCGATTGACGCCAATGAAATCACTGACAAGGGATATATCAATCAGCGCGCAGTGTTGGCTCGGCGCAAAGCCGCCCTGGAGGCGTTGTTCGCGGAGCCGGCGCCGCCGGAGGTTGTGACGCTGCCTGGATAAGGCGAGCTGCGCTACCCTTTGGCTTTTTCGTGCCGAGGAGATCTGACGATGAACGAAGCCGTGATCGTGTCAACCGCGCGTACCCCTATTTGTAAGGCCTGGAAAGGGGCACTAAACATGACACACGGGGCGACGCTGGGCGCCTTCGCGGTGCGCGCCGCCATTGACCGCGCCGGCCTCGACAATGGCGAGATTGAGGATGTGTTGATCGGTTGCGCCAATCCGGAAGGCGCCACCGGCTGGAACATCGCTCGTCAGGTGGCGCTGCGCGCCGGGCTGCCAGTGACCGTGCCAGGCGTAACGATTAACCGCTTCTGCGCTTCCGGCTTGCAGACGATCGCGATGGCCGCGCAGCGCATTCTAAGCGGCGAGGGCGATATTTATGTTGCGGGCGGCCTGGAGTCGATCTCCTGCGTGCAGAACGAGATGAACCGCCACATGTTTCAGGACGAATGGCTGCTGAAGCACAAACCGGAGATTTACTGGCCGATGCTGCAGACGGCCGAGACCGTGGCCAAGCGCTACCAGATCAGCCGTGAAGCGCAAGATCGCTACGGCGTTCAGAGTCAGCAGCGCGCGGCGGCGGCGCGTGCCGCCGGCAAATTCCGCGACGAGATTGTCCCGATTACAGTCAAGGCGAAGATCGTGGACAAGGAAACCGGCGCGGAATCGATCCGCGAGGTAACGGTTGAGCACGATGAAGGAATTCGGCCGGATACCACCTACGAAGGCGTATCACAAATTAAACCGGCCATTGAGGGTGGTGTGATCGCCGCGGGCAATGCCAGTCAGTTTTCCGATGGCGCGTCCGCTGCGGTCGTGATGAGCGCACGCACGGCCGAGCGCAAGGGCCTGAAACCGTTAGGGGCGTTCCGCGGCTTTGCCGTCGCCGGTTGTGAGCCTGATGAAATGGGTATCGGTCCGGTGTTCGCGGTGCCCAAACTGCTCGCGCGCGCCGCCCTGAAGGTAGACGACATTGACCTGTGGGAGCTGAACGAAGCATTCGCCGTGCAGGTGATTTACTGTCGCGACCGGCTCGGCATCCCGAACGAGCGGCTCAATGTGAACGGCGGAGCCATCGCGCTCGGGCACCCGTACGGGATGAGCGGGGCGCGGCTCGTGGGCCACGCTCTGATCGAAGGTCGGCGGCGGGGCGCCAAGTATGCGGTAGTCACAATGTGCATCGGCGGCGGGATGGGTGCCGCCGGCTTATTCGAGGTACTCTGATTAGGCAGTCAGCGGCGGCTGGGTCTCCTGGGCCACCCAGCTTAGGTAAGGACCATAGCCGGCCGCTACCGGCCACGCGACGATTTCGGGCACCGTATAGGGGTGCAGCTGCCGGATCGTCGCCTCGACGGCCGGATAGCGCTCGCGCGTGCACTTAATCAGCAGCGGTACTTCGCTCGCCTCTTCAATTGTGCCCTGCCAGTGGTAAACCGAATGCACAGGAGCCAGCCGATTGACGCAGGCAGCCAATCGCTGTTCGACTAGCGCGCGTGCGATACGCTCGGCGCTCGCCGTATCCGGACAATTGGTCAATGCAATCAGGACTTCGGCCATCGGTTGCTCTCAGGTGGCCGTCTGCGCCGTCGCCTCCTGCGGCTGCGGTTGCGGGCGGTCGACCAGCTCCACCAGCGCCATCGGCGCGTTGTCGCCAACTCGGAAGCCGCACTTGAGGATGCGCAGGTAGCCTCCGGGACGATTTTTGTAGCGCGGCCCCAGCTCGTTGAACAGCTTCGTCACCATCTCACGGTCGCGCAAGCGGTTGAACGCCAGGCGCCGATTGGCCAGCGTAGGCTCTTTCGCAAGCGTGATCAGCGGCTCGACCACACGCCGCAGCTCCTTCGCTTTCGGTAGCGTGGTCTTAATAAGCTCGTGGCGGAGCAGCGAATTTGACATGTTACGTAGCATCGCCAGGCGATGCGCAGAGGTGCGGTTCAGCTTCCGCAGTCCATGACGGTGGCGCATGGGCAGATCCTTTCAGTCTTCGATATCGGCGCTTTTATGCGCGTCGGCAGACCGACAACAGTGCGGTAATTACTTCTCCAGTCCAGCGGGAGGCCAGTTCTCCAGTTTCATCCCCAGCGTCAAGCCTCGCGCAGCGAGGACTTCCTTAATTTCGTTGAGCGACTTGCGACCGAGGTTGGGCGTCTTTAGCAGCTCGTTTTCGGTACGCTGGATAAGATCGCCGATGTAGTAAATGTTTTCGGCCTTCAAGCAGTTGGCCGAGCGCACCGTCAGCTCCAGATCGTCGATCGGGCGCAGCAAGATCGGGTCGATCTGCGGGGCAGCGCGTGCGGCAACCGTTGCCTCCGCCGTGCTCTCTAGCGAGGCAAACACTGACAGCTGGTCCACCAAGATGCGGGCCGCCTGCCGGACAGCCTCCTCGGGGGTGATGGCGCCGTTGGTTTCAATGGTCATCACCAGCTTGTCAAGATCGGTCCGCTGCTCGACGCGCGCCGACTCCACCGTGTAAGAGACGCGCCGGATCGGCGAAAATGACGCATCTAAAACGATGCGACCAATCGTTTTGCTGTGGTCGTCGCGGAAGGCGCGCACATTACCAGGCACATAGCCGCGTCCTTTTTCGACCTTGATCTGCATCTCCAGGCGCCCGCCGCCCTCTAAGTGTGCGATCACGTGCTCTGGATTGATGACTTCGACGTCATGCGGCAGCTCGATGTCGCCGGCGGTGACAACCCCCTCGCCTTCTTTGCGCAACGTCAGCATGACCTCGTCGCGGTTGTGCAGCTTAAAGACGACCCCTTTGAGGTTCAGCAGGATATCGACGACATCCTCGCGCACACCGTCCAGCGTGGAGTACTCATGCACGACGCCCGCGATCGACGCCTCTGTGGGCGCATAGCCGATCATCGAGGACAACAGAATACGCCGTAAGGCATTCCCGAGCGTGTGGCCATAGCCGCGCTCGAAGGGCTCCATCGTAACGACGGCAGTATTCGGACCGATGGATTCGACCTGAATCGAGCGCGGTTTTAAAAGTGCGGTGCTGCTCATGACGATCCCTTTTTGTACCGTCGGCTCGTTACACCGACAAGGCTGATGGATAGTCGGGGCACTTGCTGCAGCCGGCGGCCCCTGGTGCCGGCTTTATATCGGGCGTGCACCAGACCGCAGCACGCGGCGCGACGCACGCAAGCGGTTAGCGTGAATACAGCTCAACCACCAAGGATTCGTTGATGTCCTGGGCTACGTCGCTGCGGTCCGGCACCTGTTTAAACCGGCCTTCCATCTTGTTTTTGTCGACCTCAACCCAAGAGGGAAAGCCATTTTGCTCAGCAAGCGCAAGTGCTTCTTGGATACGCACTTGCTTTTTCGCCTTCTCGCGCACCGAGATCACGTCGCCCGGCTTAACCAGCATCGACGGTATGTTGGCGATCTTGCCGTTGACCGCTATGGCTCGGTGCGTAACGAGCTGGCGCGCCTCCGCCCGAGTCGAGCCAAAGCCCATCCGGTACACCACGTTATCCAGTCTCGATTCGAGTAGCTCGATCAGCCGCGCTCCGGTGTTGCCCCTGCGCCGCGCTGCCTCGGCAAAATAACGGCGGAACTGGCGCTCCAAAACCCCGTACATCCGCTTTAGCTTCTGCTTTTCGCGCAGTTGCAGCCCGAAATCCGAAATACGGGCGCCAGAGGTTCTGCCATGCTGACCCGGCCGCGAATCCGTCTTGCACTTCGTATCGAGCGCGCGGCGCGCGCTTTTCAAGAAGAGGTCAGTGCCCTCCCGCCGCGAGAGCTTCAGTTTAGGTCCGATGTAACGTGCCATTTTGTCTTCTCATCCTGCACGATGGTGCATTCAGTCCGCTCTGTTACAGGCGGACACCCAATTCTCTGGCCGCCGATGCAATCGCTTCGTGTCTTGTCCTGCGGCTGGCTTCATACGCGGCGCCGCTTCGGTGGACGGCAACCGTTGTGCGGAATCGGAGTGACGTCGTGGATCGACGTAATCCGGAAGCCGCATGCGTTGAGCGCCCGCACCGAGGACTCGCGCCCCGGCCCTGGTCCGCTGATGCGCACCTCCAAGTTTTTTACCCCGCACTCTTGCGCCGCCCGCCCGGCGTTTTCCGCTGCCACTTGCGCCGCGAAAGGCGTCGACTTGCGCGAGCCCTTAAAGCCAGAGCTTCCTGCACTCGCCCACACCAACGTGTTTCCTTGCCGGTCAGTGATCGTGATGATGGTGTTGTTGAACGAGGCATGAATGTGCGCGATGCCTTCAGCGACGTTCTTTTTGACCTTTTTGCGCACGCGCTGCGCGGCGCTTGGCTGGATGGGTGCTCGTGCCATGACAGGTCTCGCTCCTCACTCAGGAAAGGCACTTAGTTACTGCCCTTTTTTAGCGCCACGCCTGCCTTTCGCGGCCCCTTACGAGTACGCGCGTTTGTACGCGTGCGCTGGCCGCGTACCGGCAGGCCGCGGCGGTGCCGTACGCCGCGGTAACAACCGAGGTCGATCAGCCGCTTGATCGACAGCTGAACCTCCCGGCGCAGATCGCCCTCGACCGTGAAACGCGCCACTGCCTCACGGATACGCTCCAGCTCGGCGTCGGTCAGTTCTTTGACCTTCTTGGAATACGGTACCTTGACGGCGTCCAAGATGGCGCGTGCCCGAGCGCGACCGATGCCATAAATCGCGGTCAAACCGATCTCGGCATGCTGGTTGGGGGGGATGTTGACGCCTGCGATGCGAGCCATGGATTACCTCGTCATCCCTGCCGTTGCTTGTGGCGGGGGTCGGAACAAATCACACGCACCACGCCCTTACGCTTAATCACCTTGCATTGGCGGCAAATTTTCTTAACCGATGCCAGTACCTTCATCGTGCTCTCCAAGCCGCGTCATTTTGCGCGGAAAACAATTCTTGCTCGCGTCAGGTCGTACGGTGTCATTTCCACCGTCACCTTGTCGCCGGGCAGGATGCGGATGTAGTTCATCCGCATCTTCCCAGAAATGTGCGCCAGCACCACATGGCCGTTATCCAGCTTCACGCGGAAGGTCGCATTCGGCAGGTTCTCCAAGACCTCCCCTTGCATCTGGATTACATCATCTTTGGCCATGCCCGCGCCCCTTGCATTATCCGCTGATCTTCCGCGCCCCCTATCGTGGCAAGCCTGCTCCAAAACCTTTGAAATTTGCTTTTTTCAGCAAGCTTTCATACTGATGCGTCATGAGATACGCCTGAACCTGCGCCATAAAGTCCATTGTGACCACCACTACGATCAGCAGCGATGTCCCACCAAAATAAAACGGCACGTTCCAGCGCAGATGCAGAAATTCAGGCACCAGACATACAAAGGTAACGTACAGCGCTCCCGCTAGCGTCAGCCGCATCAGGATCTTGTCGATGTAGCGCGCAGTCTGCTCGCCTGGACGAATCCCAGGCACAAAGGCGCCACTTTTTTTGAGGTTATCAGCGGTCTCCCTGCTGTTGAAGACCAACGCCGTATAGAAAAAGCAAAAGAAGACAATCAAACCGGCGTACAGCAGGATGTACAGCGGTTGTCCAGGTGACAACGCCGCCGCCAAGTCACGGATCCAGCGTGTCGCCTCGCCAGTTGTGAACCAACTCGCCAGCGTGGCCGGAAACAAAATTAGCGAAGAGGCGAAAATGGGCGGGATGACGCCCGACATGTTGAGTTTCAGCGGCAGATGCGAGCTCTGGCCGCCGTAAATGCGGTTACCGATTTGGCGCTTCGCATAGTTGACCAAGATCTTGCGCTGGCCGCGCTCAACGAACACGACAAAACCGGTCACCACCACAATCAACGCCACGATGAAGATCGCCGACAGCGGATTGATCGCGCCGGTGCGAACCAGCTCGAACAGGCCACCGATCGCACTCGGTAGGCCAGCCACAATGCCGGCAAAGATCAAAATCGAGATACCGTTGCCCAGCCCCCGCTCGGTGATCTGCTCGCCAAGCCACATGAGAAACATCGTTCCTGTGACAAGCGACACGACGCAGACCAAGCGGAACATTAACCCAGGGTCAAGCACCAGCCCGGGCTGCGACTCCAACGCGATGGCGATACTGATCGCCTGAAATAGCGCCAGCGCAACCGTGCCGTAGCGTGTGTATTGCGTAATCTTGCGACGCCCAGCCTCTCCCTCCTTGCGCAGGCTCTCTAGGGACGGCAACACGTAGGTGAGCATCTGCATGATGATGGAGGCAGAGATGTACGGCATGATGCCGAGGGCAAATACCGAGAAGCGCGACAGCGCCCCGCCGGAGAACATGTTGAATAGTCCGAGGATGCCACCTTGCTGGGACTGGAACAGCTGTCGCAGTTGCTCCGGGTCAATGCCTGGCACCGGAATGTGCGTGCCGATCCGGTATACGACCAAGGCCAGCAGCAGGAAGGTCAGCCGCCGCCGCAGGTCGCCGTACTTGCCTGTCTTGCCAAGAGTACCGGTGCTCGCCACGCTCAGTCCCTATGCGCCTTCTCAGCCTTGTGCGGCCGGCGCATCGACGCGGCCGCCCACGGCCTCGATCGCCGCGCGCGCGCCTCTCGTCACGGCGATGCCGCGCACCAGCAGTTTTCGATGGATGTCACCTGACTTAATGACGCGCGCACCGCGTGCATGCTGCGACACGATCCCGGCGCGCTTCAGCACGGCCAGATCCACCTCCTCCGCATCGATCTTCTGCAGGTCTGACAGCCGCACCTCCTCGACATAGCGGCGCGTCATGGACGTGAAGCCACGTTTCGGCAGACGCCGATGCAACGGCATTTGTCCGCCCTCGAAGCCGATTTTGTGAAAACCGCCGGCGCGGGACTTCTGACCTTTATGCCCGCGGCCAGCGGTTTTACCCGAGCCGGAGCCGATGCCCCGCCCGACGCGGTGCCGCGCGCGCTTGCTTCCAGGCGCTGGTTTCAATGTGTTCAACCGCATGCGTTTCTCCGCCTCAGGACACCCGCACCAGGTACGCGACCTTCTCGATCATGCCGCGCACGGCCGGTGTGTCAGGCAGTTCGCGGGTTTGGTTCAATTTCCTCAAACCGAGTCCGCGCACAGTAGCACGATGGTCCTTCTTGCACCCGATTGGGCTTTTGACGAGCGTCACCTTCACCGTTTTCATCTGCTTGGCTCTCAGGCGAGGATCTCTTCAATAGTCTTGCCCCGCTTAGCCGCGATCTCGGCGGGCGTCCGCAGTTGAGCAAGCGCTTTCAGCGTAGCGCGCACCATGTTGTAGGGGTTGGTCGAACCATGCGACTTGGCTACCACATTACGCACACCCATAACTTCGAAGATCGCGCGCATCGGCCCGCCGGCGATGACCCCCGTGCCCTCCTGAGCCGGCGCCAGGATGACTTTGGCCGCCCCGTGCTTCGCCTGGACAGCGTGGTGCAAGGTCCCGTTCTTCAGCGGTATGCGGACCATGGCGCGGCGGGCTCGCTCCATTGCCTTTTGTACCGCCACCGGCACCTCGCGCGCCTTACCCTTGCCCATGCCAATGCGACCGTCGCCGTCGCCAACTACGGTCAGCGCGGCAAAACCGAGGACACGACCGCCCTTGACGACTTTCGTGACGCGGTTGACCGCGATCATCTTCTCGCGCAAGCCGTCCTCGCGCTCTTCGGTCTGGACCCCTTTCGGTTGCACCTTCGCCATCGTCGCATCCCTTAAAACTTGAGCCCAGCTTCACGCGCGGCCTCAGCGAGTGCCTTGACGCGGCCGTGATATTTGTAACCGGCGCGGTCAAACGCCACTCGCTCGATCCCAGCCGCGCGCGCCTTCTGCGCCACGCGCGTGCCGACAATTTTCGCGGCCGCGATGTTTCCTCCTTTGCCTTTACTTCCCGCTAACTGAGCTCGCACCTCCGGCTCAAGCGTAGAGGCCGTCACCAGCACGCGCTTGCCGTCGGCCGAGATGACCTGCGCATAAATGTGGAGGTTGCTGCGAAACACGGTTAGCCGCTCCACACGCGCCAAAGCAATGCGCGCCCGAGTGGCACGGGCGCGCCGCAAGCGGGCCTGCTTCTTGTTGATCATGCGTTTCTCTCCGCGCGCTTATTTCTTCTTGGTCTCTTTTAGGACCACGACCTCGTCGGCGTAGCGGACGCCCTTGCCCTTGTAAGGCTCCGGCGGTTTGCAGCCGCGGATCTCTGCCGCCACCTGGCCAACCTTCTGCTTGTCGGCACCCTTAATAATGATCTCTGTCTGCGTTGGCGTCTCCGCTTTGATGCCGGGCGGCAGCGGATACACGATCGGATGCGAGAAGCCGAGCGATAAATTGAGCTTGTCACCCTGTACCTGCGCTCGGTACCCGACGCCAACTAGCGTCAGCTTTTTCTCAAAGCCCTTCGAAACGCCGTGCACCATCCCGGCCACTAAGGCACGCAGCGTGCCGCTTATCGCGCGTGCTTCGCGAGAATCATCGACCGCGGCGAAGCTGATACGGCCATCGGCAACGGTCACCTTGACCCTGTCCCCAATACGCTGCTTTAGCGTCCCCAAAGGCCCTTTCACGGTGATCTCGCCATCGGCTACCACGGCCTCTACCCCTTTGGTAAGCGGGACGGGCACTTTAGCTATGCGCGACATGGTTGTGCGCTCCTACGCGACGTAGCACAACACTTCGCCACCGACGCCCTGCGCGCGCGCGCGCCGGTCGGTCATAACGCCACGCGGCGTAGAAATGATGGCGACGCCCAGCCCGTTCATCACTTGCGGCAGCGCGTCGCGGCCGCGGTAAATACGCAGCCCCGGTCGCGAGACGCGCTCCAGGCGCTCAATCACCGGCCGGCCCGCGTAATACTTCAACGCAATGCGCAGCTCGGGCTTGCCGTCGTTTGGCCGCACTTCGAAGCCGTCAATGTAACCCTCATCAGCCAACACCTGAGCAATCGCCACCTTCAGCTTGGACGATGGCATCACAACGGCCTCTTTGCCAGCCCGCTGCGCATTGCGAATGCGCGTCAACATGTCCGCGACGGGATCACTAATGCTCATCGGCACCCCCGTTACCAACTGGCCTTAATGACGCCCGGGATTTCGCCGCGCATCGCTGCCTCGCGGATCTTGGTGCGGGCCAGCCCGAACTTGCGGAAGGTGCCACGCGGGCGTCCGGTGATGGCGCAGCGATTGCGCAACCGCGTCGGATTCGCGTTGCGCGGCAGCGCTTGCAGCTTCGCTTGCGCAGCCATGCGCTCCTCCATCGAGCGCGCCGGATCAGCGATGATGGCTTTTAGCTCTTTGCGCTTCGCCTCGAATTTCTTGACTAGCGCCCTGCGTTTTGCTTCGCGATTGATCAGTGCGAGTTTCGCCACTGGACACCTCGCTTAGTTGCGAAACGGAAACCGGAAGGCAGCAAGCAGCGCTTTGGCCTCTTCATCCGTCTTCGCGGTCGTCGTAATACTGATGTTGAGCCCCCGCAGCTTGTCGATCTTGTCGTACTCGATCTCGGGGAAGATGATTTGTTCTTTAATGCCGATGTTGTAGTTGCCCCGCCCATCGAAGGCGCGCCCCGAGACGCCGCGAAAGTCACGCACGCGCGGGAAGGCAATCGTGATGAGCCGATCCAGGAATTCGTACATACGCGCACCGCGCAGCGTCACCATCACGCCGATCGGCAAGCCTTGCCGAATCTTGAAGTTCGCGATCGCCTTGCGCGCTTTGGTCACCACCGGCTTTTGGCCAGCGATGCGCGTCAGATCGGCCATCGCAGCATCAATATTTTTCCTGTCATGAACCGCTTCACCGACGCCCATGTTGAGCGTGATCTTGGTAATGCGCGGCACCTGCATCGCCGTCTTGTAGCCGAACTTTTGCATCAGTTCGGGCACGATTTTTTCGCGGTACAGCGTTTGCAACCGAGCCATGACCGTTCTCGCCACTCCGTTTATTTGGACCC
Source organism: Burkholderiaceae bacterium (assembly GCA_025055385.1). Taxonomy (GTDB): domain Bacteria; phylum Pseudomonadota; class Gammaproteobacteria; order Burkholderiales; family Burkholderiaceae_F; genus JAKANT01. Next base: position 6,459 of record JANWXE010000164.1, on the reverse strand, counting down.
AACCACGGCCCCGGTGCTCTTGAAGACGCGCACTTTTTTGCCGTCCACAATCTTGAAGCCGACGCGATCGCCTTTGTTCGTTGCCGGGTTAAACAGCATGACATTAGAGATGTCAATCGGCATCGTCTTATCGATGATGCCGCCCGCAACCCCTTTCAGCGGATTCGGACGCACGTGCTTTTTCACCACATTGACACCCTCCACCAGCACATGGCGCTCGTCGACGCGCGCCAGCACGATGCCGCGCTTGCCCTTATCCCGGCCGGCGATCACAATCACCTCGTCGCCTTTGCGGATCCGCTGCATGTCAGCCTCCTACAGCACCTCAGGCGCGAGCGACACAATTTTCATGAACTGCTCGCTGCGCAGTTCGCGCGTCACCGGCCCGAAGATGCGCGTGCCGATCGGCTCCAGCTTGTTGTTCAGCAGCACGGCTGCGTTGCGATCAAACTTGATAGCCGAACCATCCGGACGGCGTATTCCGCTAGCCGTGCGCACGACCACGGCAGAGTAGACCTCGCCTTTTTTTACGCGACCGCGTGGCGCCGCCTCTTTGACGGTCACCTTGATGACGTCACCGATGTTGGCATAGCGGCGCTTGCTGCCACCCAACACTTTGATGCACATTACGGAACGTGCACCGGTGTTGTCGGCGACGTCTAGCATCGTTTGCATTTGAATCATTTTTTATCCCAACTTGTTCCGCCACCAGCCACTTGGCGGACAGTCTTGGTCCCGTTCGGGCAGAAAAGCAAGCAGCTACAAATGAGCCCACCGCTTGCTGCAGGCTGGCGATGAACGCCTAAGCCACCTAAACCTACCGCGCCCCTGGGCAGGCAGGAAGGAAGCTTTGAATTGTATGCTAACTAGTTGCGAGGCGCAAGCCTCCTGACTTTACCTTTGGTTCATGACTGCGGCAGCCGCATGCCCTTGCTTGTCATTCGCGGCGGGCTGGCTCGATGACGCGCGTTACGCGCCAGGCTTTCGTCTTCGAAAGCGGGCGCGTTTCAACGATCTCGACAACATCACCCTCGTTAAGCGCATCAGTCTCATCGTGCGCGTGCAGCTTCGTGGAGCGCACGACGTACTTGCCGTACACCGGATGCTTTACGCGACGCTCCACCAACACGGTGACGGTTTTATCCATCTTATTGCTGATCACGCGACCGACCAGCGTCCGGGTCAGCGGTTTCTTCTCGGTGTTCATTTCGAGCGGGCCTTCTCGGCGAGCACCGTGCGCACGCGCGCAATGTCGCGCCGCGTCTTGCGCAGCTGGCTCGGATTCTGTAACTGCTGCGTGGCCTTCTGCATGCGTAGGCTAAATTGCGCGCGCAGCAGCTCTTGCAACTCTTTTTTCAGCGCAGCCTCATCTTTGGCCCGCAATTCCTTGGCTAACATGCACGTGCTCCCCTTAGGTGCCGAGCTGCCGCGTGACGAAGATCGTCTTCACCGGCAGTTTGGCCGCGGCCAGGGCGAACGCCTGGCGTGCCAGCGCTTCATCGACGCCATCCATCTCGTACAACACGCGCCCCGGCTGAACCAACGCTACCCAATATTCTGGATTACCCTTGCCGTTGCCCATGCGGACCTCGGCCGGCTTCTGCGAAATCGGTTTGTCCGGGAACACGCGGATCCATACTCTGCCCCCGCGTTTAATGTGACGCGAAATCGCACGCCGGGCGGCCTCAATTTGACGGGCTGTCAAACGACCATGCTCAATAGCCTTCAACCCATACTCGCCGAAAGCAACCGAGGTGCCGCGTGTGGCAAGCCCACGATTACGCCCTTTTTGATCCTTACGATATTTTCGTCGCGCCGGTTGCAGCATAGTCACCTCTCTCCCGTCTCCTCGCCGCCTTTAGCGTCACCACTCTTGACGGCCGCCTTGCGCACGCGTTTGGCGGCGGGCTTCGCTTGGATTTCTCCTGCTGGCGCAGCAGCTGGCGTCTCCTCCTCCGCCTTACTTTCTGCGCGTTTGGCAACCCGCTTGGCCGCAACCTTCGTGCCCGGTTTAGCCTCCGCCCGGCGCGGCGCACGCTTGTCTTCACGTTCCGCTGGCGGCGCCGCTTCCGCGGCCGCTGTGGGCGTCTCGGCACGGCCCAGCGTATCTCCTTTATAGACCCATACTTTGACACCAATCACACCGTACGTCGTCTTCGCCTCGGCGAAGCCGTAGTCAATGTCGGCGCGCAGCGTATGCAAAGGCACCCGCCCCTCCCGATACCACTCACTGCGCGCAATCTCGATTCCGTTCAGCCGCCCAGCGCTCATAATCTTGATCCCCTGCGCGCCAAGCCGCATGGCGTTTTGCATCGCGCGCTTCATTGCGCGGCGGAACATAATGCGCTTCTCTAACTGCTGCGCGATGGAATCCGCGATCAGCTGGGCATCCAATTCAGGCTTGCGGATCTCATCGATATTGACGTGCACTGGCACGCCCATCATCTTTTGCAGCTCGCTTTTTAGCGTCTCGATGTCCTCGCCTTTCTTGCCGATCACGACACCGGGGCGCGCCGAATAGATCGTGATGCGTGCGTTTTTGGCCGGACGTTCGATCAAGATGCGCCCGACCGCCGCATTGCGCAGCTTTTTGCGCAAATACTCGCGCACGCGCAGGTCCTCGTTGAGTTTGCGCGCAAACTCTGGACCCTCAGCGTACCAGCGCGATGCCCAGTTACGGGTGACCGCCAAGCGAAAGCCGATCGGATTGATTTTTTGCCCCATGTTGCACCTACTCCGATTTGCCGTCGCCGACAGTCACAAAGATGTGGCAGGTCTTCTTGTTGATGCGCGTACCTCGGCCTTTCGCTCGCGCCGCAAAGCGGCGCAGCGTTGGTCCCTGCTCGACCAAGATGCGCGTCACTTTCAACTCATCAATATCGGCAGCATGATTATGTTCGGCGTTGGCGATAGCCGATTCGAGCGCCTTCTTGATGATGCCGGCGGCCTTTTTGCGAGTGAAAGTCAGGATATTGAGAGCCTTGTCTACCGGCTTGCCGCGGATCAGGTCGGCCACCAGCCTTCCTTTCTGCGCCGACAGCCGAACGCCGCGCACCGTTGCCGTCGTCTCCATGACCGACCCCCTATTTCTTAGCCGGCGCCACGGCTGCTTTCTTATCAGCTGCGTGGCCTTTGAAGGTACGAGTCAGGGCAAACTCGCCGAGCTTATGGCCGACCATCTGCTCGGTGATATAGACCGGCACGTGTTGACGGCCGTTGTGCACGGCAATCGTCAAGCCGATAAACTCTGGCACGATCGTCGAGCGGCGCGACCACGTCTTAATCGGCTTCTTGTCTTTTGACGCCTGCGCAGCCTCGACTTTTTTCATCAGATGCCCGTCGACAAACGGGCCCTTTTTCAGCGAACGCGACATCGTGTTTCCTTACTTGTGGCGGCGCTGCACAATCATCGAATCTGTGCGCTTGTTCTTGCGCGTGCGGTATCCCTTTGTTAATTGTCCCCAGGGGCTCACCGGGTCGCGCTTGGTGCCTGTACGGCCCTCGCCGCCCCCATGCGGATGGTCGATCGGGTTCATCGCCACCCCACGCACCGTCGGGCGAATGCCGCGCCAGCGCATCGCACCCGCTTTGCCGTACTGGCGCAAATTGTGTTCTTCGTTGCCAACCTCACCGATAGTGGCGCGGCACTCGATTAGCACCTTGCGGATCTCACCAGATCGCAGCCGCAGCTGCGCGTAGTTACCTTCCCGTGCCAGCAGCTGCGCTGAGGTGCCCGCTGCGCGAGCCAGTTGCGCGCCTTTGCCCGGCAGCATCTCAACGCAATGAACGATGGTGCCCACGGGGATGTTTCGCAGGGGTAGTGCATTGCCGATTTTGATTGGCGCCTCCTGCCCGCTGACGACCTGGTCGCCAACAGCAAGTCCCTTGGGCGCGATGATGTAGCGCCGCTCGCCATCGGCGTAGCACAGCAGCGCCAAATGCGCTGAGCGATTTGGATCGTACTCTAAACGCTCCACACGGGCCGGGATGCCATCCTTGTCGCGGCGAAAATCGACAATGCGGTAGTGGCGTTTGTGGCCACCGCCGTGATGGCGCACCGTGATCCGCCCCGCGTTGTTGCGCCCCGAACCACGGATCTTCTTCTCCGTCAACCGCGCGTAGGGGCGACCCTTGTGTAGATGAGGATTCACCACCTTGACCAACGCGCGCCGACCGGGGGACGTTGGTTTAACCTTGACCAGCGCCATCACTTCACCTCTTGCGCGAAGTTGATTTCCTGCCCGGCGGCGAGCCTAACGTACGCTTTACGTACGCTGCCACGGCGGCCAGAGGTCCTGCCGAATCGTTTCGCTTTGCCACGCTGATTTAGGATCTGGACGCACTCAACTTTGACCTTAAACAAATGCTCAACCGCCGCCTTCACATCCCGCTTGCTCGCATCGGGGTGCACGCGAAACGCGACCTGATTATGTTTTTCGCCGATCATCGTGCTTTTCTCGGAAATGATCGGCGCGAGTAGAACCTGGTAAAGCCGTTCCGTGTTCATGCCCCCTCCCGCCCAAGCAGCTCGGCGAGTTTGTTGATGGCCGGCTTGGTCACGACGACCCTCTTGAAATGGATCAGCGAAATCGGATCCGCGCTGTGGGGCTCGACGACCATGACATTCTTGAGGTTGCGCGCCGCAAGGTAGAGGTTGTCGTCGATGCGATCGGTAATGATGAGCACCGAATCTAACCGCATTGCCTTTAATTTCTCAGCAAGCAGTCGCGTCTTCGGCGCCTCGACGCGCAGATCCTCAATCACCGCCAGCCGGTCGTCACGCGCAAGCTGCGACAGAATCGAGCATACGCCCGCCCGGTACATCTTTTTGTTGACTTTGTGGCTAAAGTTTTCATCGGGCGAGTTCGGGAAGATTCGCCCGCCGCCCCGCCACAGCGGGCTGGAGGTCATCCCGGCGCGCGCCCGGCCTGTCCCCTTCTGCCGCCACGGCTTGCGGGTGGAGTGCTTAACGGCCCCGCGGTCTTTCTGCGCGCGCGTGCCTTGGCGGGCATTCGCTTGATAGGCGACCACGATCTGGTGCACAAGCGCTTCGTTAAAGTCGCGCCCAAAAATAGCGGCCGGCGCTGGTGTTGTTCCAATTTGATTGCCTTGGGCGTCGAGCACTTTCAATTCCATGGCCGCTCCTTAGCCCTTAACCGCCGGACGAACGATGACGTTTCCGCCCTTGGCACCAGGTATCGCACCGCGGATCAACAGTAAACCTCGTTCTTTATCGACGCGAGCAATCACGAGGTTCTGCACGGTACGACGCACGTCACCAAGGTGCCCAGGCATTCGCTTGCCCGGAAAGACGCGACCAGGGTCCTGCCGCATCCCGATCGAACCAGGCGCATTCGTGGTCACAGAGTTGCCGTGCGACGCACGATTCGATGAAAAATGGTGCCGCTTAATAGCACCCGCAAAACCTTTGCCGATGGTGACGCCCGTAACGTCGACTTTTTGACCCTCCTGGAATAGGTCGGCGCCAAGGGTCGCGCCCAGCTTCAGCTCGGATAAGCGGCTTTCGTCGACGCGGAACTCACGCAGCACGAGCCCAGCTTCGACGCCGGCTTTCGCATAATGACCAGCAAGCGGTTTGGGCACCCTCGTCGGCTTTTGTTTACCCCAAGTCACCTGCACGGCGCTGTAGCCATCGGAGGCCACCGTCTTAATCTGCGTGATGCGGTTGCCGGATACATCAACCACCGTAATCGGCACGGCCTCCCCATCATCGGTGAAGAGGCGCATCATTCCAACTTTTCGCCCTAGCAGGCCAAGGCCATCGCGACGCGCTGCATCGCTCATGCTGTTCTCCCAGTGCCGGCTACGATTGGCCGGCTCGTATGATCGCGGCAAGCAAGCCAGGACGCCGTCTGCACGGCGCAAGGTCACATAAAGCTACTAATTTTATCCCGACGTTCGCAGAAGCGCAAACCTTACTGAACCTTGATCTCGACGTCGACCCCCGCGGGCAGATCGAGCTTCATCAAGGCGTCGACCGTCTTATCGGTTGGGTCAATGATGTCCATCAGTCGTTGATGCGTGCGGATCTCCAGTTGGTCGCGCGAGGTTTTGTTGACATGCGGCGACCGTAGGATGTCGAAGCGCTGAATGCGCGTCGGCAACGGCACCGGGCCGCGTACCACCGCACCCGTTCGCTTGGCCGTATCGACGATTTCCAGCGCGGACTGGTCAATCAGCTTGTAGTCAAACGCCTTCAGCCGAATGCGGATTCTCTGGCTTTGCATTTTGCTTCCTCAAAGAGCAAGGCGCGGCGGGCCGTCAGCGAGGCCGCAGCCCCCCCGCGCACAGCTGGGTCCGCTCACTCAATAATCTTGGCCACCACGCCGGCGCCGACGGTTTTGCCGCCTTCGCGCACTGCAAAGCGCAGGCCTTCTTCCATTGCCACCGGGGCAATGAGCGATACCGTCATCTGGACGTTGTCGCCCGGCATCACCA
>JANWXE010000131.1 GCA_025055385.1 Burkholderiaceae bacterium | reverse complement strand
GGTCAAGGAGGCGCTCGGCAAGGGTGCGGCCTGGCGGCGGCACGTGCCGCCGGCGCTGTTCCTGCTGGCGCTAGCGCTGATGCTGCTGGCGGTGGCGCGGCCGGTGGCGACGATCACGCTGCCCGCGCAGGAGCAGACCGTCATCCTGGCGATGGACGTCTCCGGCAGCATGCGCGCGAAGGATGTGGAGCCCAATCGCCTGGTCGCTGCACAGAACGCGGCGCGGGCCTTCGTGGCAGGGCTGCCGCGGCACACCAAGATCGGCGTCGTCTCCTTTGCCGGCACCGCTGCGCTGGTGCAGGCGCCGACGCTGAACCGCGAGGACGTGCTGGCAGCGATCGACCGCTTTCAGCTGCAGCGCGGCACCGCCACCGGCAGCGGGCTGCTGGTGTCGCTAGCGACCCTGTTCCCAGACCACGGCATCGACGTGTCGGCCGCTATTTACGGGCGCGATGCCTGGCGCGCCGGGCCGCTGGAGCCGGGGCAGAAGAAGGAGAAGCCAGAGTTCAAGCCGGTGCCGCCGGGCTCCAACAACAACATGGCGATCATCATGCTCACCGATGGCCAGCGCACCACCGGCCCCGATCCGATCGAGGCCGCTAAGCTCGCCGCCGAGCGCGGCGTGCGCGTCTACACGGTGGGCATCGGCACGCGCGAAGGTGAGGTCATCGGCTTCGAGGGCTGGTCGTTTCACGCCCGCCTGGACGAAGAGACGCTAAAGCAGATCGCCAATATGACGCTGGGCGAGTACTTCTACGCCGGCAACGCCGGCGAGCTGAAGAAGATTTACCAGACGCTGAGCTCGCGCGTCGTGTTCCAGACCAAGGAGACGGAGGTTTCGGCGCTGTTCGCCGGCGCTGCGGCGCTGTTTGCGCTGCTCGCCGGCGGGCTGTCGCTTGCTTGGTTCAACCGCGTCCTGTAAGGGGTGCGGCACGCCTCTTACGTGCCACCGACAAACGGATTGGTGCGCCGCTCGCGGCCGAAGGTGCTCTCCGGCCCGTGGCCGGGGATGAAAACGGTGTCGTCTCCCATCGGCCACAGCCGCGTCACGATACTTTCGATCAGCGTGTCATAGTCGCCGCCCGGAAAATCCGTGCGGCCGATTGAGCCGGCAAACAGCACATCGCCGACGAAGGCGCGCCGGCTCACCGGGTCGTGGAACACCACGTGGCCCGGCGTATGCCCAGGCGTGTGCCGCACCGACAACGTGACCTCGCCCACCTGCACCGTATCGCCATCGTCGAGCCAGCGGTCTGGCGTAAACGGCTCCGCCGGCGGGAAGCCGAACATACGCGCCTGCTGCGGCAGCCCCTCGATCCAGAAGCGATCCCCCGGATGCGGGCCGACGATCGGCACCTTAAGTTCGCGCGCCAGCGTGCCGGTGCCGCCCGCATGATCGATATGCGCATGCGTCAGCAGGATCTGCCCGATACGCACGCCTTGCTGCCGAGCCGCCGCCAGGATGCGGTCAAGCTCGCCGCCCGGATCGATCACCGCCGCCTCGCGCGTGCGGTCGCACCACACCAGCGAACAGTTCTGTTGAAATGCCGTAACCGGGATTGTTTCGTAACGCAGCATTGCAATGCCTCACTGTACGCGAGCATAGCGGGCACTCCGGGGCGTGGCTTGACCGTGCCAGCGAACGCCATCTGGCTGTCCGCGCGGTCCGTGGCTAAACCCTGCGCCCGTACATAACATACGCGAGCAGCGGGTCGCCGCCTGTGTCACCTGACGCGATGAAGGACGCCTGCTGCGGCTTTCCATCGCGGGCGAGTTCGCCTACCAGCCGGCCCATCTGAAATGCGATGTGCATGTCGAGCGCGTTGCGGCCGGATTTTTCGCACTTCACGATCGCCACCCGCGCGCCCAGCGGCAGCAGCGCCTCGGCGAACTCGGCGTCGTACTTCTTCTGGCTCGGCCCGCGGAAGATCCACAGCTTCACG
>JANWXE010000027.1 GCA_025055385.1 Burkholderiaceae bacterium | reverse complement strand
GGTCGGCTCATCGAGCGGCTCGCCCGCCAGGAACAGATGCCGCAGCGAGGAGAGGTCATGCCGCTTCAGGTAGGCCGGATCCTGCTTCTTCAGCACGCGGATCGCGGTCGGGGCGGAGAACATCACCGTGACCTTGTGCTCTTCGACGATGCGCCACCAGATGCCGGCGTCGGGCCGTATCGGCGTCCCCTCGTACAGCACCGTGCCCATGCCGGCCAGAAGGGGCCCGTAGACGATGTAGGAGTGGCCGACCACCCAGCCGATATCGCTGGTGGCGAAGAACGTCTCGCCCGGCTGTCCGCAGTAGATGTGCCGCATCGAGGCGGCCAGCGCCACGGCGTAGCCGCCGGTGTCGCGCTGCACGCCCTTGGGCCGGCCGGTGGTGCCGGAGGTGTACAGCACGTAGCTGGGTTCGCTTGATTCCAGCCACACGCACGGCACCTCGTCGTTCATGTGGGCGGCGCGCAGCGCGCCGTAGTCGAGGTCGCGTCCGGCGACGCGCGGCAGCTCGGCCAGGCCGCGGTTGACCAGAATGACTTTCTCGGGCGGGTGTTTGGCCAGCCGGATCGCCTCGTCCAGCAGGGCCTTGTATGGCACCACCTTGCCGGCGCGCGAGCCGGCGTCGGCTGAGACGATCACCTTCGGCTTCGCATCGTCGATGCGGGTGGCGAGGCTCACCGAGGCAAAGCCGCCGAAGACCACCGAGTGGATCGCGCCGATGCGCACGCAGGCAAGCATCGTGAACACTGCCTCGGGGATCATCGGCATGTAAATGAGCACGCGGTCGCCACGCGCCACGCCCAGGCCCTGCAGGATGCCGGCCATGCGGTTGACTTCGCGGTGCAGCTGGCCGAAGGTGTATGTCTTGCGCTCGTCGGTTTCGGTGGAGACGTAGATCAGCGCCGGCTGATCACGGCGCGTCGGCAGATGGCGGTCAACCGCGTTATGGCACAGGTTGGTTGTGCCGCCGACGAACCAGCGCGCAAAGGGCGGCCGGCTGTAGTCCAGGATGCGTTGCGGCGGGGTGTGCCAGTCGATTGCCTGCGCCTGCTCAGCCCAAAAAGCCTCGCGGTCAGCGATCGACCGCGCGTGGAACGCCTTGTAAGTTGTCATCGGTTCCTCCTTCCGACCCGCTGGCCTGTAGTTCTCGTTGCTGCCGCACTAGCCGAAGCAGCGGCGTCAGTTGCTCTAGCAGCCGCGGCAGGTGCGGCACCACCTCAGCGGCGCGGCCGGCGCGGATCAGCGCTAGCGCTAGACCGATGTCCATCGATCCATCATCTGGCCGCGTATCGTAGTCGCCGGGCGCGCCCTCTGCTGCCCCCAAGATGATGCGCCGCGAGCGCGTGGCTTGCGCCAGCTGGGCGCGCCGCGAGGCAATCAACCGAAGCTCCTCACCGCTGCGCCGCAGTTCCTCTGACAGCGTGGCCACGCCAAGGCAAGTCCACACTTCTACGCCGGGGCCGGCGGCCTCCACGTTCTCCAGCACCTTACGCAGGCGAGCGGCGAAGCGCAGCACGCCGGACAGCCCCGTGCTCTGGGTGGCGACGCAAAACTCCAGGCGGTCCGTGCGTGTGCCCAGATCTTCCAGCCGGATTGAGGCCGCCAGCGCCCGGCCGACCAGCTTGGCGCGCTGTTCCAACTCGGCCTCCGGCAAGGGCCCGCCCGGGGCGGTCAGCTCCACGCGCACGCAGATCAGGGCTACGTCGCTTAAATTGCGGCGTGCAAATGAAATTAGCTTCTCCACCTGCTTGTCGAAGAACGGCAGCGCCAGCAACTCCGTGTCAGGGTCGACAGTGCGCGCCGACTCCAACAGCGCTTGCGACTCCTGTAGCGCCTCACGTGTGGTCGACAGCCGCACCAGGACTTCCAACCGCGCGGTGAGCTCTGCGCTGCTTGCGCTGCGGTCTAGGAAATCGGTCGCGCCAGCCGCGCGCGCTCGCTCGCGCTCAGCGACTTCCTCTGGTGAGGTGATCACGATGACCGGCAGATCGCGGATGCGGCTAACCTTAGAGCTGCGCACGCGTGTTAACAGCTCAAAGCCGTCCACCCGCGGCATCGCCAGATCGGTGATCACCACGCGGATTGCGGCATCGAGCAAAATGGCTTGCCAGGCCGCTTCGCCATCGGCGACCTCGCGGATATCAAAGTGATCGCGGATGCTTTGCGTCAGCGACGCGCGGACGAGATGAGAGTCGTCGGCAATCAGGATGCGCGGCTTCGCTGCCGCGCGTTTGCTATCGAAAGCGACGCTGGCCACGGCCGGATCGGAAAAAAGCGCTGCGCAAATTTGCTCGCCGCAGCGGCGGCGGCACAGCGAATCACTTTACCGGAACCGCGTCGCGGCAACGGATCAGGATGGATGGGAAAGCGCGACAATTCGCGATATTTTGAAGGGACAATAGTGCGCTTTTGCGTCGGTGTGGCTGGCAGTAAGGAGGCGGATTGCAGATCGATCGCTGGTGGTTGCGCCTGCTGCTGCTCGTGGCCGCCATCCTGCCGGTTTCGGCGCGCGCCGAGGCGCTCGGCGCGGAGGTTGCCCTGCAGGCGCTGGCGTTAACCGGCGTGCCGTACCGGTTCGGCAGTGACGATCCAGCCCGCGGGTTGGACTGCAGTGGGCTGGTGCGGTATGTCTTCCGCACCGTGGCCGCGCTGGAGCTGCCGCGGCGAGCGGAAGAACTGGGCCGTCTTGGCCAGGACGTAGCGCCGGCGGAGCTAAAAGCCGGTGACCTGCTGTTTTTCAACACGCGTGGGCGGCCGTTCTCGCACGTGGGCATCTATCTTGGCGATGGCCGTTTCGTGCACGCGCCGACGCGCCGCGGTGCGGTGCGAATCGAGGATCTGGCCGACCGCTACTGGCAACGCCGCTTCAATGGAGCGCGCCGGCTGCTGCTGTCGCCGCTGCCTTCAGCGGCGGAATCCGCTGCCGTTGCCGATTGGGCATCCGGTCCTTAAGCGGCCGACTTACCCTCGCTGCGTGCAGGGCTGCGCTTTAGCCGACCGGCCGTTTGCCGATAGGCCCGCATCGTACGACCCGTTCGCTGCTGCTTGTTCTGCCCACAGCTGAGTCTGTGCGGGGCCTGGGCCCGTGATGCACGGCGTCGCGCGTCGCTTCGGCAGTCAATTTGCAAATGAGAAGCACTTGCAATTGAGAATAGTTGCCGATATGCTTCGCCCCGTTGTCGTGGCAAATGGAGGAACCGACGATGGGGCGGAGAGCAACGCTAGGGCGTGGCGAAGCATGGCTCGAATTCAGCCTGCGGGCCGTGGTGGTGGTCGCGGTGCTGGCCAGCATTCTCAGCGCGCGGCAGGGGTCGGCGCAGGCGCGTGAGGCGGTGCTGAATTTGTACTCGGCGCGGCATTACCAGACCGATGAGGCGCTTTATGCGAACTTCACCAAACAGACGGGTGTCAAGATCAACCGTATCGAGCTCAACGACGATGCTCTACTGCAGCGCCTCAAGAGCGAGGGTGCTAACAGTCCCGCGGACGTCGTGCTGCTCGTGGATGCCGCCCGGCTGTGGCGGGCCCAGCAGGACGGACTTTTTCAGCCCATCCAGTCCAAGGTCTTGAACGAGCGTATTCCAGCCAATCTGCGCGCCGACGACGGTAGCTGGTATGGCTTCTCGACGCGTGCGCGCGTGATCGTCTACGACAAGGCCAAGCTCAAACCGGAAGACGTTGATACCTACGAGAAGCTGGCTGACCCGAAACTAAAAGGCATGGTGTGCACGCGCTCCGGCTCGCATCCGTACATGCTGTCGCTGATCGCGGCGATGATCGAACGCAACGGCGAGGCGGCCACCGAGAAATGGGCACGCGGCGTGGTCGCTAACATGGCGCGCGACCCCAAGGGCGGTGATACCGACCAGATCCGCGCGGTGGCCGCTGGTGAATGCGCGGTCGCCCTGACCAACTCTTACTACTGGGTGCGGCTGCTGCGCTCGGCCGATCCAAAAGACAAGGAAGTTGTTGCGAAGGTGGGCTACCTGTGGCCAAACCAGGCAACCTCGGGTACCCACATCAATGTCTCCGGCGGTGCGGTGGCGCGGCACGCGCCGAACCGCGACCACGCGATCCGTTTCCTTGAGTACCTCGCGAGTCCCGAGGCGCAGGCGTACTTCGCCAACGGCAACAACGAATGGCCAGTGGTCAAAGGCGTCAATCTAGACAACCCAGCGCTTGCTGCGCTTGGCAGCTTTAAGGCGGAAACGGTGCCGGTATCAGCGATCGGGCGGTCCACAGCCGCCGCACAGCGGCTGCTCGACCGTGTCGGCTACCGCTAAAGCATGTCGGTGTCTCCCCACTCGCAGCCAGCCCCGTGCGCCAGCCAGCGAGCCTTTCGATGCAGGTTGATCAGATGGAAGGTGAACGTCGTGTGAAATCGGCCGCGCCGCGCGCGGCTGCACAAGAGGAAAGTGGCGGGCCGCGGCTCATCGATAGCGCGACTCTGCTCGGCAACCAGCAACTGGTCCGCATCCGGCACGGCAGCGGCATTTATACGCTGCGGCAGACGCGGCAGGGGAAATTGATCTTGACCAAATAGCCCGATCCACCGGCAGTGCTGCGTGAAGCGGCAACCCCGGTCATTGAGCTAGCCGGTGCCGCCGCCTGCGCGATGCAGGCGGCCGCTAGCCAGCGAAGCGCGCGGGCACGAGGCCTATCTTCGCTCGGTGCAAAACCATGCTGGCTAGCGGACATTTTCAGTTTCATTATCCTCGTTGCGGGCGCCTCGGCGGCCTGATGCTCGTCGGCGCCCTGCACGTGCTGGCGGCGGCGGTGGTGCTGGCGGCCACGGGCATGCGCGAGCTAATCGCGCCCCCGCGTCCCGTCGAAGTGCGTCTGATCGACGCCCCGCAGCCGCCACGCTCCGATCCGCCGAAGCCGATTCCGACCGCGCCAAAGGCTGTCGCGCCGGCGGCGACCGTGCCGCTGCCGGAGGTCCCGCCGATGGCGCCGCCAGAGGAGCCGGCGATTGCTGCGGCGGCAGCGCCTGTCCCCGCAGATCCGGCGCCGACGGCGCCGGCGCCGGTGGGAAGCCTCGGCAGCGCTGGCGAGCCCGCACCTGCAGCTGCTGCTCCGCCAGTTCTTGTCGAGCAGGTGGCCTATGCGCATTTTGTGCCGCCGCAATACCCGGCCGTATCGCGCCGCCTGGGCGAGCAGGGGCTGGTGGTGCTGCGCGTGCTGATCGACGAGGAAGGGCGGCCGGTCGCCGTCGATGTGCATCAGTCCTCCGGCTTCGCGCGCTTGGATCAGGCGGCGGCGGAGGCGGTCCGGCGCGCGCGCTTCCGCCCGCATCGCGAGGGCGACCGGCCGCGGGCGGCGATCGCGCTCGTGCCGGTGCGATTCGAACTGACTTGACGACGGACCAACCCACACGAACGATGAAAAAGACGAAATCCCCTCGCTGCCT
>JANWXE010000122.1 GCA_025055385.1 Burkholderiaceae bacterium | reverse complement strand
CAGCACGAGGCCGTAGACGTGGTCTTCGGCCTGCGCGATCGGAATCGGTTCGCCGAGCGCATTGCCGGGTCCGATCACGATGCCCATCTCGAGCTCGTAGTCCAGCCGCCGCGAGGCAGCAAGCCACGGCTGCGGCGCCTCCGCCGGTTTGACCTGGCCGCACGGCCGGCGGATCGGTGTGCCGCTGGGCACGATCGAGGAGGCGCGGCCGTGATAGCCGATCGGCACCCATTTGTAATTGGGTAGCAGCGGCTGGTCGGGCCGCATCAGCTTGCCGACCGCGGTCGCGTGATGGATGCCAGCGTAGAAGTCCGAGTAGTCGCCGATGTCGCACGGCAGTCCGAACTCGACCTGCGCCAGCGGTCGCAGTGCCGACTCGAAGCGGCTTCGCTCGGCGCTGCCGTGGCGCAACCCTAGCGATAAAGCGCGGCGCAGCGCGCGCCGTCGAGGCGCCCCCTGCGCCAGCAGCGCGGCCATGTCCTGGGAATCGATCAGGCCGGCGGCAGCCAGGTCCAGCACGCAATCGCCGATGGCCACACCGATGCGCCAGGGTTCGTTTGGTGCGCCGCGAAAGCGGCCAAACGGCAGGTTTTGCAGCGGGAAGTCGGTACCTGGGTCGTTCGCGCTGTCGACCCAGCTGGCGAGCGCCGGATCGTGCGTGTCGTCGATCATGCGGCGAATTCTTTTTCATGCAAAAAGGCAGCGTGCTTCGGCGCCCGCCGCGTGCGCGACCACTCCTCGAGCATCTCCCACTTCACGGCGTCTAAACGTTTGAGCTTTTCCTCTTCTTGCGGGTCCGGGCAGGCCAGCTCGATGCGGTGACCGTTGGGGTCGAAGAAGTAGATGGAGTGGAAGATGCCGTGATCGGTGACGCCCAGCACCGGCACGCCGTTTTTTTCCAGGTGCTCCTTGTAGGCGAGCAGCGTGGCGCGGTCCTTGACCTTGAAGGCGATGTGCTGCACCCACGCCGGCGTGTTCGGATCGCGACCCATCTCCGGCTTGGTCGGCAGCTCGAAGAAGGCAAGGATGTTGCCGCCGCCGGCGTCCAGGAACACGTGCATGTACGGATCCGGCTCCTTGGTGGAGGGCACGCGGTCCTCGGCGATCGCCAGCACGAAATCCATGTTCAGCATCTTCTGATACCAGAGCACGGTTTCCTTGGCGTCGCGGCAGCGGTACGCGACATGGTGGATGCGGTCGATTTTCATGCATGCGTCTCCTCGGGTTTGAGCACGCCGCGGCGGATCTGGTCGCGCTCCATCGATTCGAACAGGGCCTTGAAGTTGCCTTCGCCGAAGCCCTCGTCGCCGCGCCGCTCGATGAATTCGAAGAACACCGGCCCCAGCAGCGTCTGCGAGAAAATCTGCAGCAGCAGCCGCGGTGCGCCGCCAGCGGTCGAGCCGTCCACCAGGATGCCGCGCGTGGCGAGTTCGTCCACCGGCAGGCCGTGGCCGGGCAGCCGCTGCTCCAGCATTTCATAGTAGACGGGGTTGGGCGCCGACATCAGCGGCACGCCGGCCATCTGCAGCCGGTCCACTGTCTCGATCAGATTCTCGGTGCGCAGTGCGATGTGCTGGATGCCCTCGCCGTTGAAGGCGAGCAGGAATTCCTCGATCTGGCCGGTGCCGCGCGAGGCCTCCTCGTTCAACGGGATGCGGATCTTGCCGTCCGGGGCGGTCATCGCCTTCGACGTGAGGCCGGTGTATTCGCCCTTGATGTCGAAGTACCGCAGCTCGCGGAAATTGAA
>JANWXE010000067.1 GCA_025055385.1 Burkholderiaceae bacterium | reverse complement strand
AACAGCGGCTCCAGCGGCGCACAATGAAGTTCCGTCTCCAAGCGCCGGTTGCGTACGGCATCGGCGAGCAGCGGCACCACCTCCTCATAGCCTGCAAGCAGCCGATCGATCTCCGACTCGCCGTGCGCATAACACAGGTTGTGGGTCCCGAGGGTCAGGATGCCGCGCGCGAACATCTCCTGCAGGAACAGCGTCTTGATTTGCCAGCTCGTGTAGGGCTCTGCGTCCTTGATTATCACGAACGACCAGGTCGGGTCGCCCGCCACGGCAATAAAGTCACCTGCTTGGAAGCGGTCGATCAGCGCCTGCAGCCCCTGCATGACGCGCGCGCCGCGCACTTTGAGCGTCTCGATCACCGGCTCGCGCCGAAGTTTCGCCAGCGTCGCTTTCGCCGCGGCGAGCGACAGCAGCTCGCCGCCAAAGGTAAATGAAAAGAAGACCTCCTCCATCGCCTTCATCAGGTCGGCACGGCCGGCCACCGCCGACAGCGGGAAGCCATTGGCGAGCCCCTTACCGAAGGTCGCAAGATCGGGCACTACACCGAAGCGCTGCTGCGCGCCGCCGATCTCGTAACGAAAGCCCGTGATTGTCTCGTCGAACACCAGCAGCGCCCCATGCTTGTGGGTCATGTCTTTGACGCCCTGCAGGAAGCCCGGCACCGGCGTGCTCACGTTCATCGGTTCCAAGATCACGGCGGCGAACTCGTTCGGGTATTGGTCGAACAGCGCTTGCAGGGAGCCGAGGTCGTTGTACGCAAACGTGTGCGTCAGGTCGCGCACCGCTCGCGGAACGCCTTTGTTGCGCGTGGTCGTGCCGATGTACCAGTCCTGCCAGCCGTGATAGCCGCACACCGCCACACGGTCACGCCCGGTCACTGCGCGGGCGAGGCGAATCGCGCCGGCGGTGGCGTCCGAACCGTTCTTCCCGAAGCGCACCATCTCGGCGCACGGAACCGCCTCGACGATCGCCTCGGCAACTTCCATCTCGAGCCGGTGCGGCAGCGAAAAGATTACGCCGATGTCGAGCTGGCGGCGCACCGCCGCGGTGACCTCCGGATCCCGGTAACCGAGTGTGACGGCGGCTAGCCCCATGATGAAATCGACGTATTCATTTCCGTCGGCATCCCAGACGTGCGCGCCTTCGCCGCGCTCAATGAAGTACGGCGATACGCCGTACGGGTATTGCGTCTTGCTCTTACTGAAGGTCTGCGAACCGAGCGGGATCGTCCTCAGCGCGCGCGCCAGCCATTGCTCGGAGGTCTTATACCGGTGCTCGCTCTTCGTCACTTGGTCTACCCCTGCTGCTCTCGCGCGATCGACCGCGCCAGCCCCTCGTTGCGCGCGTGCCGCGTGTTGTGCGTCATCCAATGCGGATTGTCCCGCAGGAAGGCGAGGATGTCGGCGGTGCCGAAGGCCGGCTTCGACGGGTACAGCGCCGCGTAGATCGCCTCCACGAGCTCGAAATCCGCCGGCTCGTCCACGGTCCAGCGCAGCCCTGACAGGTCGTTGTCGGCGCGTACGTTTTGCAGCCTGAAGCGTTCGGGCTGCCGGATGATGAACTGCGTCACGTGCTCGCGCTGGTATTGCGCCGTTGATTCGCGCGCCGCGGCCTCGAGCGCCGCCATCGTCATTACCTCGACGTCGAGCCCGTCCGGCCAAGTTGGCTCGAGCGTGTTGCTGGTGTAGTCCGCGCCGCCTTGCAAGTGCCGGGTGACCACGAGGTCGATCACCGCCGGGTCGGCGAGCGGGCAGTCCCCCGTCAGCCGCACCACGTGCGCGGGTGCGTACGGACGCGCGGCGCAGACGAAGCGGTCGAGCACGTCGTCGAGCGAACCGCGATACACAGGTACGCCGGCCGCTTGTGCCCAGCGCGCGAGCGGATCGTCGCTCGAATCGGTCGACGTTGCGAGCACCAGCGCCTCCAGCATCCGTGCACGTCGAAGTCGCTCGATCTGCCGCGCGATCATCGGCTCGCCGAGCAGCGGCTTGAGCACCTTGCCCGGCAAGCGGCTGGAGGACACACGCGCCTGCAGAATCCCGAGCACATTCATCTTCCTACCCCGCAATGCGTACACCGGCGGGCCAGCGCCGCGGATCGACAATAGCTGGATCGTCGCAAGCCAAATCGCGCCAGTCGGATGATGAAGAGGTTCCCAACGCCTGCACACATTCGTCGAGCTGCGCCGGCGACTCTACGCCAAGGACGATGTGCGCCACTTCCGGCAAAGACGCGACGAACGTTAGCGCCAGTGCAAGCACCGATATGCCGTTCGCCGCGGCCGCCGCGCGTAACCTCGCTAGCGGTGCGCGCGCTGCATCGAAGGCCGGCGGCAGACGCTGCGGATCGGCAAGCAGCAACCCTTGCAAAAGCGCTGAGCGCGCCTGGATCGACACGCCGCGCGCCGCGAGCTGCGCCAGCGTGCCGTCGACCAGCGCGCGCTGGTCGAGCACGTTCAGCGGTATCTGAATCCAGTCGAGTGCAAAACGCGCCGTCAGCGCGAGCGCTTCCGCACCGTCGTAGACCGACGCACCGATCGCGAGCGCCCGCCCTGCTTCCTTCTGCGCGGCTAGCCAGCGATGCAATGCAGCACCATCGGCGCCGAGCAACTGTTGCGCATCGTGAATCATCAGCACGTCAACGCGCTCGCGACCGAGCCGCCCGAGCGATGCTTCGAACTGGCTTTGCGCAGCCCGCACCGTGTCTGCCGCATCGCGCGCTGTAACGACCTTCGTGCAGATTCTGAACCCAGATCCGGGCGCGGCCATCCGGCCAAGCACAAGTTCGGCCTTCCCGTATGCAGCGGCCGTATCGAGCCATTGGATTCCTACCTCGCGAGCGCGAGCAAGCACCGCACACGCCGCACGCTCTGAGAGCACGCCGGTGCGGTTAGTGATGCCGTAGTCAAGCCCGAACTGCGCCGTACCAAGCGCAATGCGTGCCGCCGTTGTCATAGCCGCAGCAGCCGAAGCAGCTGCTCAACGACGAAGTCTTGTTGCGCATCGGTGAGCGTGGCATACATCGGCAAAGAAAGGGCACGCGCGTAATAGGCCTCCGCCACAGGAAAGTCCCCTTCCTTGAACCCAAGCCGCCGGTAATAAGGCTGCAAATGCACTGGGATGTAGTGCACCTGTACGCCGATGCCTGCGGCACGCAGGCCATCGAAAACCGCACGCCGGCGCGCGGCGTCCGGTAGCTGGACCGGGTACAAGTGATAAGACGACTGCGCATCCGGATGCTGCCACGGCAGTGTCACCCCGCTGTCGGCCAGCAGTTGATCGTAGCGCGCCGCCAAGCGCCGTCGAGCCGCGAGAAACGCGTCGATACGGCGCATCTGGCTGAGCCCTAGGGCGGCCTGGATATCGGACATGCGATAGTTGAAGCCCAGCGCCTGCTGTTCGTAGTACCAGGCACCCTCTTCGGGGCGCTCCATGTGCTGCGCGTCGCGCACCATGCCGTGCGTTCGCAGTGTTGCCAGCCGGCGATGCAAGCCGGCATCGTTGGTCAGCGCGATGCCGCCCTCCCCGGTCGTCAGGATCTTGACCGGATGGAAACTGAAGACAGTGATGTCTGCCCACCGGCCGCTACCAACGCGCTCCCCCTTCCATGTTGCGCCGATTGCATGCGAGGCATCATCAATAATGAGCACGCCGTACCTGCGGCACAGCTCGGCGATGCGGTCAGCCTCGCACGGCTGCCCCGCGAAATCAACCGTCACTAATACATGCGGCAGCCGATTCTCACGTGCGGCACGAGCGAGCCTCACTTCAAGCTGTTCAGCGCTCAGGTTGTAAGTGCGCGGATCGACGTCGACGAAATCGACCTGCGCGCCGCAGTAAAGGCCGCAGTTAGCTGAGGCAAGAAAGGTATTTGGCGACGTCCAGACTCGCTTACCAGGCTCGACACCCAGCGCTAAGCAGGCAAGATGCAGCGCCGCAGTTGCATTTGATACAGCACACGCGTAACGCGCGCCGACATAATCAGCTACCACACGTTCAAAGCGCTCGATTGCCGGCCCCTGCGTAAGCCAGTCCGAGTGCAGAACCTCGACCACCGCCGCAACATCGGTCTCGTCGATCGATTGCCGAGCATACGGGATGACAACCTCCCTCATAGCGCCCACGCGATCAGCGCACGGATCTCGGGCACAGTAAGGAACCATGGATTCTTTCCCGAGTTGTATTCGAAGTCTTCGGTCACCGCACGGCCGCGCTCGCCGACCGCATTAACTGAGAAGTCGGTAGGAACGTTTAGGTTAATGGCGGGCTTAATTACGTAATGGTCCGCAAACTCTAGAGTCAATCTCGAGTCGTCAGCGGGCACCATGACTTCATGGAGCTTCTCGCCGGGCCGAATACCAATCTCCTTGGTGGGCAGCCCGGGGGCAATCGCCTCCGCGAGATCGGTAATACGGGCCGAGGGTATTTTGGGCACAAACACCTCGCCGCCATGCATTCGTTCAAGGCTTCGGAGAACGAAGTCCACCCCCTGTTGCAGGGTGATCCAGAAACGCGTCATGCGACGATCGGTAATCGGCAGTTCCTTTGCGCCCTCAGCAACCATTTGCCTGAACAGCGGCACCACTGAGCCACGGGAGCCGACCACATTCCCGTAGCGCACGACGGAGAACCGCGTTCGATGCCGGCCTGCCATGTTATTGGCAGCAACGAACAGCTTGTCGGCAGCCAGTTTGGTCGCACCGTACAAATTGATAGGATTGGCAGCCTTGTCAGTAGAGAGCGCGATGACTTTGTCGACCTCGTTGGCGAGCGCCGCGTTAATCACGTGCTGCGCGCCCAGCACGTTGGTTTTGATGCACTCCATCGGATTGTATTCCGCCGCGGGGACTTGTTTAAGCGCCGCCGCGTGTATGACGTAATCGACATCGCGCATCGCCTGCACCAGGCGCGCCTCGTCACGCACATCGCCAAGGAAGAATCGCAAGCAGGGATCATTCAGCTCGCGCTGCATCTCGTATTGCTTTAACTCATCGCGCGAGAAAACGACGACGCGGCGCGGCCGAAAGCGCGATAGCACCGTGCGGACGAAGCGCTGACCAAAAGATCCAGTCGCGCCAGAGACGAAAATTGACTTCCCGTCAAGCATCGGACACCAATGAGCAACAAGCGCCTGCACAAGCGCGGCTTCGCTTGCATAGCGCGATCGTTAAAATATTTTGGTCCTTCAATCGTGCATCGCTAGGTGGATTGCGCGGATACTACCCTGTCGATTGGTCCAGCTGGACTGTGCACCTTACGTCAACCGTACGTTGACTCGCTCGTGTCGATCATCACGCCTGCGTATCGTGCAGCCCCCTTCCTCGCCGAGACGATTCAGTCCGTCCAGGGACAGACGTACGCCGATTTCGAAATGCTGATCGTCGACGACTGCTCGCCAGACGACACGGCACAGGTGGTCGGCCGCTTTGCCGCTGCGGATCCGCGCATCCGACTGCTGCGTCAACCAGTCAATCAAGGTCCGGCCGCGGCCCGCAATCGCGCCCTTGCTGAAGCTCGTGGTCGGTGGATAGCCTTTCTCGACAGTGACGACCTCTGGCTTCCGGAAAAACTCGACCGCCAGTTAGCGTTTCACCGAGCAATGGATGCAACGCTCAGCTACACGGCATATCGCCGCATCAGTGCAGATGGATTACGTGTAGGCCGACCGATTCGCGTGCCGGACCGGCTCGATTACAGGCGGCTTTTAGGAAACACCGGCATCGCCACGTCCACGGTTCTCATCGATCGGACGAAGACGGGTCCGTTCTTCATGAAAAGGACCTATTACGACGATTTTGCGTGCTGGCTTGAGCTGCTGCGCCGCGGCGGCACCGCAGTCGGCCTGCAGGAGGATCTGATGCGTTATCGCGTCGTCGGCGGGTCCGTGTCGCGAAACAAGGCAAGATCCGCCCGCCAGGTGTGGCGCACCTATCGTGAGGTCGAAGGTCTCGGGCTTCTGCGTTCAGCCTGGTCCTTTGCCAATTACGCAAGCCGCGGCCTGCTGAAGTACTGGCGCTTTTGAACACAGGGCGCGCGTTGACGAGCAGCGTATTCGTAACAGGCGCAAACGGTTTTATCGGGCGCCATCTCTGCCAGCGCCTGGAACGTCGCGGCTTCACGGTGACACGCGCGGTACGTAGGACTGCGGCCTGCTCCGCGGCGAATCGCAGTGTGGCCACGGGGGACCTTGCTGCCTGCGAGCGCCTTGCCGCCCTACTAGCTGGACATGAAGTCGTCGTTCACCTAGCCGGACGGGCGCACGTCCTGAAAGAGACCGCCCCTAATCCCTATTCTGCCTTTGAACAGGCTAACGTTATTGCGACGGCTCGCCTGGCGCAGGCCGCCGTCGTTGCGGGAGTGCGGCGTTTCGTGTTTGTCAGCTCAATTGGAGTGTTTGGCGATCGCGCGACAGGACCGCTTAACGAAAGTAACGCACCGGCACCGCGAGGACCTTATGCGGAATCTAAGCTTCGTGCCGAGCGCGTCTTGACAGAGATTGGGGGGCGGACTTCGTTGGAGACAGTCATCGTGCGGCCACCGCTGGTGTATGGTCCCCACTGTTCTGGCAACATGGCTCGTCTCGTGCGGCTCGTCGCAAGCGGCATCCCGCTTCCGCTGGGGGGCTTCACAGATAAGCGTAGCTTCATCGGCGTAGATAATCTATGCGCGCTGATCGAGTCGGTTATTCGTCATCCTGCCGCGGCTGGGGAAACCTTCGTCGCCGCCGATGGTGAAGACGTCTCGCTGCCGCAGCTGATCCACTATCTTGCCGATGGGCTGGGAGTCCATGCCCGGCTATTTCGTGTTCCGGTTTTGATGCTGAGGCTGGCTGCCTCGCTAATTGGCCAGCGCGCGACCCTCGCCAAACTGACGGCGCCGTTGCGAGTAGATATTACGAAGGCACGCGAACTGCTAGGTTGGTCGGCTGAGGTTTCGGTGGCCGAAGGATTGCGTGCGACGGGGCGCTCGTTTATTGCGGCAGAAATGTGCTGAGGTCCATGTTCGAGCTCTGGTTGACAGGGCCGGTTTTCATCGCAGCCTGGGCCGGCACCGAGCTCATGCGACGCTACGGGGCCAAGAGGCTGCTTGATCTTCCCAACGAGCGCAGCTCGCACTCTCGTCCCGTCCCGCGAGGAGGCGGCGTCGCGATCGTCGTCGCCTTCCTCGGGGGCACGATCACGCTGTGGTGGCGCGGCCTGATGCCAGATGATTTGTTACTCGCTCTGCTCGTCGGGGGGGGCTTGATCATGAGCGTTGGGTTTTGGGACGATCATGTCAACCTGCCTGCGCAGATCCGTTTGCCGTTGCATCTTAGCGCCGCCGCACTCGCGGTGGCTCTGCTCGGTCCGATTCAGCGCATTCCATTTGGCGAACAGACTTGGCTAGTGCCAACCTGGCTCGCGTGGCCGCTCACCGTGGTTGCGCTGACCTGGCTAGTAAACCTGTACAACTTCATGGATGGCATCGACGGCATCGCTGCGGTAGAAGCTATCAGCGTTTCATGCGCTGCGACCTTGGTCGGCAGCGTCATCGCGACGTACATCCCTGGTCTCATTGTTCTGGCAGCGGCGGCCCTCGGGTTTCTAATGCTGAACTGGCCGCCGGCCCGGATCTTCATGGGCGACGCGGGAAGTGGTTTTTTAGGATATGCGTTTGGTGTCTACTTGCTGTTTGCTACCGATGCCGACGCGCGGTTCGTCTGGGTCTGGCTGATCCTGCTTGCGGTCTTTTGGGTCGATGCGACAGTCACGCTGGTAAGGCGGGCGTTGGCCGGTGAGCGTCTCCTCGCGGCGCATCGTTCGCATGCTTACCAGCTTGCGGCCCTGCGATGGCGCAGCCATCTGCGAGTGACGCTCGCCGTCCTCGCGCTCAACGTGCTTGTTCTGCTGCCTTTGGCCGCACTGGCTGTCGTGCGCCCCAACGCCGCGTGGTTCTACGCCACCGCTGCGGCCATCGGTATCACTGTGCTGGTTCTCGCGCTGGGAGCGGGACATCGCAGTACTCTTTAAGGACGATCGACGTTTAGAGAGTTTTGGCACGAAGAACCTCGCGTTTTTACGCGAGTCAACGTTTCGAGCGTGGCGGATGTGCTCATACCGCATTCTGCCAAGTCGCCGTTGTGTGTATAGTTTTCCGGTGACCTCGCCAATTGCGACTGTTCGCATTGCGCCAGATTTCACGGTCCTCAAACGGATGCCGATGCGCTCGCTGCCGTTCCGACTGACATCATGCTCGGCAACAATCAACTGGCGCGTCGCGCTCGCCTGGGTTCACGACGTCGTCGCAGCTGCTGTTGCGCTTGTTCTTGCCTTCGCAATCCGGCTGAATTTCGAAGATTCTTCTGTGTTGTTTGAATCGGTTTGGCACCTGCTGCCGTGGCTGCTGCCAGTGCAGGCGTTAGGCTTCGTCGCAGTCGGTTTATACCGGGGCTTGTGGCGGTACGCGAGTCTGCGCGACATCCAGCAGATCGCTGTGGCGGCCGGTTTGGCGACGCTCGCTATCCCCCTAGTCACTTACCTTGGCCGACTCGAAGTCGTGGTGCCACGGTCCGTCATCATCATCTTTCCGGTGTTGCTGATCTTCTTTATGGCGGGCAGCCGACTCGCCTACCGGATGTGGCGGGAGCACCGGGCAAGTCTGTACACTAAGCGACAGGGCGAGCCAGTCATCATCATTGGCGCAGGCGATACGGCCGTCCACTTGCTGCGTCAACTTGCCACCAGTCCGCGTTACCGGGCTGTCGCCGTCCTCGATGATGATCCGAGGAAGATAGGCCGCGTGGTACATGGCGTACGGGTTGTTGGTCGGATCGAAAACTTCGCCCGGTTCGCGCGTGAGTTTAGCGTCTCGACGGCCATTGTCGCGCTCCCTGACGCGTCGCGCGCGCAGCGCCGGCGCATCGTTGAGTTGTGTGCCAACGCAGGAGCGCGCGCTCTTACCGTCCAGCCGCTCGACGACGCAAGTCGCGGACACGAAAGCGTCGTCCGCCGCTTCGAAATCGACGATCTGCTCGGGCGAGCGCCAGTTCAGCTCGACCTAGATGCGCTAAAGCGATCGTTCTCCGGCCAATGCGTAATGGTCACCGGCGCCGGTGGCTCAATTGGTTCCGAGCTATGCCGTCAGCTTCTACGCCTTTCTCCGCGATTGCTGGTCGCCTTCGACGTCAGTGAGTATGGGCTTTATCGTCTAACAGAGGAATTTGCCGAACGGCATCCGGGTGCGCCGCTCGTCGCGCTGGTAGGGGATGTGAAGGACGCGGCGCGTGTGGAGGACGTGATCGCGCAGTACAAGCCGACGGCAATTTTCCACGCCGCCGCTTACAAGCACGTTCCGCTGATGGAGTCGCTGAACGCCTGGCAGGCTATTTACAACAATGCGTATGGTACATGGGTCGTCGCCGAGGCGGCCGCGCGGCACGGCGTCGAACGACTCGTGCTTGTTTCAACTGACAAGGCGGTCAATCCCGTCAACGTCATGGGGGCGTCGAAGCGGCTCGCAGAGCTTGTTTGTCAAACGCTTAATGGCAAAGGTGGTCTGCGTTGCGAGATCGTCCGTTTTGGCAACGTTCTCGGATCAAGTGGCAGTGTCGTACCAAAATTTCAGGAGCAAATTCAGAAGGGCGGGCCGGTAACCGTCACGCATCCGGACGTTGTTCGGTACTTCATGTCGATCTCGGAGGCCGCGCAGCTCGTCATTCAGGCAGCGGCCATGGGCAAAGGCGGCGAGATTTTTGTGCTCGATATGGGTACACCAGTTAAGATCGTGGATCTCGCACGCGACATGATCCGCCTAGCGGGCTACTCCGAAGCAGAGATTCCCATCGAGTTTACGGGGCTGCGGCCAGGCGAAAAACTTTTTGAAGAACTTCTCTGCGATACCGAAAGGACATTTGCGACGCCTCATCCCAAAGTTCGCGTCGCGAAGCCAGCGCCTCTTTCACATCCCGCGTGGTTGCTCGAATTTCTCGAGTGGGTTCGGCAGGAGCGGTCGGCCTCCGACGCGGAAGTCCGCGCTTATTTGCGTCGTTGGGTCCCCGAATACTGCGAGCCCAGCCAGACGCACCTGCAGCCGCTTCACGTTTGAAATACGCACCGCAGCATTCCCTCGTCGCAGGCCAATACGGAAGTCGTGCAGCCTACTGCTGGCCGATAAGGAAAATCATATAGCACTTTGCTCGTCGAAATGCGTTTTCGTCGCCACAAACACGGTTTTCATTTTCTACGGGGCACTGCGGTATTTATTTCGTGCTCAATCGTTGGCGCTGGAGCAGGTATCGTGCTTGGCATCGCCCAAGAGGAGTACAAGGCATCGGCTGTTTTGAGTCTTGCGAGCTCGGCCGCTAGCGGCGCAAACACCACGCACTTTACGCTTACTCAGCTCGACAAGCGACAACTCAGCGCCGCAGATCGTACGAGTGACCGCGCCGCAGATCGTACGAGTGACCACGCGACGGATCGGGAGCGGGATCTGGAGGTACCGGTTTTCGTTGCCGCTATGAGTGTCCCTGAGTACCGACGTGCGAAATCCTTCTTCGTAAATCCCGCACGCTTCGCGGCGTTTGCGCGGCGCCGTCCCTTAGACGATCGCGTGCGACAACGCCTTCTAGCTCAATTGCGTGACAGCCGGCAAATAGCGCAGCTTGTCAGTCCTTTGTACTCACGGACGCGTCAGGAGACCCGCGAAATTGGCGAAAGCAAGCTGGATCGAAGTGAGCCGCTTGTTTACGCGCTTCGCATCACATTTAACGCAGAGACACCAGCGGCTGCGTTGAATGGGGTCACAGCCTTTTCGGAATACATTCAAGATTCTCTACTGCGAGACGCCATCCAAACCTATGTGATCACGCAGGCTACAGTTGCGCGCTCGTTCAAGCAATCCGCTGATTATCAGAGCCTCGTGCGGCATTTTCAGATCGAGCAACTAGAAGCTCGCTTACGTGACCTTCAGGATGTCCTGCGCCGATACCCGGCCTCTGCCCGTTTGGATTTTAGACAGGTAGTCAGCGTCCAGCACGGCAGCGACAGATTCCTTTCGCCCTTGGCACAGATCGTCGGCACCGAGTCGCAAATAAGCGACGCTCGCCGAGAGCTCGAAAGGCTTGCACGGCTATCGCGTCAAGCTGAGGCAACCGTTCAATTCCTCGCGGCAGCGGAGACAATTGCAACCCAGGAAGACCTGCCGGCGACAGCTATTGTCGATCGTTTAATCGAGCGTCTGCAAGCTGAGCTTGCTGACCGACAGGCGCGGGACGAAGCCATTCGCGCTGCGTTGCTCGCGTTACTTACTCTATTCACGGAATTACGTTCTATCCATGTCGACCACATCCGCCTTTTGGCTGAACCGTCGTTGCCGGAACAGCCGGAGGCCCCGACCAGAGCTCACTTCGGGCTAGCAGGCCTCTTAATTGGCTTGTTCATAGCTTTCCTTGTGCAATTCGCGCGCCGACGCTGGTTTAATGCTAATAAAGAGGCTACGTCAGCATCGACTTCGCCGGTCTAGCTGCTTCAGCAGTGGCGGCAGTTAGACGCGCAGCTAGAGGCGGCATGCCGGAACGTTTGACCCAAACGCACTGCGGCAGCAACCAAGAAAAACTCAGCAAACACGAACGGGAAGTTGAGTAACTCAGTTGCGGCAAGCATTGGCGACAAGACGGCTGTCGTTTGGACTGCCCAACACACTGCTATAACAGCTAGTGAAGTCGGAAATCGCTGACTCAGCCGCACTGACAGTGCCATCGCGGCACCTAGACAAGCGGCGGTGAAAGCTACTAACCCAATGCCGCCCTTGATAAAAAGCGCCCCAGGCAATGAAGGAAACCGCCCCGTCAGCAGCCATTCCGAGTCAGGCCGCGCCCCTAAGCCAACCTTCGCCGCTAGGTCGGTGACGTACCCAAATAGTAGATCGACCTCCTGAGGTGGTGCCTCCACGATAGCGGCAAAAGTGAAAAAGCTGTGTACCAAATATGCGAGTGCCAGTGCCGCCAAAGCCGCCAGCCTGCCGAACCATGTATCGCCAGACAGACGCTGGAAGACGGGAGTTGGCTCCGCCCCGAGGAATTCCAACATTTCGGCTGCGTAGCCATGCACATCGATGCCGTTAAGCTCGGCGCGTTCGGCGAATATATAGAGCGTGTACGCCCCTGTCGCCACAATTCCTGCAGTCGCAGCCAACTGAGTAGGCGCCCCGATCTTCGGCAGCGGCTGACCGAGGTCGATTCGCACAGCCAAGAGGACAGCCAATGTCGCAGCGAGCAACAACAATACTGACCTACCGCCGGTAAGCGCCGAATTGGCTAGAGCGAACGCGATACACAGTGTCCACGCAGCCGCTTTCTCCGTCTTTGACGACTCAACGCGGCAGCATGTCAGCACCGTAACTGTAATGAAAAAGCAGCTTGACAGGAGATAGCCGAGAGCACTCCAAATCGAGGAGACATGCTCCCTTTCGGCTGCAAGGACGGACCATTGTGCCCTTGCTGCCGCCAGCCCGCCAGAATAATCAATGCCTTGCACAATTATTTTGTCTATTAAGAGAGCGAGCAGTCCTAGAGCCGAAAGCGCCAGACTTAGTCGAGTTGCAGTTAGAAGACTTCTGTGCTCACCTGCAGTACGCCTGAAGCCGGGGGCCAATGACCTTTCGTCCGAAATGATCCAGACGGCAAGCGCCGCGATGGTCGCTATCAAGGCGAAAACGAGCTGAATTACGATCGCGACCGCCGTTGCGGCGTACAAAGACGAGGCAGGTAATACTGCGACGCCAACGAAGTACAGTATCCAGACGAGCTGGAAAACCACTAGGAAGCCTGGCATTAGACCGCTTTAGCTTAGCTATCGAACGTCGGGCATGCCATTGCGTAAGCCATCGGCAGCTAGGGCTTGCCGGTTCCTGCAACGGCGGTGTCAGATGTTCTACCGTTGCCTTCTATCGTGCAGATCAACCGCTGAGATAGTCACAAACTCATTACAGCGTAAGCACCGCGTCGCGCGTGTCGTTTGACCAACGCGCCCCACAATAACGCCGCGCAGGACGAAATGGAGGCGGCAACGCCCCGATCGCGCATGACACGCCCGACGGTGGCACCCGACGTTAAGGCGATCATGGTTGCGAAACCGCCGAATCATCGCGCGTAAGCATAATGACGCCAATCCGAAATCCCATGTGGGGGAGGAAATGAAACTCTCGATCATCGGCACCGGCTACGTCGGCTTGGTCACCGGCGCATGTTTGGCCGATGTCGGCAATGACGTGCTGTGTCTGGACGTGGACGCCGGCAAGGTGGCGCGGTTGCGGGCCGGCGAGATCCCGATTCACGAGCCTGGGCTGGATCAGGTCGTGGCGCGCGGGGTCGCTGCCGGGCGGCTGCGCTTCAGCACCGATTACGCAGAGGCCGTCGCGCATGCGGCCGTGATTTTTATCGCCGTGGGTACGCCGTCGGACGAAGACGGTTCGGCTGACCTGTCGCACGTGCTGGCCTGCGCGCGCGAGTTGGGCCGCCGCATCGAGCGCGACACACTGGTGGTGGTGAAGTCCACCGTGCCCGTGGGCACGACGGAGCGGGTGCGCGCGGTCTTGCACGAGGAACTGGCCGCGCGCGGCGCGAGACACCGGGTCACGACGGCCTCGAACCCGGAATTCCTAAAAGAGGGTTATGCGGTCGACGATTTCATGCGGCCCGATCGCATTATCGTCGGCGTGGATGATCCGCAGGCGGCGGAGACCTTGCGCACGCTGTATGCGCCGTTTAACCGCAACCGCGACCGCCTGCTGGTGATGGACATCCGCTCCTCGGAATTCACCAAATATGTGGCCAATGCAATGCTGGCCGTACGCATTTCGTTCATGAACGAGATGGCCAACCTGGCAGAGGCGCTTGGCGCCGACATCGAGCAGGTGCGGCACGGCATCGGGTCAGACCCCCGCATCGGCCCGCACTTCTTGTATGCCGGCGTCGGCTTCGGCGGCTCCTGCTTTCCGAAAGACCTGCGCGCGTTGATCCACACCGCGGACACCCACGGCGCCTCGGCCGCGATCCTGCGCGCCGCCGCCGAGGTCAATGCCCGCCAGCGCACCGTGCTGGTGGAAAAGATGCGGCGCTTCTTCGGGGGAACGCTCGCCGGCCGTACGATTGCGCTCTGGGGCCTGGCGTTTAAGGCCAACACCGATGATATGCGAGAGGCTTCAAGCTTGACGATCATCGATGCGCTGCTGGCTGCCGGCGCCGCCGTGCGTGCCTATGACCCGGCGGCGATGGGGAACGCCCGCCGCCTGCTCGCGGGCCGCAGCGGCCTTGCGTTCGCGCCCTCGGCGCGTGCCGCTGCAGAAGGTGCCGATGCACTTGCGGTCATCACCGAGTGGCTGGAGTTCCGCAGCCCGGATTTTGAGTGGCTGGCCCAGACCCTGCGTGCGCGCGCTGTCTTCGACGGCCGCAACCTGTATGACCCCGCCATGGTGCGCGCCGCCGGCCTGTCTTATTTCGGCATTGGACGGCCATGATCCTGGTCACTGGAGCAGCCGGCTTCATCGGCTTTCATGTCGCACAAGCGTTGCTGGCGCGCGGCGATGCAGTGCTAGGGCTTGACAGCTTAAACGACTACTACGACCCGGCGCTGAAGCAGGCACGATTGGCGCAGCTTGCGCACTCTCGCTTCATCTTCGAGCGCTGTGATCTGGCCGACCGCGCGGCCGTGCAGGCGGTCTTCGCACGCCACCGCATCGAGGCCGTCGTGCATTTGGCCGCGCAGGCCGGCGTGCGCTATTCGCTGTCGCATCCGCATGCTTACGTGGACGCCAATGTGGTTGGCTTTCTGAACCTGCTGGAAGCAGTGCGTGCGCGTCCGGTGCGGCATACGGTGTACGCCTCGACCTCCAGCGTCTATGGCGCTAACACCAAACTGCCGTTTGCGGTCGAGGACCGGGTCGATCAACCGGTCAGCCTCTATGCGGCTACCAAGCGGGCCGATGAGTTGATGGCCTATGTGTACGCGCGCCAGTTCGGGCTGGTTTTGACGGGTTTGCGTTTCTTCACGGTTTACGGCCCCTGGGGCCGCCCCGACATGGCTGCCTTTAAGTTTACGCGCGCAATCCTCGCCGGTGAGCCGATCGAGGTCTACAACCACGGCGACATGAAGCGCGATTTCACCTACATCGACGACGTCGTCGACGGCTTGCTGCGGGTCTTGGACCGGCCACCCGCGCCGGATGAAAATGGCGTGCCCCACCGACTGTACAACATCGGCAACCACCGCCCCGAGCCGCTGCTGCGCTTCATCGAGGTGCTGGCCGCCGCGGTCGGCCGCTCGCCGCAGATGCGGATGCTGCCGATGCAGCCAGGCGACGTGAAGGAAACCTGCGCCGATATCGGGCCGCTGACACGCGATTATGGATGGCGGCCCACTACCACGATCGAAACCGGGCTGCCGCGCTTCGTCGCCTGGTACCGGCAGTACTACAGGGTGTAGTGAGCACTCGGTTGCTGCGCTCATGCAAACGCTGCGGCAGAATGCGGCCATGCTGCATCGGACTTTCGAACGGCTCATCGGCGCGGCGACCGCCGACCGCCGCGACGCCTACAGCGAGCGGCTGCAGGCGCTCGCGCTGTTTGGCCCGGTGACGCGCGGCCTGTGCAAGCCACAGCAGCTGTTGCGACGGTCCCTTGACGAGGCGGGCGCCTGGCTCGGGGCGCTGGGTGGCCACCGCTGCGGCACCGGCTGCGCCGCGTCCTGCAACCTCAAGCCACACACCGCGCGCGCGACCGCATCGAACGATGACTGCCTCTGAACTGTTCGAGGCCGCGCTTGCCGCCCACACGCGCACCTTTGCCGCGCTGACCGCGCTGCGCCCGCATCTGATCGCGGCGGCCCATGCGGCGGTTGAGGCCGTCAATAACGGCAACCGCATCCTGTTCTGCGGCAACGGCGGTTCGGCGGCCGATGCGCAGCACCTAGCGGCGGAGCTGGTGGGACGGCTGGTACGCGACCGGCGCGCACTGCCGGCGCTTGCGCTGACCACCGATTCCTCAGCGCTGACCGCGATCGGCAATGACTATGGCTTTGAGCAGGTGTTCGCGCGCCAGGTTGAGGCACTGGGCCGCGCCGGCGACGTGCTGGTTGCGATCTCCACCTCGGGCAATTCGCCGAACGTGATCCGCGCGGTAGCGGTCGCCAAACCGATCGGCATCACCACGGTCGGTCTGCTCGGCCGCCACGGCGGCCAGCTCGCCGCGCAGGTAGACATCCCCATCGTCGTGCCAGCGGAGGAAACCGCGCGCATCCAGGAAGCGCACATCTTCTTAGGGCACGTGTTCTGCACGTTGATCGAGCATGGGCTCGGCCTCGGCGGTTGGGCATAGGCCCGTGGCACCGATGCTGCACGCGAGCTACGAGCATCTGATGCAGCGGCTGCTGCGGGAATGCGAGGCCTACTATCAGGCGCGGCTGGTCTCGCTCGTTCTCTATGGGTCGGTGGCGCGTGGCACGATGCGCTTCGACTCGGATATTGACGTGTTGCTAATCGCAGACGCGCTCCCAGTAGGCCGCCGGGCGCGCCTGCTGGAATTCGAGCGCATTGAGACGCAACTGCAGCGCGATTTCGAAGCGGCGCGCCGCTGCGGCATCCACGCGGAAGTGTCGCCGCTCATCTTGTCGCGGCCCGAAGTTGAGCACGGCAGCCCGCTGTTTCTGGACATGACGCTTGAGGCACGCATCCTGTACGACCGTGAGCAGTTTTTCGCCGCTTACCTCGATGGCCTGCGCGCGCGCTTGCGGCAACTTGGGGCACAGCGCCGGCGCCTGCGAGGCGGCTATTACTGGCTGCTGAAGCCAGACTACCGCCCAGGCGATCGCATCGAGCTATGACCGCTGATGAGCTTGCTCGCAGCTATCTGGTTAAAGCCAGCGTGCGCGCGGAGATGCTGGATTTCCTTGCGCAACGCGGGGCAAGGTCCGATGTCGTGCGAGTCGCGCAGGAGCTAGTCGAGCTAGCCCTGAAGGCCATGCTGCGGCACGTCGGCATTGACCCGCCGAAATGGCATGACGTCGGCCCCATTTTGCTCGAGCATGCAGAGCTGTTCGACGAGCCGCTGCGGGCTGAGCTGCCAGATCTGGCGCGCATCTCCAAGCGGCTGCGCAAAGACCGCGAACTCGCTTTTTACGGCGACATCGATTTCATCCCGACGCGCGAATACGGTGCCGAGGAGGGTCAGGCTGCAATCGCTGAGGCGCGTCTGGTGCTCGCCGCCGCGTGCCGCGTGGTCGCATGATGGCGCCGGCTGCACGCTCTGAGGGCGACTCGGCGCTGCGCCCGCCGCCGCGCGAGGTGCTCGCCGCGCGCCGCGTGCTGGTGGTGGGCGATGCGATGCTGGATCGATACTGGTTCGGCGAGGTGGAGCGCATCTCGCCGGAGGCGCCGGTGCCGGTGGTGCGGATCCGGCACACGGAGGAGCGACTCGGTGGCGCCGCCAACGTCGCGCGCAACGTCGCCGCCGTGGGTGCGCAGGTGGGTCTCTTGACTGTGGTCGGTGCCGACGAAGCAGGGCGGGCGATTGCCAGGCTGATCGACGCGTACGGGATTTGCGCACATCTGCACGAAGACGGCGCGCTGCAGACCACGGTCAAGCTGCGGGTGATCGGCCGGCAACAACAGATGGTGCGGGTGGATTTTGAAAGCCAGCCGCAGACTGAGGTGCTGGCTGCGAAGCTTGGCGAGTTCGAGGCGCTGCTGCCGCGCTATGACCTCGTGCTGCTGTCCGACTACGGCAAAGGGGGCTTAACGCATATCGCTCGCATGATCGAGCTGGCGCGTGCTGCCGGCAAACCGGTGCTGATCGACCCCAAGGGAGACGACTACTCCCGCTATGCCGGCGCCACGTTGATTACGCCTAACCGCGCCGAGTTGCGCGAGGTCGTCGGCCGCTGGCGCGACGAAGGGGACCTGCACGTGCGCGCGCAGAGACTGCGACGGGAGTTGGCGCTGTCGGCGTTGCTGCTGACCCGCAGCGAAGAGGGCATGACGCTGTTCACCGACGAGGGTGCCTGGACGGTCCCAGCGCAGGCGCGCGAGGTGTTCGACGTCTCCGGTGCCGGCGACACCGTCATCGCCGTGCTGGGCGCGATGCTGGCGGCTGGCGCCGAGCTGCGCGACGCGGTGGCGCTTGCCAACCGCGCCGCCGGCATCGTCGTCGGCAAGCTCGGAACCGCAACCGTCGCCTACGAGGAACTGCTTTGATGAGCGGGGTACGCGGCGGACGAGGCGGGCGGGCAGGTGCTGTGGCAGTATCGCGCGCGATCTGCACGAGGGACTGATGCGCATCGTCGTCACAGGCGCTGCGGGCTTCATCGGCGCCAACCTGGTCAGGGCGTTGAACGAGCGCGGCGAGGACGAAATTCTCGCGGTCGACAACCTGACGCGGGCGGACAAATTCCGCAATCTCGCCGACGGCGAGATTGCCGATTACCTGGACAAGACGGAATTTTTCGAGCTTGTGCAGCGGCGCGCGCTGCCGCCCCCTGCCGTGGTTTTCCATCAAGGCGCCTGCTCGGACACGATGGAGTCCGACGGCCGCTACATGATGCAGAACAACTATCGCTACTCACTGGCGCTGCTCGAATGGTGCCAGCAGCAGCGCGTGCCGCTGATCTACGC
>JANWXE010000051.1 GCA_025055385.1 Burkholderiaceae bacterium | reverse complement strand
CTCAGGCCGACAGCAACTGCCGGAAGTAAGAAACAGTTTCTTTTAGACCATCTTCCAGCGAAACCCTCGGTTCCCAGCCGAGCTTCGTTTTGGCCAGCGTGATGTCCGGGCGGCGTTGCTTCGGATCGTCTGGCGGCAGGGGCTTGAAGACGAGCTTCGACCGACCGCCAACGAGCCGCAGCACGCGCTCGGCGAGCTCAAGAATCGATACCTCCGCAGGATTGCCGACGTTCACCGGCCCGGTAAACTCCGCGGGCGAATCCATCATCCGCACCAACGCTTCGATCATGTCCTCGACATAACAGAACGAGCGCGTCTGCTGACCGGTGCCATAGATCGTTAGATCCTCACCCTTTAACGCCTGCACGATGAAGTTACTGATCACACGACCATCGTTCGGATGCATGCGCGGGCCGTAGGTGTTGAAGATGCGCACAACCTTGATCTCGAGCTTGTGCTGGCGCCAGTAGTCGAAGAAAAGGGTCTCGGCACAGCGCTTCCCCTCGTCGTAGCAGCTACGGACACCGATTGGGTTGACGCGGCCCCAGTAGTCCTCGGTCTGCGGGTGCACCTCCGGATCGCCATAGACCTCGGAGGTCGACGCCTGCAGGATGCGCGCGCGCAGCCGCTTGGCCAGACCCAGCATGTTGATGGCGCCGTGCACGCTGGTTTTCGTGGTTTGCACGGGGTCAAATTGGTAGTGGATCGGGCTGGCCGGACATGCCAGGTTGTAGATCTGGTCTGTCTCGACGTACAGCGGAAACGTCACGTCGTGCCGCAGCAGCTCGAAGCGTCGGTGCCCGAGTAGATGTTCGATGTTGCGTCGAGTCCCCGTGAAAAAATTATCGACGCATAAGACCTCGCGACCTTCTCTCAACAGACGCTCGCAGAGGTGAGAACCCAGGAATCCAGCACCGCCCGTTATCAAAACAGAGTTGCCCTCCCGCATCGGACCCCTCACGTCGTCGGCCCCTCAGCCGAGCAAATTCCACGTCATCGCCGTCCCTGCCCGAATGTCTCGGGCAGCGCGTCGCCCGAGAACTTGGGCCAGGTACTTCGGCGCCAGTCCGAGTCCTGGCCGGATGGCGCGCACATTTTCAGGCGTAAATGCCTCGCCTTGCTGCACGTCCCGCACGACGTACAGCGACCGGCGAAAGCGAAGTGACCCGACCTCGTCCGGAGTTGGCCCGTATCGCACCTGACCGAGCGCCTGTCGTGCGCGCTCTGCGTCCTCGACGAGGTGTTTCAGCTCGTGTGGCTCCAGCGAGAACGCGCTGTCGACCCCGCCATCGGCGCGCCGTAGCGTTACGTGTTTTTCTATCACGCTGGCGCCCATGGCGATGGCCGCCAGCGCTGCACCGATCCCAAGCGTATGGTCGGAAAGCCCCACTTCGCAGCCGAACGCCGCCCGCAGATGCGGAATCGTGCGCAGGTTGCTGTCGGCGGGCGAGGCCGGATAGGCACTCGTGCATTTCAGCAGCACGAGATCACGGCAGCCTGCCTCGCGCGCAGCGGCTACCGCCTCGCCGATCTCCGCCAGGGTGGCAAGTCCCGTCGAGATGATCAGCGGCTTGCCGGTGGCCGCCGCCTTGCGGATCAGCGGCAGATCGACGTTCTCGAACGACGCGATCTTGTAACAGGGCACGTCCAGCGATTCGAGAAAGTCGACCGCGGTCGAATCGAACGGCGTGGAAAACGCCACCAGTCCCCGCGCCCGCGCGCGCTCGAAGATCGGAGCGTGCCACGCCCAGGGCGTATGGGCCTCGCGGTACAGGTCATACAGTGTGCGTCCGGCCCAAAGGCTCTTCGGATCGTCGATCACGAACTCGCGCTCGGCCAAGTCGAGCGTCATCGTATCGGCCGTGTAGGTCTGCAGCTTGACCGCCTGCGCACCGGCGTCGGCAACCGCGTCGACGATCGCCAGCGCACGATCGAGCGAGCCGTTGTGGTTGCC
>JANWXE010000047.1 GCA_025055385.1 Burkholderiaceae bacterium | reverse complement strand
TTCAGTTGACCGCTGTTGCCGAACGACAAGAACGCGGCCTGTATGGTCGCCTCGATGACGCTTCCGCCAGTGCCGTTGAGCAGGATGCCGTCGTTCGCCAGATCGGACGAGAACGCGCGCGCCACGCGGCCATCGGTCGTGCCGAAGTAGAACGTATCGCGAAGCACGGCGCAAGAATGCGCAGGGACGCCATTGAAGTTCGACCAAGCTCCGGTACCGATATTCATCACCCACATAAGGTGATACGGCAGGGTCTGTTGCGGTTGTTTGAGTACGAGAACTCCAAGGGCCGGGATGGTGAACACCTCCCAACGGTTATCGTAGCGCGTGCGCACGAGCGAATCCCGCAGCGGGGCCTCGATCTTGCCCGTGATCGGGTTCTGCAGCACGGCTGGGCTCCAGCGCCCGCCGACCAGCATCGACAGCGGCACAATGCCGGTCTCGCAGAGGATGTACAGGTCGCTGCCGACGGTCGTGTAGAACGTCGGGCGGCGCGGAAACGGACCCACGTACCAGGAGCCGACGAGCTGGAAATTGGCGACGTTCCACGGGTCATATCCAGCGTAGACGATGACGTCGCCTTCGGAGCCGAAGGCGACGAGATAGTCCTCGATGTCCGAACCGCCGTCACGCGTAAAGCTCGTTGTGGCCACGAGCGTGCCGCCGTGTTTCATTTGCGGCCCTAAATCGAACGGAGACAGGGCTCCGGCGATTGCCTCCGGCGCTAGGTAATAGAAGCGGCTGTCGTTCGCGAACGTGAAGAGCAGGCGCTTCTTCCATACGGACACGCTGGTGATGCTGTCGATATTGGCCGGCCCGTTCGTTAGGGTTCGTTTCACCCAGCCGTTCACCGGGTCGTACGTCCAGAAGCCGCCGCCGTTGTTGACGGCGCACAGGAAGTTATTGGTGCTGGTCTGAAACTGCGTCGAGTGCCAGAACGAGTCCGAGACGTTGGACACCGTGAGGCCGGCCGGCGGCGTGCTGCCCCCAGCGGTGACGTCGATAATTCGGTTTCCGATGCACGCGAAAAGGCGGTCATCGACCATTGAATGAGCGTTGTACGGTAACAGCGTCTCAACGATCGTATTGCCGCTGACGTTCAGCCCCGTCTGATGCTCGCGCCAGCCGCCGCGCGTTTCGACGCCGTTTTGCCGCGCTATGCAATCGTCTAGCACGATCGCGTCCGTCTGCGGCATGATTTGGTACGGGTCGCGGAAGTTCAGCCCGCCGGTTGGAGGAGGCACGAAGATCGACGTGTTGATACGCACGGCCGCGGTCTTGCGGCTCGGGGGAAGACGCAATGGGAGGGGCGCCTGAGGCATGGGTTAACTCCCGACGCCGGTCCGTGGGATGTTCACGTCATCCCACGGCATCCACGCTCGATGCAGCGGCCCAATCATGCTCAGCACCTGCGCGCCGTCGAGGCGGCGCACCCGAGCTTGCAGCGCGCGCTGATAATCCGCCGTCGCTGCTCCGGCGTCGAACCCTTTCGTCTCCAGCCACTTCACGCGCGCCAATAGCTTGATCAGGGTCTCGTCGAATAAGAAGCGGTCGCCGTTTTTGCGCGCGATGTTCTTGAATAGCGTCAGGTCGTCCGCGTCCTGGACGTACGCTTGCGACAGGTACTCGAAGCGAAACGTGGTCGGCGAGGACGGCGGGTAGAGGAATGCGATCTTCGTTTCGCCGACGAGGCGCCACATCAGGTTGTGGCCCGGAGCGAGCGGCGAAAGGGTCCGAATCGACTGCCAGACGGCGGGCGACAGCGGCCCGAAAGCATGCACCTGGTTCGTGCCGTCATTGCCGGTCTGCAGCACGAGGCTGTAGAAATCCTCCGGCAGGTCGTACTCACGCACGGCCTGCCCCGGGGTGGCCGCTTGCACCGTGATCGTGTGCTCGCGGATCAGGTGCGGCCAGACGTTCTCCTGCAGGAGTTCGCGCGCCGCGTAGTTCGCGGCGGCAACGAATTGGCCAACCGCCGGGTCCGTGGACCCGGCGGCGTCGGTCAGCGCGTTCGAGAACCCGGTGACGCGCGCCAGATCGTCAACGACGTCGAGCAGCGTCGGGTTCCGTTCGATGCTGACCGGCACGCGTTACTCCTTCGCCTTCTTCTGCAGGCGCTCGACGAGGGCGCGGAGTTCTGCGTTCTCCTGCTCGGCCTTCGAGACGCGCTCATGCAGGGCCTCCGGGCTGTGCGTCAGTTCGACATAGGCACGCGCCTTCTGCCGCCACATGGCGAGGCCTTGCATGTTCTGCACCGCGCCGTCGTTCACTTCCGCCAGTTGCTCGACGGTCGTGATGTTGAAGTGCTTCAACTCCGCGACTAAGCTCGGTGGAATGAACCCGACCGCCTCCAGCGGCGTGCCTTCGTTCAATTGCTTGCCCTGCAGGAAGGCATCGTACTGCTTGCGGAAGCGCTGGATGTCCTGCTCGCTCGCCAGGCGGTCCACCTGGTTCTGCTTGTCGCCAGGGATCAGGATCCGTACGTAGACTTCGTCGCGGTAGATCGGCCGACCCTGCTCTTGACTCTCGCGTGGCCGCAACGTGGGCTTGGTGTAGAAGCTGACATAGAGGTGCGAGTCCGCCGCGAATCGGGCGTCCTGCGTCAGCATGGCGTCCTCGATCACCGCGGCGTCGAGGCGCGAAAAGTCCGTCGGGGTGTTTTGGGCTTTCTGAAGCTCGTCAAGGGTCATTGGTTTCTCCAGAGGTAGGGGGAAGACCGGGGGCCGCAGCCCCCGGTCCGGGACAGCATTACAGCGTCGCGCCAACGGTCGGGAAGCTCAGCATGCCGTCTTCGTTGACGCCGGCGGAGCCGCCGGACGCGGCCAAGAGGGTCATGCCGTTGATCACCTCGTCCCCGGCGGAGCCGGTCGTGTGGACCTGCCCGGCGGTGCTCGTGGTGTTGATGCGGCTGCTTTTGGCCGAGCTGGCAGCGGTGCGCACCGGGCCGCGGCCGGCGATCTGGAACCAGCCGAATTGGTTCGCAGCCAGCGCGGTTTGCGCCACGCCGACGCGCGAGCCATGGCCGGCGGTGCCGCCGTTCGCGACAGTGGAGTCGATCATGCGCCAGGTATTCGGGCCGTCCTCAACGACCACGAAGCCGCGACCGGTGATCGCGGCGTTCGCGCGCCCGTACACGAAGACGCGCGTGCCGAGCACCGGATCCTCGTAGGCGCCGATCGTGCCCAGACGGAAAGCCGCGCCGTCAGAAGCCGTCTGAAACTCCGAGGGCGCGAGACCAACAACGGTGTACATCTCAAACTCCTTTCTGCAAGTCGTGGAGGAAAAAGAGGGGGGCGGTTTCCTTTTGCGCGGTCACCGACACCCCCAACCCACCCACCACGGAGGATTACGGACGGGTGTCAACCACACGGCCCTGGAACTGGGCGCCGGCGCAGGTCAGATTCCCAGCCCAGGCCAGGATCTGGACCTCGGCGTCCTGGTTCACAGGCGCGCGACGGTTCGGCGACAGCGGAACCATATTCCGCTGAGCGTGCGGACGCAGGAAGATGTACTTGGTGTTCAGGAAGAACGCGGTCTTCGCGGGGCAGAACCCGCCGATACCGCCATCCAGCACCACATCCGCGTCCATGAACTTGATCGACGGGAAGCCGAAGCTGGCCTGCCGCGGGTCGGTGAAGCGCTGCTGCGCCTGCAACTCACGGACGTAGTTCGTCCACATCACGTTATCGACCAGGATGAGATCCGGCCGATCGACGCCGCGGACGAGCTGCGCCCAGATCAAGTTGAAGGTCGCTTGCACCGGCAGCGTGGCGGTTGCGAACGTGTTCACGTCCGCCACGCGCGAACGCCAGAATGACCACACCGCGCGATCGATGCCGCCGTAGACGCCGGTGCTCGGCGAGACCGGAACAGCAGCGTTCAGGCCCGTAAGCTCCTTCCCGCCGAAGCCCGTGCCGTCGGCGTACACGCCGGCCGCGAGGCGGTTCATCATCGTCGCCTCGGCGGCCGCGATCCGGCCCTCCAGCAGGTCGATGAAAGCCTCCTTGGAGCTGTTCTGCAGCTGCTCCAGGCCCGAAATCACGATCGGGCAAGCGAGCTGCTTGTACGGGAACTCCGCGGCCGAGAGCACGTCCTGCGCCGCGGTCGGCAGCGGGTCATAGCCCAGGTACCAGCTTGCGTTGTTGTTCTCGGCGAACATCAGCTCCTGCAGGATGACGTTACCGCCGGAGACGGTTTTGACGTTGCCGCGCTCACTCAACTTCGCCAGCGCAGCGTTGTGGCGCGTCACGTTATCAGCGAGCACGCGCGAGCGATTCTGGATCGTCGTGGCGACGATATCGCTGATGTTGGGGAAAGCCATTCTTGACTCCGTTAGGTTGAACGAAGGGGTTCAGTGCGTCCCGTTCGCCCCGACTGCCGTGTTCGCGACGGATGGCACGGCGCCTGGCGGCGTGGCCGCTGAGACCTCGGGCGATGGCCGCGGCGCGGTTCGCCTCCTCCGGCCTGCGGAGAGCGCTTCAGGATCCAACGCTGTGTCGAGCGATGGCCTCCTCCAGGCTGGCCCGCAAGCTGGCTGCTGCGCCAGAGGGTGCACTGGCCGGAGTACCGACCGCCGGCTGCCCGACCACGCTCGAAGCGGCGGCTTTTGCGCGCTGAGCGGCTGCGTTCATGGCAGCGGCGGCGCCCTGCGTTTGCTGAGAGCGCTGTCGCGATTCTAACACGCTCCGGACCTCTGGATGAATTCGGCACGCCTGGTCGTAGGCACTCCGCAGGTCCAGGTCGAAGCCCCGCTTCGCCGCGGCCTCCACGAGATCCGCCATGATCTCCCGCACGTCCTCGAAGAACTCCGCCTGCGGCGCGAATTCCTGGATCTCGGCGGCCTCCTGTTCGTATGCCTGCTGATAGGCGGCCTGGCGCTGCTGCTCCAGAGACGCCATGAGGTTCTTCACCGGCGCCAGTTCGCGCTGGAGGATTGCTTGAATCTGCTGCTCCGGCACCTGCCCGGGCACGTTCTGCGGCAGCGGGAGGTTCGCCAGGGCCGTGTCCAGGAGCTGGATATCGACCCCGAACTGGCGCACGATCTCGGCCACCATCTCGGCCTTGAACTGCGGCGTCCCGGTTCGCAGCGCCAGCGACGCCGACAGGATGTTGTTCACGTAGGTGAAAGGATCCCCGTTCGCCAATTGGTGGATGAACGGCAGGTGCGGCTCCAAAATCTGGGCCATGCGCGCCGAGAACTGCCGAGCCCCGGCGGTTTCCTGCATCGCGCGCTGGATGTCGCGCTCGCGCTTGACGATCTCTGCCTGCACCTCCGCCGGCAGGGCCGCCCAGTGCTCGCGAGCCTTCGGCGAGAAACTGGCCGGCGCCCGCATCACCGCGCGGTTCGCGGCCTCCGCCTCGGCATCGAGCTTCGCCTTCGCTGCTGCGGCCGCGTCTGCCGTCGGCGGGGGCGGGGTCTTGATCTCAGGCGTCGGGGGCTGCGGCGGCTCCTTCTGCATCGGCACGAACCGGCCAAGGGCGTCGCGCGGGCGCCCGCTGTCGGTCGAGGCGGCTGCTGGCGCTGGCGCCGGGGCGGGGGCCGGCGCAGCAGGAGCGGGCGTCGGCGCTGGGGCGTCCGCTGTCGCGACGGCCGATTCGATCGCGCCGCGCAGGTCCGTGGTTTGGGTGGGTTGGTCCATGTCAGTTTTCCTCGTCTAGCTGTCCCGCAACCAGGGCAACGAAGCCGACCGGGACAATGCCGGCTCGTTGAAGTTCTCGAAGCTTCGGCAGGCCGCCCTCGGACAGCGCTTTCATCGCCGCCTCGAACCACGGCGCTTCGGTCCAGCCGTACTTCTTAGAGAATTCGCGCGTCTTCGCCAGGACCTGCGGAGCCACGCTCTGCATGACTCGGCTCATGTTCGTGACGAACCGCGGCCCGGCGACCTCCATCGCATCGAGCAACGGCGCGTAACTGAAGCCCTTCGGGCCCTGCGGCACCAGGTTCGTCTCTGCGATCCCCGGGCGCACCTCGCCCAGTTGCATATTGCGTAGCGCCTCCGCCCGGGCGCGCTTCACCGCGGGGTCCGTGCTGAAATCGAGCACGCGCAGGCCGTCCGGTCCGACCATCGGCACGGCGTCGTCGCCCACGACCCGCGCCGCGGCTGCAATTTCAGCCTCTGTCGCCGGCCGACCCATTACCACGTCGAAGACGTTCGCGCGAGATACCGGTGCGTCACCGACCCGCGCGTTCCACGCCACTTGCTTTTGCGTCCCCAGCGTCCCGTGCGCGGCGGCGAGGGCATCGAGGTAGCGCCGCGATGCCGGATCGACAGCTGCCTTGCCCGTCTCCTTCCCGAACAGGACGCGCGACGCGAAACCCGGACCGACCTGCCCCTCGTAGATGCCGAGATTGGTCAGCGTGCTCGGGGACAGGCCGCCGGTTTCGGTCACGAGGCGATCGCCGCCGGCCGCGTTCCGCACCAGCTTCTCCATCGCGTCGCTGTATTCGCGCTGAATGGCGAATGGCGCGCGGGCGAGCTCTGGCAGGTGCTCCGGGACGCTGGTCGGCCATTCGCGCGTAATCATCGCGCTGTACTGGTTGACGAAATCGGTGTAGTCCTTCGCGGCCTCCTCAAGCGGCACGCCCTTGTGCGCAGCTTTCTGCGACACCCACGCCGCGGCCTGCGTCTGATGCGGCATCCAGTCGGTACGACCGCCGAGTGCGCGCGCGTTGGCGAGGTCCACGATGTACTTCGTCTGCTCATCCAGGAAGCGGTGCCCGGCTTCACCAACGCCCTTCGACCACGGCTCGCCGGTTTTCGGGTCCACGATGCCCCAAGCCCGCACGTCGTGGATGTCGTGCGTCGCTCGCTGCACCTCTTGCGGGCCGCGCCATGCGACCGAGAGCCCAGCTCGATACGGCGAACGCTTCAAGCCAAGCCCGGCGCCCGCGACCTCTTGCTCCCAGGCGGCTTCAATGCGCGGACCCATGGTGTTGGGGAACATGCCGGTGCGTACGGGATCTCCAACAGCCGCCTGGTTCACCCCCTTAGCCGCGAACATGAGGTTTTGCCCGACTGGCGTATTGGCGCTGGTGACTGCAAGCGCGTCTGCAACCTTGTCCGCCTGCAGCGGATCGCGGCCGGTGAGGTCATAGATCGTCTGGCTCGTACGATCGTACCATTTGTCCGCGCCTATTCGTGCGCCGCGCTCGACATGCGCGTAGTAGTCCTTGCGCATCTTGCCGAGTTTCTGCGGCGTAATGCCTCCGAATGCTTCGGTCCCGGCGTAGATGCCGGCCTTCTCACCCTCTTTGAACCGGC
Organism: Burkholderiaceae bacterium; assembly: GCA_025055385.1. Lineage (GTDB taxonomy): Bacteria > Pseudomonadota > Gammaproteobacteria > Burkholderiales > Burkholderiaceae_F > JAKANT01. Next base: position 5,309 of record JANWXE010000047.1, on the reverse strand, counting down.
GCACGGCTCCAGCAGGGGCGTCGACCGCGGCCTCGCGGATCGCGTCTGCTTTCGCACGCGCCGCCGTGCGTTGCGCTGCTTTTCCGAGTACTTTTCCGACGATCGACATGATCAATACCCCATGCTGCGTTCGAGTTCACGGGCGCGTCGCAAGAGGTCGGCTCGTACTGTACGCCCGAAAACAAGCTCATCCGGCAGGAGGCCAACCTTCTGCGGCGCGTACTCGGTATCGGCAGGGCTCGCGCGTCGATTCTTGGCCGCGTACGGGCCGAAATTCACCCACGAATTCTGCCCGCGCGTCTCGGTCGCCATGGCGCGCGCTGCGAGGGGCGAGTACATGGTCATGTGCTGCTGGAATGCGTTCTCCTCCCCTCGTGCCCGGAAGCCAACGCCCTCTTTTGCGTGCCCGAAGGCGTCGTGCACGGCCCGGAATAGGTCATTCGCCGTGACGTCCTTGCCGCTCCACTTCTCGCCGACCTTCATCAGGAGCGGGTTGTCGCTGACGTCGATGTGCTTGCTCGCCGGCCCGCCGAAACCAGCCTCCGTCGGAAACACGAGCATGCGCTTGTTCTGCACCAGGTCCTTAATCGCGTTCCGCGGATTGCCGTAGGGGTCCCGCCCCTCCGGCATGAAGTCGAATTTGTACCCGGCTCTCCGTAGCGCCTCGTACTGGGCGACGGTCTCCTCGATCATCTTCTGGTACGCGGCGCGCACCATCGGATCGTTCGGGTTGTGCTTCATCTCCTCGTACGCCTTGGCGACGCGCGTTGCAAACTCCGGATCGACCTCCACGAACTGCCGCTGCGGCCGGTAGTCGATGCCGGCGTCCCGCATGTAGCGCTCCGCGGCTTCCTGCAGCGGGCGGACACCGCCCGTGATCTGATCCTCGACGCCGCGGCCGACGAGGTCCTCGCCGCGTAGATGGTCCGGGACGATCGGCTCGATACCGGCGCGACGCAGGGCCTCAGCGCGCGCCGCCTGACGCTGCATCCCTTTGCTCAGAAGCTTCCCGAGGACCGACATGCCCTATCTCCGGCGGTTCAGCACTTGGTAAAGCGCGCGCTCGACCGCTTCACGCCGCGCTCGATGATCTCCGCCGGTGGTGTAGTACTCGGCGCGGCGTTTTGCCGCGCGCTCCCATTCGTTCTTGAAGTCGTCAATCGTTGTCAACCCGTGCACGCGCATGTACTCGCGGTGCTTGCTCCGGGACGAGATGTCGGTGCCATCGGTAGCACGCAAGCCGTCGTAGGCACGGTCGTTCCACAGTAGGCCGTCCTGGGACTGCAGAGAGTCTCTCCCGCGCTGCGTGTAGTAGGACTCCGGCAGCTCGTCGACGCCGACTTCGTAGAGTCGGCCCTCCCACTGGATGAAGCGGCGTCGAGGCATTACTGGGTCGCGTTGTCGATGGCCTGGTCGATCCGCATGCGACGCTGCGCGAGTTCGCGCGCGGCTTCAGCAGCCGCCCCGTCGCCGAGGCTCTGCGTCGGCTTCGGTCCTTTTTCGCGCAGCGCGTCGATGCGAGCGCGAATCCGCGCCAACCAACTGCGCGGCTCCTGCTTGGGGTTTTCGTTAGGGAGATGATTCGACATGGGCGTCTCCTATCAGTTGAAAAGCAGCAACCACTCTTCGCGTTGCCGTTTCTGCAGCCGAAGCCGTGCGCGCTCGCTCAGTTCCGCGAGCATGTCTTCGATCCGCATCACCTCGTCCAGGATCTCCTGCTGCCTGCGTGCATTCGCCCGCTCGGCGCGCGTGCGGTCGATTGCTTCCTGGATTTTACGCGCAATCAGGGCCGGATCGATGCTCGGCAGGATCGGCAGGACGTACCCGAGTTTCGGGGCCCTGACCTCCGCCCGTCGCGGAGCCGCCTTTACCTCCAGCTCGACGGCCGCCTCTTCCTGCACCGGCTCGATGATCTGTTTGAGCACCTTTCGCAGGTGCTCCAGGGCCTCCCGCTCCTCACGCTCGCGCTTCCGGCGCCGACGCTCATCGCCGTCGTCCCACGATGGCTGGAGCGGCTGCGCGGCGCCGCCCAGGACCTGGAAGGCGTCGCTCTGAAACGCATCAACCTGGAACGCGGTCGCCATCAGCTCAGAGGCTCGACGTAGATGAAATTGTGCTCGACGGACACAGCGTTCGTCGTCGCGCCATTCCTGGCTTCGACCTTCCAGGTCAAGCCAGTATCAGCCACCGGGACATCGGTTGAGATCACGTTGTTGTAAACCTCGGTATTGTCCGAGAGCCGAATGATCTGCACGTGGAAGTTTCCGCTATTCGGCGGGTTGTAGATGAAGAGGTCGAACCCTTGATCTACGCCGCGCGCGAGCGAAGTCAGTTCGATTCTCGTTGCGGTACCGGAACCATCGTTATGCATTAGGTACCAGTTGCCGGAGGCTGCGTCCGTTGAGTCGTACCCGATACCGATCATGTTGTTCAGCGCGGAGGGTTCGCCGCCGAGAGCCGCCGTCGCGGCGCATAAGCCCGCGAAGAACTGGCAGCCGTCGAAGTTCGCGCTCTGCCCAACGCGCGCCGCGAAGAAAACCCCGCCATAGCCGGCCGCGCTGCCGCGGTAGAACGAGACATAGCCAGCTCGCACCCCCGCCGTAGAGCCTGCCGTCGTTGCGCTGACGTAGCGCTTACGCGGCGTCGAGGTCCAGCGATTGCTGGAGCCAGCGGCGAACTGGAACGAAAGGGTGCCGCTTGTCGCGACCGTGACGCCGAGGGCCGTCGGAGCGTTCGTACCGTTGGTCGGGCCCACGATCTGCGGATGCCGCATGTGGTACAGCGCCCGCTGCAGCGCCTGCGCGGGGTCGCCCGCGGAGGAACGAACCCAGATATGCGGGCGCGTGGCGAGCGATCGTACATAGGGCACCAGCCCCGCCGAACTCGGCGCATCAGGATCGCCCGTGACCGCCGGCAGCCGCAGGTGCCCGCCGCTCTCGATCTGGACATTGGACGCCCCTTCGAACGCACCGGCGTTGTTGAACTGCACCTGGCGATCGCTTCCTCCCGGGCTTCCGCCCCCGCCGCTCGTAGGCGCCGCCCAGGTACCGTCGGCGCGCAGGAAGTTCGTGGTGCCGCCGCCGGACGCAGGCACGACACCTGCTTGCGTGGAGCTGAAGGTCTGCACGCCCAACGTCCCGGAAGAGAACGTCAGCGGCCCGCTGACCGTGATCTCCTCCGCAGAGCCTGCGCCCGTCGTCGTACGGCCCAGAAGCCGCCCGCTGGTCATGCTGATCGTGCCGACCGGCATGGTGTTTGCCGCGAACGCGCCCGAAGTCAGTGTGCCGAACCCGAGCGTCGTGCCGCTGCGGCGTAGCACCTCCCCGTCGTTCGCGGCTGCGATATCGGCCGGCGCCCCCGCAGTATCCGCGGCCCGTCCGATGACGCTCAGCGCCACGGAAGAACGCAGCTTGGCGTCAGTGACCGCGGCGTCCGCGATTCCGGCCGTCGAGACCTGCCCGAACCCAAGGGTCGTACCGCTGCGGCGCAGTACCTGGCCGTCCGCGCCCGCCGCGATATCGGCCGGCGCCCCCGCTGTATTCGCAGCCCGACCGATGACGCTCAGCGCCGCTGAATCGCGCAGCTTGGCGTCAGTGACCGCGGCGTCCGCGATTCCGGCCGTCGAGACCTGCCCGAACCCAAGCGTCGTGCCGCTGCGGCGCAGGACGTGCCCGTCGGTACTCGCGGTGATGTCGGCAGGGCTGCCGGACGAGTTCGACGAACGCCCGATGACGCTCAGCGCGGCCGAGTTCCGCAGCATCGCGTTCGTGACCGCGCCGGAACCGATGGAGAGCGTGACGTTTCCGCCCGCGCCGCCGTCGTTCAGGGTCAGGCCGGACCCAGCCACCAGCACGCGCTCATTGCTCAGCGTCGCATTCGCCGACAGCACGACATAGTCCGCATCGGTGGGCGCGCCGCCTCCGCCACCACCCGGAGGCGCGGCCCACGTGCCGTCGGCGCGCAGGAAATTGGTGGTCCCGCCACCAGAAGCCGGCACCACACCCGGTTGCGTGGAGCTGAAGGTCTGCACGCCCAACGTCCCGGAAGAGAACGTCAGCGGGCTGCTGACCGTGATCTCCTCGACCGCGCCGGTTCCGCTTGACGTGCGACCGAGGACGCGGCCGCTGTCCATGTTCGCGACGAGGTCCGCGTTCCAGCGACTCGGAGTCACGCGCCCGGCCGCGAACTGACCGGGGTCGTCAGGAATCGGGCAGACGAAGGCGTGCCGGATTATGAGCGGCATGTCACATCACTCCTGGCGGTAAAACGGTGGGTGGAGTTGGGGGTACGGCAGGCTGCTGCGCCTGCTCTTCCTCTTCGGGGATGTCCTCTTCGATGACTTCGACGATGTCGCCATTCTCGTCCCGGATCGGGCGGCGACGACGCTTCGGCGGCTTCCGGTTCGCCAGCTCGTCGATGCTGAGCTGCAGCGCATCGAGCGCCGTCTGCAGTTGCGGCGGGATCTGGCTTAGATCCCGCTGCATGGCCAGTTGCGCGCGAACGTCGTCGCGTTGCTGAGCCAGGTTGTCGGCCAGCGCCTGAACCGTCTGCGTGATCGCCTGCAGGCGGTTCTCCATGCCGAGTTTGAGCACTTCGAGGGCGGCCTTGCTCGCCTGGATATCGCGCTCGGTGTCGGACTTCATCTGCTGCAGGGCGAGCTGGTTCGCGTGCCGCATCTTCTCCAGCTCGATCTCCATCGGCGGAGGCGGCGGTTGCTGAGCCGCAGCGTTCGCGGCCTCGATCGCCTGGTCCAGCGCGCCTTCGATCTCCTTGCCGACCTTGAACGACGCCATCGCCCACTTGACCAGTTGCATGACGAGCGGCACGGCCTGCGGCGCGTTCTGAACCAGCGGCTGCACGTTCTGCACCAAAACGCTGAGGTGCTGCAGCAGTTGCGTCCGCGCGTCTCGCTCCTGCGCGTAGTCGATGCTCGCGATCGTGTCGGGCTCGACCGTGATCCGCCAGCGCCACTCGTCTGTCTTCAGCAACTGCACGGCCTGCGGCGCAAGTTGCGCGTCCGGAGTCGCCAACACGTTCGAGCGCTTGATGATCGTGTCCGGCTGCCAGTGCCTGCAGATGATCTCGGCGCGGATCGTGCAGGCGTTCGCGATCCATTGCGCGATTTCGTTCAGCGTGAATTGCATGCGCGAAGCACCGAACTGCGCCTTCAGTTGCTGCGCGCCTAGCGTCTCGTCTGGGTCCGTGGCGCCGCGCATGATGTCGCTGATGCCGAGGACCTCGTACAGGTGCTGCTGAGCCGAAGCCAGCTCCTGCCGCAATTGGACGATCGTGTCCGCAATCTGCTGAAT
>JANWXE010000012.1 GCA_025055385.1 Burkholderiaceae bacterium | reverse complement strand
AAGATTGACGGGGGCTGCTCCTAGTACGAGAGGACCGGAGTGGACGCACCTCTGGTGTACCGGTTGTCACGCCAGTGGCATCGCCGGGTAGCTATGTGCGGAAGAGATAACCGCTGAAAGCATCTAAGCGGGAAACTCGCCCGAAGATGAGTCTTCCCGGAGGCTTGACCTCCCTAAAGGGTCGTTCAAGACTAGGACGTTGATAGGCCGGGTGTGGAAGGGCTGCGAGGCCTTGAGCTAACCGGTACTAATTGCCCGTGCGGCTTGATCCTATAACCGTGCCGCCTCGTTTCCCAGGCTGAGCGTCGAGCGCAATGACAACGACTTGCTCCTTCCAGGTTGCGCCTTGTGCCAGCAAGCGCGATCATCGCGTGGTTGGGCATAGGGCTAACGGTTTTGCCTGACGACCATAGCGAGGTGGAACCACCCCTTCCCATCCCGAACAGGACCGTGAAACGCCTCAGCGCCGATGATAGTGGGATCTCTCTCCCGTGAAAGTAGGACATCGTCAGGCTCTCTCATGCGCAAACCCCATGCCGTGCGGGCATGGGCAGCGGCGTTGCGCGCCGCGCATTTCGTGCGGCGCGGCGCCTTAACGGGCGCACCGTAGCTGTGGCCGCGCTGCGGCTCGTCGGGCTGGCGGGCTTAATCGTCGCCATCGCCCTGCTCGGTGTTTTGCTGTGGTATCGCAAAGCGAGCCAGCCTGACCACGATGGTCTGCGGGTGCTCGAAGGCGTCTCCTCGCGCGTCACGGTAACGCGTGACGCGCGTGGCGTGCCGACCATTGAAGCCGCCACCGAAGCGGATGCGCTGTTTGCGCTTGGCTTCGTCCATGGACAAGACCGGCTCTGGCAGCTCGACTTCAACCGGCGCATCGCGCAAGGCCGTCTGGCGGAACTCATCGGTCCTCGCGGCCTAGATACCGATCGTTTTTTGCGTACGCTTGGCATCTACCGTGCGGCGCAAGCCGCCGCACTGGAGCTTGACCCGCAGACACGCGCGCTTGTTGAGGCGTACGTCGCGGGCATCAACGCGGCGTTGACGAGCCGCTCAGGTCCCCTTCCTCCGGAATTCCTGCTCACCGGCAGCCGCACGCCGGCGCCATGGCAGGTCGCAGATACGTTCGCGTGGGCGTTGATGATGGCGCTGGATTTGTCGCGCTCATACCGTGATGAGCTGACGCGGCTGCGCCTGGCGTCCCGCTTTAATAAGGCCGAAATCGAGGACTTCAAACCGCCTTACCCCGGCGAGTCGCGCCACCACTTGGCCGATTATCCGCAGATGTATCGCGCGATCGGCCTCTTCGATGGCAGCCGGGCAAACGTTTTCCACCAGGCCGATGGTTTGGCGCAGTTAGACCTTGCACTACCACTGGCGCTGCCCGAGGGGCTCGGCTCCAACAACTGGGTGCTCGGCGGAACGCGCACGGTCTCTGGCAAACCGCTGCTGGCGAATGATCCACATCTAGGCCTGACTACACCCTCGGTATGGTACTTCGCGCGCCTGCGCGCACCAGGACTAGACGTGTTCGGTGCGACGTTGCCCGGTATCCCGTATGTTCTGCTGGGTCGTAACCCTGACGTCGCGTGGGGCTTCACCAATACCGGCCCGGACGTCCAGGACTTTTATATCGAACGTCTGCATCCGCAGGACCCCGAGCAGTACCAAACGCCGGACGGCTACGCGCGCTTCGAGCGCAACACCGAAACCATCGCGGTGCGTGGCGGTGCAGCGGTTGAATTAGTCGTCCGGCGCACCCGCCACGGCCCAGTTATGTCTGGCGCGTTGCCCGGACTAGACAAAACGTTCAACGGCGCACAGTACGTACTGGCTCTGCGATGGGCCGCACTGGAGCCCGGCGATACTAGTCTGGCAGCCATCCGGGCCATGAATCGGGCGCGAAATGCCGCCGAGTTTGAGGCGGCGCTCTCGGCGTTCAAGCTAGCGATGCAGAACGTCGTCTACGCGGATACCGCTGGCAACATCGGGTTCGTCGCTGCGGGCCGGACACCACTGCGTGGTGATGACGACCATTTAAAAGGAATTGCTCCGGCGCCCGGTTGGGATGCTCGCTACGACTGGCGCGGCTGGATACCGTTTGCTGAGTTGCCGCGCGCGTTCAATCCGCCGGAGGAGATGATCGTCACCGCCAATGAACGCATTACGCCACCCGGCTATAAGCATTTCCTCACCACCGATTGGCAGCTACCCTACCGCGCGCAGCGTATCCGCGAGCTACTGCAGGCGACGCCGCGGCATGATGAGTTGTCGATGCGGCGCATCCAACAGGACATCGTGTCGCTAGCCGCACGCGATCTCATGCGCGCCCTCAAAGCCCTTGCCCCCCAACCGGCGTCCGCCGCCGGCCGCCTTGCCTGGCAACGGCTGCTGCAGTGGGACGGCGCGATGCACGCCGATCGTGCCGAGCCGTTACTGTTTCACGCCTGGATGCGCCGGCTGCGGCTACGCCTCTTCGAAGACGACCTCGGCCAGTGGGCCAAAGACCTGCTCGGCACAGCCGAACATGTCGCTACGCTGCTACGCGTGTTGTCTGGGCAGGCCGTATCGCGCGACTGGTGCGACGACCAGAGCACGCGCAACGTGCAGGAGACCTGCGCCGAGGTGGCTGCGCTGGCGCTGGACGAGGCGACCGCCGAGTTAGCCCGCGTCACCGGTCGCGATCCGCTCAGCCTACGCTGGGGTGACGCGCACCGGGCGATCCATGAGCACCGGCCATTTTCAGGCGTCCGCCTGCTGCGCGACTTCTTCGAATTGCAAGTCCCGCTCGGCGGCGACAGCTTCACGGTGAGCGCTGCACGGCTGGATCTTCGCGATGGAGACGATTGGCGTGCGCCTTACTCGACGCGCCACGCCGCAAGTCTGCGCGCGATCTATGATCTCGCCCCCGGCCGCACGGGCGTCTGGATCGGCACCACTGGGCAAGTCGGCCATCCATTTGCGGAAAACTACGGTGACCTCCTAGATGCCTGGCGCGCGGGCCGCTATGAGCCCATTCCGGGTGCGCGGCCGCGAGTCGACAGCGCGCCGCCGCGCGTGTTAATCCTGCAACCGCGTTAAACGGCGCTCAGAGAACGGGATCAGAAGCGGGGATACCGATGGCCAAAACATTTGCATCCGAAGCCGACCTGCACGACAAAAAAATCACCTTCCAGGAACTTTCGCCGCGCGCCTACGCGTACACCGCCGAGGGGGACCCAAATACCGGGGTTGTAATCGGCGACGACGCTGTTCTCGTCGCCGACACGCAGGCCACGCCGGTCATGGCCCAGGACGTCATCCGCCGCATCCGCACCGTGACCGACAAGCCGATCAAATACGTGGTGCTCACGCATTACCATGCCGTCCGTGTCCTGGGCGCCTCGGCCTACGGAGCGCAGCAGATCATCGCCAGTCACGATACCTACGATTTGATCCGCGAACGCGGCGAGGCGGACATGAAAAGCGAGATCGGCCGCTTTCCGCGGCTGTTCCGCGCGGTCGAGTCGATACCCGGACTGACCTGGCCCACGCTCACGTTTCGTGGCGAATTGACGCTGTGGCTCGGCAAGCTGGAGGTGAAGCTATTGCAGCTCGGACGCGGTCACACCAAGGGCGACACCGTCGTCTGGCTGCCGCAGGAGAGAATCCTATTCTCGGGCGATCTGGTCGAATATGGCGCCACCCCGTACGCGGGCGATGCCTACTTTGAGGATTGGCCGCGCACGCTGGATGCGATCGCAGCCCTGCAGCCGCAGAAACTCGTGCCCGGCCGCGGGCCCGCGCTCACCAGCCCCGAGGAAGTCAAGGCCGCGATCGACGGCACGCGCGCCTTTGTCAGCGAACTGTATGCCGCCGTCAAGCGCGGGGTCGCGGCCGGCAAGGACCTGCGCGCCGTGTACCACGAGACCTACGATGCGCTGAAGCCGAAATACGGCCACTGGGTGATCTTCGACCATTGCATGCCCTTCGACGTGACGCGCGCCTATGACCTCGCGCGCGGTTACGCCGACCCGCGCATCTGGACCGCCGAACGCGATCACGAGATGTGGCAGGCCCTGGAAGGCTGAGCACCGCGCCAGGGCGAAACCCGACCGGCAAGCGACAGTCGGGCCCTGGCCGTCCAACCTGGCCGCGCGGCGCCGTCCGCCTCAGAGCGTCTTGACGAGCGCAAGCACGTCGCGAAAGCGCGCATCCTCGGGCGTGGCCGTCCATTCATACAAAAGGGCATCGGCTGACACCGGGATGCAGCCGGCCTGCTGCAGCCGCGCGAGCGCCAGTTCGCGGTCGATCTGACGCCCGACCCGCGAGCCGCAACAGTCGGCGATCACGGCGACCGTAAAGCCGACTTCTCGCAGCGCGAGCGCCGTCTGCAACACGCACACGTGGGCCTCCATGCCGGCCATCAGCACAAGTCGCCGGCCCAGCGCGTGGACCCGCTCAAGAAACGTCGGATGGTTGGTCGCCGCGAAGGCGGTCTTCGGGAAGATCTCGCCGTTGGAAAACCGGCTACGAAGCGGCTCGACCGTGCGGCCGAGGCGCTCCGGCCAGTGTTCGGTCAAAAGCTTCGGCACGCCGAACCAGGTCGCTGCCTGCGCCAGCGCATCGGTGCGCCGGATCAGGCTCTCGTTGCCGGCGATCGCCGCGGCGAGCCGCTCCTGCACGTCGATCACCAGCAACGCCGAGTTCTCGCGCGTGATCCGCATCGAATCCTCCTTCGCCACCACCGGTCGGCGCGCACTTTATACGAGTTGGCCGGCAGCCACCCCGCGCGCCCTGGCGCACCGCCCGCGGTCTGTCACGCGTGGGTCAACTGCCCTTAACGCGCCGGTCATCGTAGCGACCCAGAGTAGCGCCCCTGCAACCAAGGGGAGATCGTATGTCGCAAGTCGCAGACGATGATGTTGTCACCAATACGTCGAACAATCCGCACCTGCGCGACATCGTCGCGCAGCGTCTGGCCAGCCCGCGCCGCCGTGCCTTGCTGAAAGGGTCCGCCGGCGCCGCCGCGCTCGCCTTCGTCGGCGCGCCTTTGACGCTCGCCGGCTGCGGCGGCGACGACGATCCCGCCCCAGCGCCAGCCCCCGCGCCGGCGCGCCCCGCCGCGCTCGGCTTCACCGCCGTGCCGAAGAGCGTTGCCGACACCGTGACGGTGGCAAACGGCTACACCTACAGCGTGTTGTACCGACTCGGCGATCCGATCGCCGCCAGCGTGCCCGAATATCGCAACGACGGTACCGACAGCGCCGCCAGCTTCGCCTGGCGCGCCGGCGACCATCACGATGCGATCGCCTACTACGGCCTCGGCAGCGACGGCAAGTACAGCGCCACCAACAGCAGCCGCGGCCTGCTGGTCATGAACCACGAGGCGATCACGCCGATGTTCCTGCACCCGAACGGGCCGACCGTCGTCGGCAGCGGCGCCGCGGCCCAGCGCACCGTGCCCGAGGAAGTGCTGCGCGAGTATTACGTGCACGGCATCAGCGTGATCGAGGTCGAGAAAAACGCGAGCGGCGCCTGGTCCTACAAGAAGAACTCGCTGTACAACCGCCGCATCCACACGCTCACGGAGTGCGTCCTGTCCGGCCCGGCCGCCGGCACGCACTACATGGTGACGAAGTATTCGCCCAACGGCACGCGCACGCGCGGCACCGTCAACAACTGCGCGCATGGCGTGACGCCCTGGCACACGTACATCGGGTGCGAGGAAAACTGGGCCGGCTATTTCCGCCGCATCGCTGCCACCGACAACCCGAACCGCTCAGCCAAGGAAATCACGGCGCTCAACCGCTACGGCATCGCCGGCAACGGCCGCGAGCTATGGGCGACCGTCACGCCAGACACCCCGGACGAC
>JANWXE010000184.1 GCA_025055385.1 Burkholderiaceae bacterium | reverse complement strand
CGAACATCCCGCCTTCGGTGCATCAGTGCGGGCCGGTGCGGCCGTTGCTGACTTCGGCCGACATTACGACAACCCGTGGCTGTATCGGCCCCTCGTGCAAATGGGCGAACGTCTCAGCGACCCCAAGCAGCTGCGGCAGCTAGCGCTGGACGTGCTGTCCACCGTGCGGCCTGACAGTGCCGATTTCGGTGCCGCCGCCACCGTGCTTGCCTACAGCCTACTGAACGATCCGAGCCGCGGTGCGTTTGCAAACGATCTGCTGACTGTGGCCGAGGGTTATCTCGTCGCAGAAAGCGCCAATCCGCACGTTCAACGCTGGCAAATCTCCTTAGCCTACGCCGTCGCGCTGTTGATGTTATCGCTGGGTGATCGGCAACGCGCGCAACACTGGTTCGCGGTGGTCGCTTCGCGCGACGCGCTCGCCTTCAGCCCCCTGTTAGCCACGAAGACGGTGGCCGCCGGCTTCTGGCGGGCCATCTTGGCGCTGGTCGATGGCCAGCAAGAGACGGCGCGCAGGTCGCTGCAGGCAGCCATCGAGGCAGCCCGCGCGGCCCTTCACGCCGATGACCGCGAAGCGATCGGCGCGCCGCAGGCACCCCTGAGCTTTGGTTTTAGCGAGCTTGCCGAGGTTGCGGATATGGCCAGCCAGTGCGCGGCCGCGTTAAACAACCTGGGCGAGTTCGAACGTGCACCCGGCAAGTTTTGGGCGCTGGTGGACGTGCGGCGGTTCGGACTAGCCAGCTGGGCGCTTGCGCTGGAGCGGGAAAACCGCGAGCTGCGCGAGGCCCTGACGCGGCTGCAGGGCTTGCTGACCTCGGCCAAGGAGGCGCCTTTGCGCGGCGCGGCAATACACCAAGCGTGAGATTGCATGGTTGAACGGCGGCCGCTGGGATTACGCAAGCGCGTATCAGCAGCTCTTAAGTCCGATCAGCCGTTGCCGATTACGCGGCTGAATACCCGGGGCAGCCGCCGAATGAACAGCGTCTTACCCTTGTCAGGCTCGCTGACTTCGCCAAGTGTTGGAGACCGGCCGCGCGAGCGGCAGGCGCTTCAGCAGGCGCCTGCGTCAGCGCCGCCTGCAGGTGCGGAAGTCAAACCGGTGGTGGCTCTGCCCGCGGCGCTGGCCGAAGCGAATCGCGCACTCGCTGGCCGGGGCAGCGAATTGACCTTTGAGATGGACGCTGAATCCGGTCGAATCATCGTCAAATTGATTGACAAAGACACCGGTGAGGTATTGCGGCAGATTCCCTCGCCTGAGATGCTGCGCATTGCGCGCGCGTTGCGGGACGGCGAAAACGGGGCGTTGTTACAGGCCAATGCTTAAGCGGCAGGAAACGGGATGGCAGTCAGTGGCGTAAGCAGCGGTGCGATCGACGTACGCGGCTTGGTCGACCAGCTGATGCAGGTTGAACGCAAGCCATTGAAAAAACTGCAAGAGCGCGAATCGCAGGCTCAGTCGCGGCTGTCGGCGTTCGGGCGCGTACAAGGTGCGCTGTCGGCCCTGGAGTCGGCGCTGGCTAAGCTGCGTCAGCCAAATGCGTTTCGGCAGACGCAGGCCACCGTCAACGGCACGGCGGTTACAGCCACCTCCAGTGCTGCCGCCGCCGCAGGCCGCTATGCCGTGCAGGTTACACAGCTGGCGCGCGCGCAGTCGTTTGCCTCGACAGCGGTGGCCAGCGCATCTGCGGACATTGGGGCGGGCACGGTGACGATCCGCGACGCCGCAGGCACGATCGTGGCGACCGTACAAGTGGGCGATTCCGGTACTGGCACGCTGCAGGAACTGCGCGATGAGATCAACGCTGCCGGGGTTGGCGTGCGGGCGTCCTTGGTCAATGACGGCGGCCAGCTGCGGCTGGTGCTGAACGCCAGCGCGACTGGCACCGCGCACGCGTTCACGGTCGAAGTGGGCAGCGGGTTGACCATCAGCTTTACGCAAACACAGTCCGCTCAAGACGCTCAGTTCAGCGTCAATGGTCTGGCGTTGACGTCGCCATCGAACACAGTCAAGGACGTGCTTGAGGGCGTCACCCTAAACCTCGCGCAGCTTGGCAGCGCCGAGGTGGTCATCGACAGCGCGCCTGAGAAGGTCAAAGAAGCTGTCGCGGCGTTCGTCAAGGCCTACAACGATTTAGAGAGCCTGATCCAGGAGCTGACCAAGTATGACCCTGCGACCAAGACGGCGGCCATCTTAAACGGCGAGTCGACACTGCGACGCATCCAGACGCAGTTGCGCGAACTGGTCACAGCAAGCCGCGGTGCGCCCCCAGGGGACTTCGAGCGGCTGTCGCAGGTGGGCATCGAGATTCAGCGCGATGGCACCCTGCGACTGAACGACAGCCAATTTACGAACGCGGTGGCCGCAGACGCGGCCAAAGTCGCGCGCCTTTTTACCGCAACATCAGCGGTCGCGGCCGAGCAGGGTTTTGCCGTTCGGCTGCGGGCTCAGGTGCAGGAGATGCTTGCGCCGCAGGGGTTACTGGCGGCGCGCCAAGACGGTCTGCGCGCCAGCATCCGCACGCTCGATCAGCAGCAAGAGCGCATGGAAGCGCGGCTGGCGCTGGTGGAGAAGCGCCTTCTGGCGCAGTTCAGCAAACTGGACGCGCTGCTTACCACGCGCCAGCAGCAGAGTGCAGCGCTTGCCAACGCGCTGGCGGCTCTGCCCTCGGTGCAGCAATCGAAGTGACGGGCCGCGGCCAAGCCTTTTTCCCCTCAAAGCCGCCGTTGACTCGTCCGATAGGGCAGTTATCGGCGATGACAAAACGAGACGACGATGAATGGCTTTGCTGCACAAACCTATCGACGCGTCGACTTAGACAGCCGCGTCGCAGCGGCCGATCCGCACCAACTGGTGCTGCTGCTCTTTGACGGTGCGCTGGAGGCATTGCACCTGGCGGCTTCGCATCTAGCCGCTGGCCGGATTGCCCAGAAAGGCCAGGCGCTTGCGAAAGCGGTGCGCATCGTCGAAGAGGGATTAAAGGCCAGTCTGGACTACAACGCCGGTGGCGCGCTGGCGCAGCAACTCGCCTCTCTGTACGACTATTGTGTGTTTCGGCTGCTGCAGGCCAATCTGCGCAACGACGCCAAGGCCGTGGCCGAAGTGACGGCGCTGCTGTCGGATCTGCGCGAGGCTTGGGCTGCGATTGGTGCGCGCCAGAGGTCGGCTGCCCCGCAGGAGCGTGCGGCTTCCGCACTGGCGCTGACCGCGTAACGGCAAGGGGACCGCAGATGCCAGAGGACAGCCGACCGCTAGGCCATTGCGCGAGCAGCGGAGCGGTTGTAATTGCCTGCTATGAGGCGATTGCACGCGCCAGCCGCCAGATGCTGGCGGCGGCGCGCGCCGATGACTGGGCGCAAGTGCAGCGGCTGGAGGAACAATGCCGCGACTTGATCGTTACGCTGAAACAGGCCGCACGCGGCTCGCGCCTAAGTGTGGCTGAGCAGCGGCGCCGCATCGAGCTGTTGCGCGGAATTTTGGCTGACGACGCGGAGATCCGGCGCCGCGCCGAGCCATGGTTGCAGCAGTTGGAGCGTCTGTTGACAGCGCGGCGCAGCGGCCGCGAGCCGGGGTGAACATGGACGTCGCAGCGCTGGCGACGGCATCGCTGCGAGCACCTGCCGGAGCGGAGCGCGTCGAACGCATCGCGATCACGTTGCGTGCGCTGGCGCCGCTGCTGCACAGCGACTTACGGGTGGGGCAGCTCGGCACCGAGCTTGCGCGGGCGCTCGCCGACGCGACGGACCGAACACCGGCGGTCCTGATCCTGCCGTTGGGTCCTGGACCTCTGCGGCTGGAGTTTGGCACGCACCGCTTCACGTTGCCATCCGCCCTGCGGCCCACGTTGTTGTCGCTGCTGGGCAGGGCGCCGTCGTTGCCCGCGCCGACGGCGAGCGTGGCGCCCGCGCCATCCGCGGCGGGTGCCGACCCGGCGCTTGCGCTGTCCATCTCGGGGCTGATCCGCGACGCACGGCGCCTGATGAAGCCTGCCGCCGAAACCGCAGTTCCGCTGATGCCGGCAGCGGCGAGCGACGCGCAGCCGGTGGCGTCTTCGATGGCCACCGCGTCGAGCGTATCCACGCGCTTGGCGCGTGAGGACAGTGGCGAGGCCGTCCGTTTTGAGCTCCTGCAGCAGGGCACCGCTGCGGCTGCGGACGGTGCGCCGCCGCGCGTGGCGTTGAGCATTGGCCGTGAGCGGCCGCGTTTTGCTGCCGCGCAGGCGCAGCCGCTCTTTGCTGCGCGCTTGACCCTGGAGTTGCCGCCGCTGGCTACGATGCGCATCGCCGTGCGTCTGTCGGGTGATGCGGTTGCGGTCACCATCGATGTGCCGCCGCCCGTCGGTGAAATTGTGCAAGCGGCCCTACCGGATTTGGCCAGCGGCTTGCAGGCGCGCGGGCTGCGCGCTGTGGCCCTTGCGCTGGGAGCGGTGCGATGAACGACCCGCGCCAGCGCGCCGTGGCCCTTGCCTATGACGAGCGGGAGCGTCGCACCGCAGGCGCCCCGCGCGTGGTTGCTAAAGGGGCAGGTCTGGTGGCTGAGCAGATCATTGAAAGGGCGCGGGCTGCGGGTGTACCGGTGCACGTGTCACGCGACCTGACCGCGCTGCTGGCGCAGGTCGAAATCGACCAGCGCATCCCGCCGGCCCTGTACGCGGCGGTGGCTGAGGTGTTGGCCTGGGCCTACCAGTTGCGCGCGCAGGCAGCCAGCATGAAAGAGAAAGGAAAACCATGGGCATGACGACGCCGTATCCGGAACCGGATTCGCCGGAGCTGGAACGTTTCAATGTGTACGCGAAAGTCGAGATCGTCTCGCTGCTGAAGCAGCTGAGCGAAGAAGGCGTGCTGATGACTGCCTATTTTGATGCGGAGCCGGGCTTCGCGGTCACAATGGTGTTGGCGGTCAACGCCGATTTCGAAGAGGTCATCTTTGATGCAGCTGCCGACGCGCTTGCGCACAAGCGGCTGCTCGCCTCGCGCCACATTGTCTTCGTCGGCTTCTTAGACCATGTCAAAGTGCAGTTCGTCGCCCACCTGGCGGAGGCGACCCAATATCAATCGCGGCCGGCCTTCCGCGTGCGGCTGCCTGATTCGGTGCTGCGGCTGCAGCGGCGCGATTTCTTTCGCGTGCGGCCGCCGCTGTCGAAGCCGGCCAAGTGCCTGGTGCCGCACTGCGAAGACAGCAAGCAGTACGAAGCGCTGCGTGTGCTCGACTTATCGGTCGGGGGGCTGGCCGTGCTGACTTATCCGGAAAAATTCGAGCTGCCGGTGGGACGGGTGATCGAGCATTGTTATCTTGACTTGCCGGGGGTGGGCTCGATCACGGTCAGCCTGCATGTGCGCCATGTCGATCCACTACCGAAGGATGACAAAGCGCGCCGTTGCGGCTGTGAATTCGTGGACATGCCACCCGCCGCGCGCGTCACCTTACAGCGCTACATCAACCAAGTGGACGCCGAAAACCGCAAGGTCGCTGCTATCAAGCGAGTGGCGTAGCGGCAATGGCCGCGCGCTTTCGGGGCCGGGACATATAAGCCAACGCTGCGCGAGCCAGCAGGCCGCCGGTTGCACTTAGCCTTGCGGCTCTGGATACATCTCCCGCCAAGCCTGCTCGTATTGGCGCCCGGTGCCGATCCAGGCGATCGTGCCGACCGACAGCGCGGCCGTATAGATGGCGGCGATGCGTTCGCTTTGGCGATCGGGGCAGCGCAGGCGCACCGCCGATAGCAGATGCAGATGCCCCTCGGCGTAGCGACGCTCGATCACCCGCATCTTGTGGTCCCACGGCAGCAGTGACTCGGGCAGGCCGGCGATGCCGCGCAGCCCGCGCGCGGCGCGGCTTTCGGTGTTCTCGAACCAGACGAACAGGTCGTTGCTGCCATCCTCGGCTGGCGCCTGCGGCGCGGCCGGCGGCTCCACCGGCTGATGCATGCCGCCGGCGTGCGCCTCGGCGATTGGGCGAGTGGTGGCTTCGGCTAGGCGTTTGACCAGTTCTGCGCGTGTCATCGGGACGGTGGAAAGCGGGCGGCAGGGGGAAACCGTCCGTGTGATCGGCAGCGCGCGGGCGGACTTGAGACACGGCCGCGGCGCCGGCAGCGGCGCGCGCCGCCGGCCTAAAGTGGCTGCGGCGGCGGCCGATATTCGACGTATCGGGGAGGTGCAGGCGCCGAAATAATCGACCGGCGCGCGCGTTGCGCGCCTGTGCTTGCACGCCCGCGATGGCTGAGGCTGACCATTCATCCCAGGAACGGACGCTGGAGCCGTCGGCAAGACGGCTCGAGCAGGCGCGCCGCGAAGGCCAGATTCCGCGCTCGCGCTATCTCGCGCACCTGCTGGTGCTGGGCGCGGCGGCGCTGGCGCTGCTGCTGCTCGCGCCGGCGGCGATCGCTGGACTGCGCGCGCTGCTGGCGCGGGCGCTGACCTTCGACGCCGCCGCCCTGCAGGTGCCGCTGCCGTTGCGGCTGGCCGAGGTGGTCGCGCAAGCGGCGTGGACTGCTGCGCCGATCCTGCTGTTGCTCGCACTGGCGGCGCTGGCGGCGCCGCTGGCCGTCGGCGGCTGGCTGTTCGCGCCGCAGCTGGCGGCGCCGAAGTTCGAGCGGCTCGATCCGCTGGCCGGCGTCAAGCGCATGTTCTCGCTGGCGGCGGCCGTGGAGCTCGCCAAGGTGCTGCTGGTGGCGGTGCTGCTCGCTGTTGTCGGTTTCGGCTACGTCGCGGCGCGGCTGCCGGAATTCGCCGCGCTTGCGCAGCAGGACCTGGCATCGGCCCTGCGGCATGCGGGGTGGCTCGCACTGTTGGCTTTTGCCGCTTTGGTTGCCACGGTGGCGGCAGCTGCCGCCATCGACGTCCCCTACCAGATTCTTCAATACCGCCGTCGCCTGCGCATGACGCCGGAGGAGGCGCGGCGCGAGCAGAAGGAGAGCGAGGGCGATCCGCATCTGAAAGCGCGCATCCGCAGCGCACAGCGCGAGATCGCGCGCCGCCGCATGATGGCGGCGGTGCCGAAGGCCGATGTGGTGGTGACCAACCCGACCCATTTTGCGGTGGCGCTGAAATATCTGGAAGGCCGCCACCGCGCACCGGTGGTAGTGGCCAAGGGCGCGGATGCGCTGGCGCAGAAGATCCGCGACCTGGCGCGCGAACATGCAGTCCCGCAGCTTGAGGCACCCGCGCTGGCGCGCGCGCTGTACCGGCACGTGCAGGTCGGCGAGGAGATTCCGGCCGCGCTCTACGCGGCGGTGGCGCAGGTGCTCGCTTACGTGTACCAGTTGCGCCGCTATGCCGCCGGCGCCGGCCAGCGGCCGCAGCCGCCGGTGGACCTCGCGGTGCCGGCTGAGCTCGATCCACTGGCGCCGCGGGCGACCGCCTAAAGGGCGCGCGCGATGGGTGCGCTTGGCAACATCCTGAACCATCCTGCGCTGCGCACAGTGCCGTGGCGTGCGCTCGCGGTGCCAGCCCTGGTGTTCCTGGTGCTGGCGATGATGGTGCTGCCGCTGCCGCCGTTTCTGCTCGACCTGCTGTTCACGTTCAACATCGCGCTGGCGCTGATCGTGCTGATGGCGGCCGTCTACACGCGGCGGCCGCTGGATTTCGCG
>JANWXE010000152.1 GCA_025055385.1 Burkholderiaceae bacterium | reverse complement strand
GGCTTCTTGGTCTGCTGGCGCAGCCCGTACCAGGTGAACAGCACGTCGCGGCGCGATTCGTCGGCATAGACCTCGATGTCGTCGCCCACACTGGCGGCCGGATAGAAGGCGACCACGGCATGCGCGGTCAGCCAGCGCTCGGCGACGATGCGCTCCAGCATCTTTTCGCCCTCCGCAAACACCTGCCGCGCATGCTCGCCGACCACTTCGTCGGCCAGGATCTGCGGAAACGGCCCGTGCAGGTCCCAGGTCTTGAAAAACGGTCCCCAGTCGATGTACTTGGCGATCATCGCCAGGTCGTAGTTGCGGAACACGCGCCGGCCGATGAATTTCGGCTTCGGCGGCACGTAGCCGCGCCAGTCGATGCGGGTGGCGTTGGCGCGCGCCGCCGCCAGATCGATCAGCTCCGGTCCCTTTTTGGCCGCATGCTGCTCGCGCACGCGCGCGTACTCGGCGCGGATGTCGGCGATGAACTGCGCCGCCGCCTCGTCCGACACCAGGTTCTGACACACGCCGACTGCGCGGCTTGCGTCCGGCACGTAGATGACCGGACCGTTGGTGTAGTGCGGCGCGATCTTCACCGCGGTGTGCACGCGGCTGGTGGTGGCGCCGCCGATCAACAGCGGCAGCGTGAAGCCGAGCCGCTGCATCTCGCGCGCCACGTGCGCCATTTCCTCCAGCGACGGCGTAATCAGGCCCGACAGGCCGATCATGTCGGCGTTTTCCTCGCGCGCCGCGGCGAGGATCTTTTCCGCCGGCACCATCACGCCGAGATTGACGACCTCGAAGTTGTTGCACTGGAGCACGACGGCGACGATGTTCTTGCCGATGTCGTGCACATCGCCCTTGACGGTGGCGATCACCACCTTGCCCTTGGCACGCGTCTGGCCGCCGGCGGCGGCCGCCGCCGCCTTTTCCGCCTCGATGTACGGCACCAGGTGTGCCACCGCCTGCTTCATCACGCGCGCGCTCTTAACCACCTGCGGCAGGAACATCTTGCCGGCGCCGAATAGGTCGCCGACGATGTTCATGCCCTCCATCAGCGGCCCTTCGATCACCTCAATCGGCCGCCCGCCGCGCGCGGCAATCTTCTGCCAGCACTCTTCGGTATCCTCCACGATGAAGGTGCTGATGCCGTGCACCAGCGCATGCACTAACCGTTTCTCAACCGGCTCGGCGCGCCAGGCAAGATCCTCTTTTTTTTCGCGCCCGTTGGCCTTGACCTGTTCGGCAAACGCAATCAAACGCTCGCTGGCATCCGGGCGGCGGTTCAGCACCACGTCCTCGACCCGCGCGCGCAGCTCGGGGTCCAGTTCTTCGTACACGCCAAGTTGCCCGGCGTTGACGATGCCCATCGTGAGGCCGGCGCGGATCGCGTGATACAGGAACACGGTGTGGATCGCCTCACGCACGGGCTCGTTGCCGCGGAACGAGAACGAGACGTTGCTGACTCCCCCGCTGACTTTCGCGTATGGCAGGTGCTGGCGGATCCAGCGCGTGGCCTCGATGAAGTCGACGGCGTAGTTATCGTGCTCCTCGATGCCGGTGGCGATGGCAAAGACGTTGGGATCGAAGATGATGTCCTCGGGCGGGAAGCCCGCCTGCTGGGTCAGCAGCGTGTAGCTGCGCTGGCAGATCTCGATCTTGCGGTCAAAGGTATCGGCCTGGCCGCGCTCGTCGAAGGCCATCACGATCACCGCCGCGCCGAAGGCGCGCGCGCGCTTGGCCTGCCGCAGAAACTCCGCCTCCCCTTCTTTCAGCGAGATCGAGTTGACGACGCTCTTTCCCTGCACGCATTTCAGCCCGGCCTCGATGACGCTCCACTTGCTGCTGTCGATCACCACGGGCACGCGCGCGATGTCCGGTTCGGCGGCGATCAGGTTCAAAAAGCGCGTCATCGCGCGCGCCGAATCGAGCATCGCCTCGTCCATGTTGACGTCGATCATCTGCGCGCCGTTTTCCACCTGCTGGCGGGCGATGGCCACCGCCTCCTCGTACCGCTCGGCTAGGATCAGGCGCGCGAAGGCCTTCGAGCCGGTGACGTTGGTGCGCTCACCGATGTTGACGAATAGGCTCGTCTCGTCGATGCGCAGCGGCTCCAGGCCCGCCAGCAGCAGCGCGCGGTCCGGCGGCGGCGGCACGCGCGGCGGCAGGCCCTCGATGGCGCGCGCGATTGCTGCGATGTGCTCAGGCGTGGTGCCGCAGCAGCCGCCGGCGATGTTGACGAAGCCGGCTTCAGCAAACTCCTTGAGCAGCGCCGCGGTCACCTCCGGCGTCTCGTCGAAGCCGGTCTCCGACATCGGATTCGGCAGGCCGGCGTTCGGGTAGACGCTGACAAAGGTGTCGGCCACGCGCGCCAGCGCTTCGATGTAAGGCCGCATCAGCGCCGCGCCAAGCGCGCAGTTCAGCCCGACCGCCAGCGGCTGGGCGTGCCGCACCGAATACCAGAACGCCTCCACCGTCTGGCCGGACAGCAAGCGGCCGGAGGCGTCCGTGACCGTACCGCTGATCATGACCGGCCAGCGTCGCCCGCGACGATCGAACTCCTCTTCGATGGCAAAAATGGCCGCCTTGGCGTTGAGCGTGTCGAACACGGTCTCGATCAGCAGCACGTCGACGCCGCCATCGAGCAGCCCGCGCACTTGTTCGCCGTACGCCTGCGCCAGCTCGTCAAACGTGACGTTGCGCGCGCCAGGGTCGTTGACGTCCGGCGAGATCGAGGCGGTCTTCGGCGTTGGGCCGATCGCGCCGCAGACGAAGCGGGGCTTGTCGGCCGTCGCGTACTTGGCGCAGGCGGCCTTGGCCAGCTGCGCGGCGGCGACGTTCATTTCATAAGCGAGCTCGCCGAGCCGGTAGTCCTCCTGTGCGATGCGGTTGGCGCCAAAGGTATTGGTCTCGATGAGGTCCGCCCCGGCCGCCAGATAGGCCTCGTGGATGGCGGTGATCGTATCCGGCCGCGTCAGGTTCAGCAGCTCGTTGTTGCCGCGCAGGTCGACCGCATGGTCGCCGAAGCGCGTGCCGCGGAAGTCGGCTTCCGCCAGGCGCGCGCGCTGGATCATCGTGCCCATCGCGCCATCTAAAATGAGAATGCGGCGCGCGAGCAGGGCGCGCAGTTGCGCTTCGACGCCTGAAGATTCGCAGACGCTCAAGACGCTCACCGGCGGGCGAACGGGTTAAAGGCGGCGCATTGTAAGCGACCCCTAACCCGTCGCCTGGCAAGCCCTCAGTGCAGCGTCACCGGCTGCGACATCAATCCCACGTAATTTCCGAGGAATTCATCGATTTCCTCGGGAGTGGGCCGCTTCTCGATCAGGGCGGCAACCTGCGCGCGAAATTGCTCCGCCTCGCGGCCGCCGAGGAAGATCTCGCGGCGCAGCGTCTTGTCCACGATCTCGTAGCCGCCGGCGGGGTGCTTGTCCTGCTCCCCGAAGCCGGTGAATTCCAGTACGCAGTAATGCGCGCTGTTATAGATCATGTTCATAGCAGCACCAACGCGGTGGGCGCCATCCGGGCTGACCTGCGGGGGACCACCGCTGACCGATATATCGTCCCAACAGGCAAAAATCTCAAGCCCCCCCTGCCGGCTGAAGCGCGGCGAAAAACGTCGCTAGCGCCTCGTTGAAGCGGGCTGGCTGCTCCAGATTGGACAGGTGCGCAGCCTGCGGGATACGCACGAGGCGGGCGCCGTCGATCGCGCGCACGATTTCCTCGGCCATCGCCGGCGGCGTGCCCGGATCTTCCTCGCCGACGATCACCAGCACCGGCACCGCAATCGCATGCAGGCGGGCAGTCAAATTCAACCTCATGATAGCCTGCGCGCAGCCGACATAGCCGTTGACCGGTGTTGCGCGGATCAGTGCGCCGATACGCGCCACAGTGTCAGGCTCGCGGGCGCGAAACGCCGCCGTGAACCAGCGTTCCAGCGTGGCCGGCGCGACCGCCGCCATGCCGTTTGGCCCCCTGACCGCGGCAATGCGCTCTTCCCAGACCGGACGCATCTCGGCCGGGTAGCGGCTGGTGGTGTCGGCCAGCACCAGCGAGCGGAAGCGCCGCGGGTAACGCAGCGCCGCCATTTGCCCGACCATGCCGCCGAGCGACAGCCCCACGAAGTGGCAGTGCTCAATGCCGGCGGCATCCAGCACCGCGCGCAGGTCATCGGCGAGCTGCTCCAGCGTGTACGGCGGCGCCGGTGCCTCGGAGGCGCCATGGCCGCGCATGTCGTAGCGCAGAATGTTGAAGCGCCCGGCGAAAGCGGCCACCTGCGGATCCCACATCGTGTGGTCGGCCGCCAGCGAGTGTGAAAACACCAGCCACGGTCGCCCAGGCGCCATCCCGAGTTCGATACGGTAAGCGATGCGGCAGCCGTTACTTTGCACCTGATTCATGGCACCTCCTCGAAGGCAAGGCCGAGCGCGCCGTCGCTGGCCAGTGACCGCAGGCGCGGCAGATGCGCCGGCTGCGCCACCAGCAGCAGCAGGCAGCGCGGCCGCACCTCTCGCCACAGGCGCGCCAGCGCCACGCGCAGCGGCAGCGTGCCGGCACAGCACGGGCAGCCGGCGGCCAGGCGTCGCAGCGGCACCGACGGCGGCACGCGCAGGGTAAAGAATGCCCCCTCGGCGACGATCGCGGCTGTGCGCTCGTCGGCGCGTGCGCACCTCGCGTCAAGCCAGGCATCGATCGCTGCCTGCTGTGCCAGCGGCCCGCACGCAGCGCGCAGCGTCAGCTCGACCGGCTCCCTCATTTGCGCCAGAACGCCGGCGTGAACAGCACTAGCACCGACATCATCTCCAGTCGCCCGAGCAGCATGGCGATGCTGCACACCCAGGTCGCGAAGTCGCTCAGCCCTTGATAGGTTCCAGCCGGCCCGACCTCGCCGAGGCCGGGGCCGGTGTTGTTCACACAGGCGACGATGGCGGTGAAGGCGGTGACCACATCAACATCGTCCAGCAGCAGCAAGAACGTACCCCAGATGATGGTGGCCCCATATATCAGCATGAAAGCAAGCACCGCAAAGATCACGCGGTTCTCGATTACCTGCTCACCGATACGGACCGGGTTGACCACGCGCGGGTGCAGCACGCGCACGAATTCGCGCATCGCCTGCTTCAGCAAAATGATGGCCCGCACCATCTTGATGCCGCCGCCGGTGGAGCCGGCGCAGGTGGCAAAACCGCACAAGAACAGCATCAGCACCGGTGCCACGATTGGCCACTGCGCATAGTCCGTGCTGGTGTAGCCGGTGGTGGTGGCGATGGAGACCACGTTAAACAGCGCGTAGCGCAGCGCCGTCGGAAAGTCCGCGTAGACGCCGCGCCCGGTCAGATACACGGCGACGGCGAGTGCTGCCAGCATCGTTACCGTCAAATACGTCTTGCCTTCGGTGTCGCGCCAGTAGATGACCAGCGTGCGCCGGCGCCAGGCGAGGAAGTGCATCGAGAAGTTGAAACCGGCCAGCAGCATGAAGAACACCGCGGTGTACTCGATGGTCGGCGAATCCCAGTAGCCGAAGCTGGCGTCGTGCGAGGAAAACCCGCCCAGCCCCATCGTCGAGCACATGTGCATGAACGCATCAGGCCAGCTCATGCCCGCGATGCGGTAAGCGATCACGCAGGCCGCTGAAATCGCCAAGTAAATGAGGTACAGCCCTTTGGCCGTCTCAGCGATGCGCGGTGTGAGCTTGCTTTCCTTCAGCGGTCCGGCCACCTCGGCCTTGTAGATCTGGCTGCCGCCCACGCCCAGCAGCGGCAAAATAGCCACCGCCAGCACGATCACGCCCATGCCGCCGATCCAGACCAGCAGGTGGCGCCAAACGTTGATCGACAGCGGCAGTTCATCCAGCCCGGTGAGCACCGTCGCGCCGGTAGTGGTCAGGCCCGACATCGTCTCAAAATACGCGTCGGTAAACGACAGGTCCGGCAGATGCAGCAGCAGCGGCAGCGTGGCCACGGCAGGTAGCGTGGTCCACACCAGCGTCACCAGCAAGAAGCCGTCGCGCGGGGCCAGTTCGCGCTGATAGCGCCGGGTCGCGAACCACAGCCCAGCGCCCACCGCCAGCGTGATCAGGAACGCCTCGTCGTAGGCCCGCAGCGCCGCATCGGCACCGAAAAACGCCACCGCCAGCGGCACCAGCATCGCG
>JANWXE010000084.1 GCA_025055385.1 Burkholderiaceae bacterium | reverse complement strand
GGCCGCCCCGCTGGCGCAACGCGACCTGGCCAACGTGCAGGAGTTGCTCGAGGCGCTGGTGCGCGAGCAGGCGTTTGCTTACGTGGAACTGCGCGATCCGCGCTCTGGCCGGCCGCTGGCGGCCGCTGGCGATGTGGCGCTCGCCGCCGGCATCACGCCGACACCGGCCAAGGGCGCCACGCCGGAGGCGCTGCGCGAGGCGCGTGGCGCCTTCCATTTTTCCTACGACGTCGCGCTCGGCGGCCAGGTGCTGGCGGCGGCGCGCTTCGGCATCGACGCCCGCTATGCGGCGGCGCTGCGCGATGGTATCGCACGCGACATTCTGCTGATCGCCCTAGCGGGGTTGGGGGTTGCCCTGTTGCTGCAGCTTGGGGCGGCCGAGCTGGTGATGGCGCGGCTGCGCGGGCTTGCGGATCGCGCCGACCGCATTGCCGCCGGTGTGAGCACGGAGCCGTTGCCAGAAGGCGGGCGCGATGAGCTGGGCACGCTGGTGCGCTCGTTTAACCGCATGGCGTCTGCCTTAGAGCAGCGCGTCACCGAGCTGCGGGCAAGCGAGCAGCGGCAGCGGACGCTGATCGCGAGCCTTGCCGAGGCAGTGGCCATCTTCGATGCCGACGCTCGCGTAGTCGAGTGCAATGAGGCGGCCGCGCGCATGCTGGGACTGCCGCGTGAACAGGCGCTTGGCGAGCCGTGGCGGCTGCAGGGACTACGCTACTTTAACGCGGACGGTACGCCGCTGACGTGGCAGCAACTGCCAACGCTGACAGCCCTTCGCAGCGGTCAGCCTGTTCAGGGCTTCCTGCTTGGCATCGAGCGGCCAGACGGCAGTCGAGTCTGGGCGCGCGTCAATGCACAGCCGCTGCTCAGTGCCGACGGCGGCGCACCGGAGGCGATCGTGGTGTCCGCTGCGGATGTGACGCCGCTTATCGAAGCCGAGCGCGCGCTGCAGGAAGCGAATGCCTCACTGGAAGCCCGCGTCACGGAGCGCACCGCGCAGCTTGCCGCCGCGCGCGATGCGGCCGAACGCGCCAGCCGCGCGAAAAGCGAGTTCCTTTCGCGCATGAGCCATGAGCTACGCACGCCGCTGAACGCGATCCTCGGCTTCGCGCAAATCCTGCGCTTGCGCATGGGCGAGCAGGCGCCGCCGGCGCTGGCGCAGATCGAAGCCGCCGGCTGGCATCTGCTGGAACTGATCAACGAAGTGCTAGAGCTGTCGCGCATCGAGACCGGTGCGATCGCCATCTCGGTTGATACCGTCGCGCTGGCGCCGTTGCTTGCCGAGTGCGTGCAACTGACGCAGCCGCTGCGCGACAAACAGGCGATCGCGCTGTTTGACCGCAGCGGCGCGATGCCCGGTGTTGCGGTGGCAGCCGATGCGACGCGCCTCAAGCAGGTATTCGTTAACCTACTGTCCAACGCAGCCAAGTACAACCGGCCCGGCGGCAGCGTCGAGATTGATGTCGACGCTGACGACCATCGGGTACGGGTGCATGTGCGCGACACCGGTATCGGCATGAGCGCCGAGCAGTTGGCCTCGCTGTTTGAGCCGTTTAACCGGCTCGGTGCCGAAAAAACGGGCATTGAGGGAACCGGCATCGGGCTGGTGATCGCCAAACGGCTGTTGGAGTTGATGGGCGGCGCGATCGCCGTGCAATCGAATCCCGGGGTGGGTAGCGTTTTTACCGTCACGTTGCCGCGCGCAGCCGCCAAGCAACCGGTAGTGCCGCCGGCGCCGGCCATGTTGCCGGCGCCGGCCAAAGGGTCGGGTCAGCGCGTGCTGCTTTATGTCGAGGACAATCCATCTAATGTGCAACTGATGGCTGAGGTGCTTTCGCTGCGGCCCCAGTTCCACCTGCTGGCGATTGCCGATGCCGTGACCGCCTATAAAGCGGTGCTTGATGCGCCACCTGACATCGCGGTGATTGACATTGCACTGCCGGGCATGGATGGGCACGCGCTGTGCCGGCAGCTACGTGCGCTGCCGACGATGCGCGAGCGGCCGATCGTCGCGCTGTCGGCCAACGCGATGCCGTCGGATCGGCAGCGCGGTGCCGAATCAGGGTTTGACCGCTATTTCACGAAGCCGCTGGACGTGGCACAGTTTCTTGCCTGGCTGGACGAAACGAGCGAGCGGCTGCGATGACCCAAGCGCCGCATACACGCCGGCGCTTGTTACAAGCGGGCGCCAGTGGCGCGCTGTTGTTATCGGCGCGCGCACAGGCAGCGCGTGATCCGCCGCTGCGGGTGGCTTTGGTGCCGTATTTGTCGCCGCGCGCGCTGCTGGAGACTTGGGAGCCGCTGCGGCTTTACCTTGTGGCGGCGCTCAGCCAGCCAGTGGAGATGTACAGCGCTGCCAATTTCCGTGCGCTGGTTGAATCGGTGCGCCGTCGCGCGCAAGACCTCACCCTGATGCCGGTGCACCTCGGCCAAATGCTAGCCCAGGAAGGCACGACGCAATGGGTTGCGATGTCTTCGCGCCGCAGTGACGTGCTGCTGGCCACGACGCTGCCACCGGAGGCTCGCTGGGAGGGCCGGCGCATCGGCGTCGGCGATCCGCTTTCGGTCCTGACGCTGATCGGGCGCCGCTGGATCGCCGCCAGCGGCCTGTCGGATCGCGTCACCGTGGTGGAGGGGCCCAATCCTTCCACGCTTGCGGTATGGCTGGCGCGCGGGGAGGTCGATGCGATCGTCGTGTCCTCGGCGCAGATACCCGATCTGCCTCCGCTGCGCGGTCTGACCGCCTTGCGCACGATGCTGCTGGACTGGATCCTGACCCCGGGCTGGCAGGTGCCGGCCGATATGCCAGCGCCGCGACGCCGCGAGTTGCAGGCCGCGCTGCTCGCCTACCGTCCCGAGGACCGCGGCACGGCGGCAACGACGACCTGGGTGGTACCCGATGCCGCGCAGCTGGCGCGGTACGACCCGCTGGCCGCGACAGCGCGGGCCATCCTCGAGGGCCGGCGCTGAATCGCACTACCACGAATTACGCGGTGCGCCCGGCGGGTGTCTGGCGAAACAGTCGCAGCGCGATCTCGCGCAGCCAGCGGTTGGCCGCATCGTGCTCGAAGCGGCGGCTCCAGTGCAGGCCGACCGCAA
>JANWXE010000033.1 GCA_025055385.1 Burkholderiaceae bacterium | reverse complement strand
CTCCCGCCTCGATGGCGAAGGACACGCCGTCGAGCGCCGTGAGCACGCCGCGCCGGGTCGGAAACTCCACCCGAAGATCCTGCACATCCAGCAGAGGCATCAGCGAAGCTTCGGGTTGAGAGCGTCGCGGAGCCAGTCGCCCAGCAGGTTGACCGACAGCACCAGCAACACCAGCGCGGCACCAGGGAAGATGGTGATCCACCACTCGCCGGAGAACAGAAACTCACCGCCGATGCGGATTAACGTGCCCAGCGACGGCGAAGTCGGCGGCACGCCCACGCCGAGGAACGACAGCGTGGCCTCAGTGATGATGGCGGTGGCGATATGCACCGTGGCCAGCACCAGGACCGGCCCGAGCACATTTGGCAGCACGTGCCGCAGCATGATCGCCAGCGGGGGCACGCCGATGACGCGCGCCGCTTGCACGTACTCTTTGTTTTTTTCTACCAGCGTGGAGCCGCGCACGGTACGCGCGTACTGCGGCCAGCCGGCCAGCGCGATCGCCCCGACCAACACTGGGAACGCGACCATGTCGTGCACATCGCGCGGCAACGCGGCGCGTGCGACACCGTCGACCAGCAGCGCGATCAAAATGGCCGGAAACGACAGCTGCACATCCGCCACCCGCATCAGGAACGCATCCAAGCGCCCACCCACGTAGCCGGAAACCAGCCCAATCGTGACGCCAACCACCATCGACAGCAGGACGGAGGCAACGCCGATCACCAGCGAGATGCGCATGCCAAAAAGGATCGCCGACAGTACGTCGCGGCCCTGGTCGTCGGTGCCGAGCAGGAACTTCGAATTGCCCCCCTCCTGCCAGGCCGGCGGCAGCGAGGCATCCAGCAAGTTGATCGACGCCAGATCAAATGGGTTGGTCGGCGCCACCCACTCGGCGAACAGCGCCGAGACGATCAGCAGCGCCGCCACCGCCGCCGCGCCGATTGCCACCGGCGAGGTGCGGAAGCTGTAAGCGACGTCGCTGTCCCAGAGGCGCGCCAGGCGGCCTGTCATGCGTGATGTATGACCGTGGCCAGCTCGGAGCGTTGGCGACCGCGCCGCTTCACTTCCGGCCCACCGTGGTCCATTTCAGCATCATGAAGTTGTCCGCCAGCTGCACGGTGTTGACCGACTTTTTCATCGCCCACGCCAGCGCTTGCTGGTGCAGCGGAATGTGGCCGATATCATCCTGATGGATTTTCATCGCCTCGCGAATCATCGCGTTGCGCTTTGCGGGGTCCGTTTCGCTGGCGATCGCCTGCGTTAACTCGTCCACCCGCGGATTGCTATAGGAGCCCAAATTGAACTGACCGCGTCCCATCTTCGGGTCGGGCGTGGCCATTAGCGCGTTCAGCGGGTTGTGCGCGTCATAGGTGCCAGGGGTCCAACCAAGCAGGTAAAACGAGGTGTTGCGCGACAAAATCTTCGGGAAATACGTCGCCTTGCTCTCGGCGGTTAGGTTCACCTTAATGCCGATTCGGGCCAGCATCGCGGCCACGGCCTTGCAAATCTCCTCGTCGTTGACGTAACGGTCATTTGGGCAGTTCATGCCAACTTCGAAACCGTTCGGATAGCCCGCTTCGGCCAGCAGCCTCTTGGCCGCCTCCGGGTCATACGGCAGACGCTTGTTCAAGTCGGCGGGATAGCCACGGATCCCCGGTGCGATCATCAGCGCGGTCGGCTGCGAGGCGCCGCGCATCACGGCTTTTTGAATCGCCTGGATATCGATTGCCTGATAAAAGGCTTGCCGCACGCGTTTGTCCTTGAACGGGTTCTTGCCCTTAACGTTCGAGTACAGCAGTTCATCGCGCCCTTGGTCCATGCCGAGGAAAATCGTGCGCAGCTCGGGACCCTGCATCACCTTCAAGTTCGGGTTGGCGGCGATGCGTGCGATATCCTGCACCGGCACTGGCTCCATCATGTCGATCTCGCCCGAAAGCAGCGCCGCCACGCGCGTGCTAGCGTTGGCAATCGGCGTGAAGATCGCTTCCTCAATATTGGTCTCGATCTTTTTGTCCCAGTAGTTGTAGTTGCGCACCAACGTCGTGCGCACGCCGGGGTCGCGTGCGCGCAACCGAAACGGCCCGGTGCCGTTGGCCCTGAACGAGGCGGTATTCTCCACCCCCTTGCGCTTGTCCACCGGCTGCACGGCACGGTTCTCCTCGCACCACTTCTTGCTCATGATGTACCAAAGCGAGATGACGTCGGGCAGAATGGGAAACGGCGCCCGCGTCACGATGTCGACCGCGTGATCATGAATCTTGCGGATGTCGACGATCTCTTGCACGTAAGTCTTGACGTCCGAGCCTTCACCGCGCGCACGCTGCCAGGAAAAGATCACGTCGTCGGCGGTAAACGGCGTCCCGTCGTGAAACGTCACCCCTTTGCGCAGGTTGAAGCGCCACACGGTCGGCGCTATCTGCTTCCAGTCGGTTGCCAGCAGCGGCACCAGCTCTAGGTTTTTGCCGCGACCGACCAGCGGCTCGTAGATGTTGCCGGTGAAGTTCAACTGCAGCGACTCGTTCAGCGAGTGCGGATCCATCGACAGCGCGTCGCCCTGGTTGGCGAACTTAAAGGTGTTCGCGGCTGCCGCACCGGCTACCAGCGCGAGCGTGCCGGCTGCCGCTTGCAAGGCCAGGCACGCACGTTGCACTAACCCTCGGCCTTCTTCGCGCATGATTCGTCTCCCGTTGAATTTCACTGGGCAAGCGCCGGCATCCGCCGCTTGGCAAGCGCCGCCAGATAGCCGGCGGCGAGCGCAGCACTGCATCACTCAAATCATATCGACTGCTTAGTAGCCAGCCGTCTTCAGCGCTGCCCCTGTCCGCGGCGCGGTGCGCCTGCTATCTCACGTGCGGATGCGCAGGCAACTCGTGGCCGACGGCGGTAAAAGGCCTCGTGGCGCGCCGCCACCCACGCCACAGGCGGTGGTAGTGCGGCGTCGGCCGCAAGCTTCATATCAGTGGACAGGCGCGCTGCGGTCAATGCGCAGGCGCGGGTCGACCGCAAAATACAGCAAATCGACAATCAGGTTAATCATCACGAACAGCAACGCAATCAGGCACAGGTACGCGGCCATCACGGGGATGTCCGCAAACTGCACGCTCTGGATGAACAGCAGCCCCATGCCGGGCCACTGGAACACCGTCTCGGTGACGATCGCAAACGCGATGATGCCGCCCAGTTGCAGCCCAGTGATCGTGATCACCGGCACCAGGGTGTTCTTCAGCGCGTGCCCGAAGTGCACCGCGCGGTCGGTGAGGCCGCGGGCGCGCGCGAACTTGATGTAATCGGTGCGCAGCACCTCCAACATCTCAGAGCGCACGAGGCGCAGGATTAGCGTCATCTGAAACAGCGACAGCGTGATGGCGGGCAGGATCAGGTGCCTCCAACCGCTTGCCGTCAGCAGCCCGGTTGTCCACCAGCCAAGCGCCACCGTCTCGCCGCGCCCGTACGAAGGCAGCCAGCCCAGTTGCACAGCGAAAACTAAGATTAGCAAGATCCCAATCAGGAAGGTTGGCAGCGACACCCCGAGCAGCGAGGCGGCCAGGATCGCATGTGCAAGCCACGTGTCGCGGCGAAGCGCCGTATAGACGCCGAGCGGAATGCCCACCACCACGGCGAGAAAGGCGGCGGCGAAGGCCAATTCCAGCGTGGCCGGCAGCCGTTCCGCGATCAGCGTCGAGACCTTGCGGCCCTGCCGCAGGCTCAGCCCGAAATCGCCTTGCAGAGCGTTGCCGACAAAGCGCGCGAACTGCACGAAAAACGGTTGGTCGAGTCCCAAGTCCGCGCGCAGCCGTGCGCGCTCCTCCGGCGTCGCATCCTGGCCGACCATCTGCGTAACCGGGTCGCCCACGTACTGAAACAGCAAGAAGGCGACGAAGGCCACCGTCAGCATGACCCAGACAGCCTGCATTAGGCGACGGACGATGAAGGCAAGCATGGACAAAACGGCTACTGGAGCATGACTGGCCGGTGACAGCGGCAACGACTATACCCCCCAGGCAGGCCCTCTTGTCGGCCTGCGCCGCCGCATCCATCATCGGCTGGCAGGCCATGAGGTAATCCGATGACCGATTGCGCACCAAAGATCGAGCGCCTGCTGCTGCCCGATGACGAGTGGCAGCGCCGGCTTACGCCCGAGCAGTACCGCGTGCTGCGGTGCGAGGGCACCGAGCGTGCCTTCAGCAGCCCGCTTTATCAGGAGCACCGCAAAGGCACCTACTACTGCGCCGGCTGCGGACTGGCGCTGTTTACATCCGAGATGAAATTCGACAGCGGCACCGGTTGGCCAAGCTTCTACACCTGCTTGCCTGGCGTGTTCGAGACCAAGACCGATTTCAAACTGATCCTGCCGCGCACCGAGTACCATTGTGCACGATGCGGCGGACACCATGGGCACGTGTTTAACGACGGCCCGCCGCCCACCGGCCTGCGTTACTGCAACAACGGTGTGGCGCTGAAATTCGTGCCGGCCGAGTGACCGCTGCCGGCCGGCTTGCGCATGCTGCCGTTCCTAATCGATGCGCACCCAGCGCGCCTCCAGGCGATTGTCCGCGCGATGCACGACGTTGACATTTTTGCGCATCGCCCACGGGATGACCTGGTTGTGCAGCGGGATGTGCATCACCTCACGGTTATGCAGCAACAGTGCGCGCGCGATCAGGTCGTTGCGTTTCTTCGTGTCGATCTCCGTCTTGATGGCGTCTACCAGGCGGTCAAACTCAGGATTGCTGACCCGGCCAAGATTGAAGTTGCCGTCGCCGCCTTGGCCCACGGTACGCGCCAACGACTGCAGCGTGTACAGCGCGTCGAAAGTCGGCACGCCCCAGCCGAGCAGATAAGCGCTGGTGTCGTATTTCTGGATCTTCGGAAAGTAGGTCGCGCGCGGCATGGCGTTGACGTTGACCTTAAGCCCGATCCGCGCCCACATGGCGGCTAGCGCCTTGCAAATATCCTCGTCGTTGATGTAGCGGTTGTTCGGGCAGTCCAGCGTAAAGGAGAAACCATTTGGATAGCCGGCGGCGGCCAGCAGCTCGCGCGCGCGTCGCTCGTCGTAGGGCAAGCGCTTGTGCGCCTCCTCGGTCCAGCCGTTGACAGCGCGCTGGATAATCGCACCGGTTGGGTCTGAAAGACCGCGCATCACCGAGCGCTTGATCGCCTCGATGTCGATGGCGTGATAAAGTGCCTGCCGCACGCGCAGGTCTTTGAACGGGTTCTTGCCCTTTACGTCCGCGTACAGCAGCTCGTCGCGGTGCTGATCCAGCCCGATAAAGATCGTTCGGTTCTCTGTTCCCTCCACCACTTTGATGTTCGGATTGGCTTTCAGCCGCGCGATGTCCTGCGGCGCCGGATCCAGCACGAAATCGATCTCGCCCGACAGCAGCGCAGCAGTGCGGGTGGCATCCGATTTAATGGGCGTATAGATAATCTCAGTAACGTTGCCCTTTTTGCTGCTCCTGCCCCACCAGTTCGGGTTCTCGACGAACACGGTTCGAACATCGACCTCACGGCTCTTCAGCATGAACGGGCCGGTGCCGTTGGCGTGGCGCGCCGCATAAGTCTCCTCTTTTTGCACGAAGTTCTGCGGCTGGACGACGTTGTGTTTCTCGGCCCACGCCTTACTCATGATGCGCAGCTCTGTCAGCTGCCGCAACAGCACCGGATTTGGTGCGGCGGTAATAATCAGCAGCGTGTGCTCATCCAACGCACGCGCTCGCTCGATGCCAGTGGTATAGACGCGGAAGTTGGAAGTGGGCGCCATCGCACGCATGATGGAAAACTCCGCGTCGGCCGCTGTAAATGGCGTGCCATCGTGAAATTTCACGCCTTTGCGCAGCTCAAAGCGCCAAATCAATGGCGTTTCTTGCCGCCAGGACACCGCCAGGGCTGGGGCGAGCTGGAATTTCTCGTCATAGGTAATCAGCGGCTCGTACACATAACTTGCCGCCGTGTTGTTCAACCCTTCGTTCTGCGCGTGCGGGTCCATCGTCAAAATGTCACCCTGACTTGCCCAGCGCAGGGTTTTGCCGGACGCGCCGTCCGCGCCCAGCAAGGTGCAGGCAGCGAAAGCCGCTAGCAGCAATTTGCGCATGTTGTTGTCTCCTTGGATGCAGGTAAGTGGTCTCAGATGTTGCACAAGGCCTGCTTGGGGGTCAAACCTGCGTCCTGCCAAGGCTCAGCGCGCCAGGGGTTGCAGGCGGATATCGCCGTAGAAGGCTTCTACGACGGCGCCGGTGTTGTCCGTGTCGGTCAAAATGCCGACCCCGATTAAGCGTCCCGGCGCTTCGCCGAACGCGCGCCGGTAGTCTGCCACATAGTCACGCTCGAAGCGCTTCCACTGTCCGAGCTGCTCAGCGCCAGCGCCGACCACGATCATCTGAATCCGGCGCGTGTAAGGACTTTCAATGACCGTATCAACCGGTCCGCGGTTGGACCATATGTACATCAGCGTCGCATACGGGACTGGTCTTCCACTGATGAGTTCCGCAAGCTGAAGGGCAGCACGCTCATGAGCAGGCAAGCGGCTGCGGTCGCCGTCGAAGAACAGCAGCAGCCGCACCGGCGCATCCTCGGCGTGGCGGTCCGTGTTGTCAGCACCTTCGATTAACTGCATGACCCGCCACTCCCAGGCCACGCGGGGTCTCAATGTGGGATCAATGTCCAGCCGCTGCTTTAAGCCACTGGCCGCGCGCTCAGCACGCGCATGTAGTACGACTCGCCCGCCGGCGGCGTCCACCGTCGTTTCGTAGTGCGTTGGCGCCTTGTGCCGCGCGAGCGCGAACGGCTGCCAGCCGCGCGGCAGGCGTCCGGGGCGGTTGTCCGAAAACGGCGTGACGTCCGGCGCCACGAACGTCCGCTCAGGCACCGTGGCGCAGGCTCCAAGCAAGATGGCTAGTAGAAGCAGAGAGAGCCGCCGCATCGTCACACCTCGTGCGGCGCGCGATGCTAGCGGCTTTGGCTGTAGCCGGGAACCCGCGGCAGACGCACTGCGCTGCGCGGGCAAACCCGCTACAGACCAATGATGCCGCCACCCACCTTTTGAATCGCGATGGTGGCCGAGCGCGGCCGCGCCATGCCGCCATCAGGCCAATGGCTGGTGTACTGCGTCGGGTCTCCGATCGCCGCCGGCGGCGTGTCCTCGCCCGGATGCTGGATGTTGACGAACAGCGTCTGCCCGTCCGGCGTCTCGCAGATGCCCGTAATCTCGCAGTCCTTCGGGCCGACGAGGAAGCGCCGCAGTTTGCTCGCGCCGAGCGGCGCGCCGACGTAGGTCTGCTGCTGGCGCGTGTTGCCGCTGGCGTCGGTATTCGTGATCGTGCGCGCGCTGCCGTCACCGACGGTCCCGGGCAGGGCCGCCAGCAGCATGCAGTTGGTGACGTCG
>JANWXE010000123.1 GCA_025055385.1 Burkholderiaceae bacterium | reverse complement strand
GTACTGGGACAGCGACCAGTAGCGCAGCCCGAGGCGGCTGCGCAAGCGGTTGTAATGGTGGTTCAGCCAGAGCGCGAAGGTGTACAGCGTGTCGCCCAGCAAGGCCAGCCAGCGCGCGTTGCGGATGATGCCGTCGGCCAGGTCGCCATGCACGATCCACAGCCGGCGGCCATCGAGCAGGCGATGCTCGGCCTCGGCACGAATCGCGATGCCGCCGAAGTCCAAGCCGGCGAACTGCCGCCCGGCCTCGTCGTGGTTGCCCGGCACATAGACCACGCGCGTGCCGTGGCGCGCCCGGCGTAGGATCTTCTGCACGACGTCGTTGTGGGTCTGGTGCCAATAGAAGCTTTTCTTAAGCGCCCAGCCGTCGATGATGTCACCCACCAGATACAGGTAGTCGGCTTCGTGGTGACGCAGAAAATCGAGCAGGAAGGCGGCCTTGCAGCCGCGCGTGCCGAGGTGTACGTCCGAGATGAAGATCGCCCGCACGCGGCGCGGCGCCATGGGCGGCGCGGCGGAGGCGGCAGGAGCGCGTTCGTTGATCGCTGGCGGTCCCTGTCGGAATTGCAGCATCGATGGGTGCGGCGGCTTGCCGTTGCAGTGCATCGTAGGGCGGCGTAGTGACGCGCGCGTGACGCCGGTTTTGACAGGTGCGTGACGTCTCCGGCAAGCTGGATCAAAACGCGCGTCACCGTTCAGGAGCCGACCGATGACCGAATCACGACAGCCGTCCGCACCGCTGCGCTTCGCGCCGCCGCGCGTCGAGCGCATCGAGCGCGGCGACGGCGGCTTCATCCTGCGCTCGCGTGAGCCGCTGGCAGGCTACGCCCGCTGTGTCGGCGATTGGCTGCGGGCGCAGGCGCAGCGGGCGCCGCAGCGCCTCTTTCTCGCCCAGCGCGATGGCGACGGCTGGCGCACCGTGACCTACGCGCAGGCACTGGCCGGCGCGCGCGCCATCGGCAGCGCCCTGCTGACGCGCAGGCTCTCCGAGCAGCGGCCGGTGGTGATCCTCTCGGACAACAGCCTCGATCATGCGCTGCTTGCGCTCGGCGCGCAGTACGTCGGCATCCCGTATGCGCCGGTCTCGCCGGCCTACTCCCTGCTGTCGGGCGATCACGCCAAGCTGCGCGCGATCTTCGACCTGCTGACGCCCGGCCTGGTGTTTGCCGACGATGCCGCGCGGTTCGGTCGTGCGCTGGCAGCGGTGGCGGGCGATTTCGAAGTCGTGGCGTCGCAGCATGTGCCGCCATCGGCCACCCCTTTCGCGGCGCTCGCCGCCACGCCACCCAGCGCCGCGGCCGAGGCGGCCGCCGCCGACGTGGGCCCGGATCACATCGCCAAGATCCTGTTCACGTCCGGATCGACCGGCGAGCCAAAGGGGGTGATCAACACGCACCGCATGCTGACTGCCAACCAGCAGATGATCCTTCAGTGCTGGCCGTTCTTACAGGATGAGCCGCCGGTGCTGCTCGACTGGCTGCCGTGGAACCACACCTTTGGCGGCAATCACAACTTCAACATGGTTTTGGCCAACGGCGGCACGTTATACATCGATGAGGGCAAGCCCGCGCCCGGCCTGATCGAGAAGACGGTGGCGAACCTGCGCAGCGTGTCGCCGACGCTGTATTTCAACGTCCCGCGCGGGTTCGACATGCTGCTGCCGTACCTGGAGCGCGATGCGGATCTGGCGCAGCGCTTCTTTGCGCGGCTTAAGCTCACCTTTTACGCCGGCGCGGCGCTGCCGCAGAACCTGTGGGAGCGGCTGCAGGCGCTGGCAAGCGCGCTCGGCAAGTGCGTGGCGATGACTTCCGCCTGGGGCGCGACCGAAACCGCCCCGCTGGTGACCAGCGTGCACTTTCC
>JANWXE010000092.1 GCA_025055385.1 Burkholderiaceae bacterium | reverse complement strand
CTGCACCAGGATCGGCAGACAGCCGCCCAGCGGATTGATCTTCTCCGTTTTATAGAGCTCCATCATCGCCAGGTTCATCTTCTGGCGGTCGTTGGCGTACTGCTCGCGGATCTTCATCATGCGCGGCGTCACTTCCTTCATCTTCGCCATCGAGCGGTAGCTGGCCGCCGACAGCGGATAAAACGCCGCCTTCACCAGGATGGTGAGCAGGATGATCGCCCAGCCCCAGTTGCCGACCAGGCGGTGCAGGAACTCTAGCAACCAGTACAGCGGCTTGGCGATGAAGGTCAGCCAGCCGTAATCGACCACGAGATCCAGCCCGGGGGCGAGGGCCGCCAGCGCGCGCTGGTCCTGCGGGCCGACCCACAGGGTGGCCGTCGTCTGCGTCTGCGCGCCAGCGGGCAGCGCCGCCAGCGGCATGACCGTGCTGATCGAATACAAATTGGGGGCATCCTGGGCGGACCGGATCTCCCGATGCTGGCCCTGCGGCGGCACCCACGCGGAGACGAAGTAGTGCTGGATCATCGCGATCCAGCCATCCTTTGCCTCCTGCGCGTGCTGGGCCTTTTTCTTCGCGATGTCCTCGAAGGCGAGTTTTTGGAATTTCTGGGCCTCGGTGTAGACCGCCGGGCCGGTGAACGTGTAATAAAGGGCCGACTCGCCCTCCGGCTTGTTGCCGTCGCGCACCAGCTGTAGATACACCGACGGCGTGACCGGTTCGGTGCCGAGGTTCTCGATCGCGTGCCGTACCTCGATGTCATAGCGGCCGCGTTTCAGCACATAAGTCTTCGTCAGCCTGACGCCGCCGGTCTCGGCGGTGAAGCGCACCTCCAGGCTATCCGCCCCCGGCGCAAGCTGCGTCGCCCCGGGTAGCGGCGTAAACGGCGTCAAGTGATTCGGAAACCGCGTGCCGCCTGGGCCGGTGAGCCCGGAGCGCGCCAGATAGACGCGATTCTTGCTCCACTCCAGCAGCACGACGTTGGCGTCACGGTCCTGCTTCCTGCCCGTAATCAGACCGAGCCAGCCGCTGGCGGTCCAGTCCGGCGCCACTTTCTGCTGCTTCAGCTCGGCGTGTACAAGGGCGGCGCCGTTCGGATCGAACTCGAGCACGAACAGGTCCGTTTCCACGCGCAGGCGCCGCGCCGGGGGTTCGGCGGCCGGCGGCGGGGCGGTGGAGGTCTGCGCCGGCACTGCGGCCGGCGCAGCAGGCACCGGCACCGCCTCCGCGCCAGCGGCGTCGGCCTTTTTTTGCTCAGAGCTCGGCGGCCTACCGTTCAGAGAGGCCTGCCCCTGATGGCGCTGCCAACTCTCCCAGAGCAACGCCAGCGACATCGCAAATATGATCCACAGTATCGCCCGTTGAATATCCATCTGCTCCTTTCAGCAGCTCAGAGGTCCCGCTTCGTGCGCACACTGTCATCGCTGGCAACGTGCCCCCGCAAGTACTCGGGTACTGGATCGAAACCGCCGGCACCCCAGGGGTGGCAGCGGGCCAAGCGCCGTGCCGCTAGCCAACAGCCGGCCAGCACACCATGGCGCTCGATCGCCTCGCGCGCGTATTCTGAACAGGTTGGCCAATAGCGGCAGCTGCCGCCAAGCCATGGCGAGAGCAACACCTGGTAGCCGCGCAGCAGCGCAAGCAACACGCGACGCGGTATCGCCGTCATCGCTCGCTTTCGTGGACGAGCTGGACATGCAAACGCGTCAGCAGCGCGTCCGCCTCAGCCCGCAACAGGCGCTTGACGGTGCGACGGCTTCCCGGTGGCAGTGATGCCGTCACGCGCAACAAGACGTCGACCCGATGACGCGCAACTGCGCCCAGCTGCGGTAAAGCGTGCCGCGCTGCCTCGCGCAGGACGCGCTTGACCAATGTCCGGTCTACCGCGCGGCGCGCGTACCGCCGCCCAATGGTAAAGCCAAACCGTACCAACGCTACGGCGCCTCCCCTTTGCTCGAACCGGGCGCTTAAGGCCAACCAGCGCCCATGGGCGCGGAACTGAGCCTCGCGCGTCAGGTTGGCGAAATCCGCTGGCTCGCGTAACCGCGCGGCCCGCGCAAATCGATAGCGCAACCGTCCCGTTCTCAGACCTCAGACGGTCAGCCGCTTGCGGCCCTTGGCGCGGCGCGCGTTTAAGACGGCGCGACCACCACGCGACCGCATGCGGGCAAGGAAACCATGCGTGCGCTTGCGCTTGATGACAGACGGCTGATAGGTGCGTTTCGTGGCCATCGATGATCCCAGGCAAAAGGTGCAGCGCTGCGCAGAGTGCAGCGCAGCGAAAAGCTGCGTATTAGACGCGACGATGCTGGTCGCCGTCAAACAGCGCCGCCCCCGCCTCGGGCCATGGCTTATTCACCGGTTGTTCACATGTTGTCCAAGGAGGAAAAATTTTTTCTCGGTTAGCGTTCGCGATAATCTGATTTGTGAGTACACGCTTTCACGGAAAGCAACTTTTCTTCGAATACTCCGAGCGCTTCCTGGATGAGCGCCTTGTGGATAACTCAGCCGGCGCAAGACTAGAATCGCGGCCCTCGCGCGTGACCTTCTGCTTGCGCACTTGGTCACGCGGGTGAAACAAAAATGAAGAACGACAGCGGGTAACCCCGCGTCGGGCCGCCGCGACTGCTCAGAAGGTACTTACAGCGCATGCTTTCACTGTGGACCGATTGTTCGCGCCTGCTGGAGCGCGAACTGACGCCCCAGCAGTACGCTGCCTGGATCAAGCCGCTACGCGCGATCGACTATGACCCCAGCACTGGGCGTTTGCGCATCGGCGCCCCCAACCGCATAAAACTGGAGACCATCCGCACACAGTTTGCTGCCCGCATTCAAGCTGTCGCGGCTAATGTCGCGCAGCGCCCGATAGCAATCGAATTCGAGCTTGAGAGTGCGGAATCCTCTGCCGACGGCAACGCCGGCCAGCCAGAGACGGCACAGGTGCCGCTTGCGCCGGCGCTGGAGCGGGCGCGCCTCAACCCCCTGTTATCTTTCGACAACTTCGTCACGGGCAAGGCCAATCAGCTTGCGCGTGCTGCTGCCTTACAGGTGTGCGAAAACCCGGGCGGTTCCTACAACCCGCTGTTCCTCTACGGTGGTGTCGGCCTGGGCAAAACCCATCTCGTCCACGCGGTTGGCAATGGTCTGCTGGCACGTCGTCCGACCGCCCGCGTGCGGTATATCCATGCCGAGCAATACGTCAGCGACGTGGTGCGCGCCTACCAAAAGAAGGCCTTCGACGATTTCAAGCGCTACTACCACTCCCTTGACTTGCTGCTGATCGACGACATCCAGTTTTTCGCCGGCAAGAGCCGCACGCAAGAAGAGTTCTTTTACGCCTTCGAGGCGCTGGTGGCCGGGCGGCGCCAGATCATCATTACGTCGGATACCTACCCGAAGGAGCTGAAGGACATCGAGGACCGCCTGGTGTCGCGCTTTTCCTCCGGGCTGACGGTGGCGATCGAGCCGCCGGAG
>JANWXE010000160.1 GCA_025055385.1 Burkholderiaceae bacterium | reverse complement strand
CCGCTGGGTCGTCGCCACCGGCGGCGCGAACATCGAGTTTTCGCCCCGGCGCGTGCAGGTCAACGGTGCCGCCGCCGTCGATGCCGCATTCGTGGACTTCTCGCGACCGGATCTGCCCACGCTTTCGGCGGACGTCATGGTACTGCAAACAGCCGACAGCCCGCGCGCGCGGGAGCCGCGCGTGGCCCTTGGCTTCGATCTGGGCTTGGATGCGGGCACCGCTTTTTACCTGCGGGGAGCCGGCCTGCAGACGCGCGTAGCCGGCGCCGTGCGGTTGCGCAGCGAGGGCCGCGGTATCGTGCGCGCCACCGGTGCACTGGCTGCCGAAGATGGCGTCTACGAAGGCTACGGTCAGAAGTTGAAGATCGTGCGCGGGCGCGTCAACTTCCAGGGGCCGCCGGAAAATCCTGGGCTTGACATCTTGGCCTTGCGCACTGACCTGCCGCCGGAGGCTGGCGAGATCGGCGTCTCCATCACGCGCACCGCCGCCAATCCGCTGATTCGGCTACATGCAGATCCACCTCGGCCCGACGCGCAGGCGCTTTCCTGGCTTGTTCTGGGTCGACCCGCGGATCAGTCGGGCCAAGACAATGCCGCGCTAGCGCGCGCGGCCATCGGGCTGCTGGCTGGCAGCGGCGAGGGGCTGCCCACGACGCTGGCGCGCCAGCTCGGTATCGACGAGATCGCGCTGCGCAGCGGCACCGTGGGCGGCAGCAATTCACTGCTGCCGCGGTCCGGAGTCGCCGGCAACCTGCGCGGCGCCACAGTCGGCGGCGCCGGTAGCGCTCAAGCCGAGATCATCGCCATCGGCAAACGCGTCAACGAGGCCCTGACGATCCGCTATGAGCAAGCGCTGACGGGTGCAGCCGGCGTGGTGCAGCTCAGTTACCAGCTCACTCGGCGCCTGTCGCTAATCGCCCGCGCCGGAACAGAAAACGCGCTCGAGCTCGTCTACAGCTTCGCCTTCGACTAAAAGAGACACACAGCGCACGCCCCGCCAGCCCGCGCACGGCATCGCCTCAGGACCGCGCCGGTGCGCGCACCACCACCACCGGCACCGTGGCATGTTCTATGGTCTCCTGGGTCACCGAGCCAAGCAGCGCGCCGGTGTGCGTGCTCAGTCCGCGCGTGCCCATCGCGATTTGGTCGGCGCCGCGTTCGGCGGCAAACTCGGCCAGCACGCGGCCCGGCGAGCCCACGAACTGGTGCACACCATAGGGTTGGCCCGCCGCGTCCAGGAGCGCGCGCGCCGGCGCCAAAGCCGCGTCGCTCTGCTCGCGGTGATAGTCCTGCAGCGCCTCACGCGACACGAAGCTCGCCACGTCGCCCGGCACGCCGCGCTGCACGTTAACGAGGTCAACCACCAGCGCCGTCTCGGGTGCCAGACGGCTGCGCAGGTCGAGCACGTGCCGCACCGCCGCCAGCGAGTGCTCGGAGCCGTCGGCCGCCAGCACGACATGGAACTTGCGCTTGCCAGACGCTGCTGGGGCCGGCGTCTCCGCCAGCGCGCGCGCCGGCAGCGGCGCGCGCGCGCGTTCGGCCCGCGCCGCGACGATCTTGCCCACCACGACGACCAAGAGCGCACCGGTTGCCGCAGAGGCGAGCGGCAGCCAGCGCGGTGCTCCCTCCAGGTAAGGCTTGATGGCGACATCCGACACCAGCATGTCGCCGCCGATCCAGCCCAGCAGCGCCGCCCCGCCGGTGATTACGATCGGAAACCGGTCCAACAGCATCAACACGAAGCGGCTGCCCCAGACCACGATCGGGATGCTGACCAGTATGCCGAAGATCACTAGCGCCAAGCTGCCCTTGGCAGCGCCGGCGACCGCGATCACATTGTCCAAACTCATCACAGCATCGGCCACGATGATGGTTTTGATCGCACCGGCAAGCGTGGCCGCCGCCTCCACTTCGCCATGGCCCTCGCCCTCCTCCGGCAACAGCAGCTTCACACCGATCCACAGCAACAGCAGTGCACCGACCACCTTCAAGTACGGGATGGCGAGCAGCTGCAGGGCAAAAAAGATCAGTACCACGCGCAGGCCGATTGCACCGACCACGCCCCAGAAGATGCCCTGCCGGCGCTGCGCCTGCGGCAACTTGCGGCAGGCAAGCGCAATCACCACAGCGTTGTCGCCGCCAAGCATGATGTCGATTGCGATGATCTGCAGCACCGCAATCCAAAACTGCGCGCTTCCAATTTCCATCTTTCCGAGCCCTTTTTACAGAAGGCCGCGATGATCAGGCCGATTCGGCGCGCTGTGCAAGCGATGGATGGCAATCGTAGGCGGTCCGCGTTGCGTAGATGCCGCTTCGTGTCGCGACAAAGATGCATTGCGCCGCCCGCGCCGCGGCGATCCATCTAGCGTCCGTGATGTGCCCCGTGTATAAGTTTGACTCGGGTGGCCGCCTTGCGCGAACAAGCTCACGCCACCATGGAGGAGACAAAACCCATGCAAATCAGATACACGTTGCGGCTCGGAACAGCCGCCGTTTTGTCGTTGCTCGCCTCGGCCGCGCTTGCTGCTGGCGTCAGCGTGAAGTTCGATCTGTCAACCCCCGATGGCGCACCATTTCCGAGCGACCGCTTTACGGTCCCCGATTTCAGCCAACGCACCCTGCGTCGCGTCAACCTGCCGAAACCGGACTGTACGGTGCGTCCCTCCGACTGCGCCGACATCGATGTGCTGAACACGCTAGACGGCTTCAATACGCAACCGCGCATCACTGTGCCATTTACCGGCCCCATCGATCCGGCAACTGTCAATTCGAACACGATCTATCTGGTCAACCTAGGCGATACGCTCACGCTGCGCGGTTTCGGCGAGCGCGTCGGCATCAATCAGGTGATCTGGGATCCGGCGACGAACACGCTGGCGTTCGAGTCGGACCAGTTGCTGGCCGAGCACAGCCGCTATCTGCTGGTGATCACCAATGGCGTGCGCGACGCCGCCGGCAATCCGATCGCACCCGGCCGCTTCGGCCGCTTCCGCCACGACCTCAACTTCGGTCAGACGCACGATCAAGGGCTGAAAGCCTACCGCAAGGACCTGCTTGACGGCATGCATTCGGCCGGCGTCCCGCGCGAGCGCATTGTGGCGCTTTCGCTGTTCACCACCCGCTCCAGCACCGGTTTCCTCGACAAAGTGCGCCGGCAGATCAAGGCCGCCACGCCGGCCCCGGTCAACTTCATGATTGGCAACAACGGCACCGAGCGCGCCTACTTCCCGCTGCCTTCGATCACGGCGATCCAGTTCAACCGGCAGATCGGCACCGCGCCGACGTTCGCGTCCTCGTTCCTGCCGACGCCGGCGCTAAACGTCGTGCCAGGGGCGGTCGGCGCCATTGCCTATGGCAGGTTTTCCTCGCCCAATTTCCAGAACGCCGCGCGGGTGATCCCGCCGACGCCGACGCTGCTGGGCCGGCCACAGCCGCAGGGCACCCACGATCTCACGGTGCAGCTGTTCCTGCCCGCCGGGGCCAAACCGGCCGGCGGTTGGCCGGTGGCGATCTTCGGCCATGGCTTCACCGACAGCATGTACGGCGCGCCATGGGTGGTAGCCTCGGTTTTCGCTGCGCACGGCATCGCCACCGCCTCCATCAACGTCGTCGGTCACGGCGGCGGGCCACTGGGCACGCTGACGGTGCTG
This sequence comes from Burkholderiaceae bacterium, assembly GCA_025055385.1. Taxonomy (GTDB): domain Bacteria; phylum Pseudomonadota; class Gammaproteobacteria; order Burkholderiales; family Burkholderiaceae_F; genus JAKANT01. Next base: position 126 of record JANWXE010000160.1, on the reverse strand, counting down.
CGCCCCGCTGCCGCGCCGGTGGTGGTGCCCGCCGGCGGCCGCGGCATCGACCAGGACGGCAACGGCACCATCGATGCGACCGAGGGCGTCAACGCCGCCGCGCCGTATTCGATCGTCGGCTCCAGC
>JANWXE010000191.1 GCA_025055385.1 Burkholderiaceae bacterium | reverse complement strand
CCGTACCAGGCGGTGACGCCCGGCATGCCGACCGCGCCGAGGTACGCCGACAGCGGCACCGGGCCATCCGGCAGTTTGCGCATCCCGCTGCCATCCGAGACGCCGTACTCCTGCCAGCCGAACATCGCCAGCACCTTGTCGCCCGGCCGATAGCCGGGATGACGCGACTCGATCACCTCGCCAACGGTGCCGCCGATCATGACTTCATCGAGCGGCTGTGGCGCCGCGTAGGAGCGACCCTCGTTCATGCGCATGCGCATGTACGGATCCAGCGACAGCCAGAGATTGCGCACCAGCACCTGCCCATCAGCAAGCGGCGGCAGGGTCTCTGTCTCGAGGCGGAAGTTTTCTAGGCGCGCCTCGCCCTGCGGGCGGCTGGCAAGCACAATGCGGCGGTTCAGCGGCATGGTTACTCCTATCGACGAGGCAAGTACTTGAAAGTGCCAAGCGCCTTGGCGACCAGATGCTGCTTGGCATCGAGCAATTCGGCTTCGCAGTAGGCCAACGTGGCACTGCGGTGCAGCAAGCGTCCGCGCGCACGCAGATAACCGCTGGCCGGGCGAAAAAAATTTGTCTTCATCTCCACCGTCACGACCGTGCCGGCGTCAGTGTGTGGACCGGCCGCTCGCGCCGCGCGCGCCATCGCCACATCAAGCAGTGTCATCACCACGCCGCCGTGCACCATGCCGAGGCTGTTCTCGTGTTCAGGCGCTCCCTGAAGCGCCACCTCGGCCACCCCATCGTGCGCGCTGACCAGCCGCATGCCGAGCATACGCAGAAATGGGATGTCAGACAGCGGATCGCTCATTTCTGCGCGGTCAGATGGCCGTGGAGCCGCCGTCAACGGCTAAGATTTGCCCCGTGATGTGCCGGCCGGCGTCGGAAGCAAACAGCACCGCGGCACCCTTTAAGTCTTCGTCACCCCCGATGCGCTGGAGCGGCACGCGCCGGGCCACGTTATCTTCGCCCAGCTGGGCAAGCACGCCACGGCTCATCTTAGAAGGAAAGAAACCCGGTGCGATCGCATTGACAGTAATTCCATAGGGACCCCATTCAGCCGCAAGCGCCCGCGTGAAATTGACCAGTGCCCCTTTGCTGGTGTTGTAGGCGATCGTCTTCATCGTATCGGGTGGGTTGCCGCGCAGACCGGCCACTGAAGCAACGTTGATGACACGCCCGTAGCGACGCGGGATCATCGAGCGTTTGCCGACCGCCTGTGTCAGCAGGAACGCGCCGCGCACGTTCAGGTTCATCACCTTGTCCCAGCCCTCCAGCGGATAGTCCTCGGCCGGCGCCCCCCAAGTAGCACCGGCATTGTTGACCAGAATGTCCACATGACCAAGCTGCGCTAAGGCTTCGTCAACCAACCGCGTGATATCAGCGGGCTGAGCGCAGTCAGCAGCTACCCAGCCGGCGGTGATTCCCATACCTTGCAGGTGGGCCGCCGCAGCCTGCAGCTCGTCGGGCTTGCGCGCGGTCAGCAGCACGCGGGCGCCCATCTCGCCGAGCGCCTCGGCGATCTGCAGCCCCAGGCCGCGTGAGCCGCCGGTTACCAGTGCGGTCTTGCCTGTGAGATCAAACAGCTTGCGAATCGACATGGGTCAGTCTCCTCGATGCCATCTTGTAGGAGTCAACGTCGCGGGCCGCGCGCCGCCGCGCAGACGCTGCGCGGGTCAGTCAGCCGAGCCAACGCTCGTCCAATTCCACTAAGGTGCGGTCCTCGGCAAATACGGGTGCCAGATACGCCTCCACGCGCGGCAGCTCGTAGACGAAGAAGTAGCGACAAGCTGCCCGAACACCTTGACGCAGGGTTTCGTCCTGCACGCGCGCCGCCACTGTGGCCAGCTGCAACCAGATCCATGCCACCACCGTGTGCCCGAACGCTTGCATGTACGGCGTCGCATGCGCAAGGGCCGCCTGCGGTTCGCCGCGCGACCACAGCACACGCGTCGCCTCTTCGATGCGCTGCCAGCTGCACTGCAGCGTCCGCGCATAAGCGCGTGCTGCTGCATCCTCCGAGGCCAACGCCTGCGAGACCGCCATGTGAACCCGTCCCGCCAGTTCCTGCAGCGCCGCGCCGTCGTGCATTCGCACCTTGCGGCCTAGCAGGTCGAGCGCCTGGATGCCATGCGTTCCCTCGTGGATCATGTTTAGCCGGTTGTCGCGCCAGTACTGCTCGACCGGGTAATCGCGCGTGTAACCGTAGCCACCCAGCACCTGAATAGCGAGGTTGTTAGCCTCTAGACAGAACTCCGAGGGCCAGCTTTTCGCGATGGGCGTCAGCAGCTCAAGCAGCAGCCCTGCTTTCTGACGCTCAGCCGCATCCGGCGCGTGCCGTTGCTGGTCGACCAGCCAGGCGCAGTACAGGTTCAACGCCAGGCCGCCTTCGCAATAACTCTTCTGCGCTAGCAGCATGCGTCGCACATCGGCGTGCCGGATGATCGGCACCTGCGGCTGCGCCGGGTCCTTCCCAGCGGGTCCCACCGGCCGCCCCTGCGGCCGCTGCTTCGCATAGGTGAGCGCGTACCGGTAGCCGGCATAGCCAAGCATCACCGCCCCCAGCCCGACCCCAATGCGCGCCTCATTCATCATGTGGAACATGATCGGCAGGCCCTGCCCCACCGCACCGACCCGATAACCGATCGCGCCAGGCGCGCCGTCCGGACGGAAGCGGCCCTCGCCGAAGTTCAGCAACGTGTTGACGGTGCCGCGATAACCCATCTTGTGGTTGAGCCCCGCCAGCGCGACATCATTGCGATCGCCCACGCCGCCGGCCACGCCCGGCAGCCGCCGCGGCACGATGAACAGTGAGATGCTTTTGACACCGGGCGGCAACGTCCCATCATCGGCCGGAATCTTGGCCAAAACCAGGTGCACGATGTTGTCCGCTAGCTCGTGCTCGCCGGCGGAGATCCACATTTTGTGGCCGAACAAACGGTACCGCGGCCCGAACGGGGAGTCGCCGTCCGGCACGGCGCGCGTGCGGATATCCGACAGCGAGGAGCCGGCCTGCGGCTCCGACAGGCACATCGTGCCGAACCAGCGGCCGGCAAGTTGGGGCCTGGCGAATGTTTCGATCTGCGCCGGGGTGCCGTGCGCCAGCAGCAGATTCGCATTGGCAATGGTCAGGAACGGATACGCGCAAAGCGCGATGTTGGCCGCCTTGAAGAAGGACAGGCAGGCCTTCTCGACCGTCACCGGCAGCTGCATGCCGCCGAATTCGACATCCTGCGCCGCTGCCATGAAGCCGGAGGCCACGAAGTTCTGCAGGGCGCGTTTTGCCTGCGGCGGCAGATGCACCCGCTCGCCGTCGAAGGTCGGCTCCTGCAGGTCCAGCAGCCGGTTCAACGGCGCGAACTCGCGCAGCGCCAGCTGCTCGGCCGCCTCCAGCGCGGCGTCGAACGTCGCGCGCGAGTGCTCGGCAAAGCGCGGCAGCGCGGTCAGCTCCTCCACCCGCAACCAGTCGTAAAGCAGAAACGATAGCAGGCCACGCTCAATCAGCGACGTGTCCATTGCCGCTTATCGCGGGTCGAGCCGGCGGCCACTTGCCGCGCAGTCGAGCAGTAGCTTCGCCGGCTGCCAGAACTCCGGCGCCGCGTGCGGGTTGGCGGCAAACTCCCTCATGCGCTGCAGGACCTGCGGCAGACCGACGATCGACTCAGCATAGAACATCGGCCCGCCCTTGGCCGGCGGAAAGCCGTAGCCGGTCAAGTAGACGACGTCAATGTCGCTGGCGCGCAGCGCAATACCCTCCTCTAGGATGCGGGCGCCTTCGTTGACCAGAGCATAGATGCAGCGCTCGACAATTTCGGTATCGGAGATGGCGCGCGGCGTGATACCCCGCTCCTTCCGATAGGCATCGATCATCGCCTCGACCTCAGGGTCTGGCAGCGGCGTGCGGCTGCCCGCCTCATAGCGGTACCAGCCCTTGCCGGTCTTCTGGCCCAGGCGGCCCGCCTCCACGATGCGGTCGGCGATGGCCGGGTAGTACATGTTCGGGCGTTCCACGCGCCGCCGTTTGCGGATTGCGTAGCCAATG
>JANWXE010000170.1 GCA_025055385.1 Burkholderiaceae bacterium | reverse complement strand
GCTAGACTCTCCGGCCGCGTGAACTCCCCTCCAAGGAGAACATGCGCACACTCGTCTTCGCCGCTGTAGCCGCCTTCGCCTTCCTTGCCGGTTGCGCCGCCCGCCCGACGGTGCAGCCCACCGCCCCGTTGCCGGATCTGCGGGCGCACAAGGGCGTGCAGGTGATAGTGGATGCGCCGGCCGAGATTCGTGCAAAAACCGGCTATGAGCAGACCGCCGTCGCCTTGCAGGAGGAGTTCGTCACCCAACTCAGACAGGGCGGCCGCTTCGGCTCGGTCGGAACGGAGTCAGCGCCGGAGCGCACCTTGCTAGCACGGCTAACAATCGAGGACCTAAACTACGTGCACGGTGCAACACGCGGGCTGACAGGAATCTTCGCCGGTCGCGCCGTGCTCAAAGTCAGAATGACGCTGACAGACCGCCGCAGCGGGCGGACGCTCGGGTCAGTCAGTGCAGCAGATGAGTCAAGTGCATGGCAGGGCGTGTTTGCTCCAACCACGAGCCGCCAGGTCAGCGCCATCGTGCAGCAGCTTGCCGACCAATTAAAGCGCTGATCTGAGGGCTGACGGCTTCACGCCAGCGCGCGGCCGATGATTAAACGTTGAATGTCGCTGGTGCCTTCGTAAATTTGTGTGACGCGCACGTCGCGCCAAATGCGCTCGACCGGAAAATCCGCGACGTAACCGTAGCCGCCGAAGATTTGAATCGCGTCCGAGCAGACGCGCTCAGCCATTTCGGAGGCAAACAGCTTGGCCATCGCCGCTTCTTTCAGGCAGGGGCGGCCGGCATCGCGCAGAGCTGCAGCGTACAGCACGAGCTGTCGCGCTGCTTCGATACGGGTCGCCATATCGGCCAAGCGAAAGTTCACCGCCTGGTGGTCGAAGATGCGCCGGCCAAAGCTCTCGCGTTGCTTCGCATACGCCAGCGCAGCCTCAAAGGCTGCCCGCGCCATCCCGACACTCTGCGCGGCGATACCGATGCGGCCGCCCTCCAGCGAAGACAGCGCGATGCGGTAGCCCTCACCCTCGGCACCGATGCGGAACTCCGCCGGCACGCGGCAGCCCTCAAAGACAATCTGCGCGGTATCCGACGAGTGCTGGCCGCATTTTTCCTCCAGCCGCGCCACGCGATAGCCGGGCGTGGCAGTTGGGACGATAAAGGCGCTGATGCCGCGCTTGCCCGCGGTGGGGTCGGTTACGGCGATGACGATCGCGTAATCAGCGTGCTTGCCACTGGTGATGAACTGCTTGACGCCATCGATGACGTAGACGTCGCCGTCGCGGCGCGCGGTGGTGCGCAGCCGTGCGGCGTCGCTGCCGGCCTGCGGCTCGGTCAGGCAAAAAGCGCCGAGCGCATCGCCGCGTGCCAGCGGCACCAGGAAGCGCCGCTTCTGCGCCTCACTGCCAAAGGCAAGCAGAATCGCGCACACTGGGCAGTTATTGACCGAAATAATGGTCGAAACCCCGCCGTCGCCGGCGGCAATTTCCTCCAGCGCCACCGCCAGCGCCGTGTAATCCATGCCGGCACCGCCGTATTGCTGCGGCACCGCGATGCCGAACGCGCCCAGCTGCGCGAGCTCGTTGAGCACGTCACGCGGAAAATGGCGTTCACGGTCCCATTGAGCCGCGAACGGGGCCAGCCGCTTGGCCGCGAAGGCGCGCAGGCTGTCGCGCAGCAGCAGGTGTTCCTCGCGCAGCACGGCGTTCTTAATCGGTCATGATCCAATGCAGCTGCCGGCGCTTTATCAGCCAGCCGACGATGCCGCCCGCCACCAACGCGGCCAGCAGCATGGGTCCACCACCGATAATGCCGGAGACCAGCAACACGGTCGATAAAAAGTTCCAATACTGGGTAGGCCCCCACACCCAGGCTGCCAGCGCGGAAAACGAGATCCACGTAAGCAACGCTACCAAGATGCCGCGCGAGAACGACTGCGACAGGCGCGTGATGCGCTGGTCAGCCTTCTGGTAGACAATCAGCGCCCATAGCATCGCAAATAGCCCCGGCACGGCCACGAAAATCATGCGGTTGACGCCGCTTTCGGCGGCAAACTCGCGCAGTGTGAACTCCACACTGCCGGCGGCGACCATACCGCAGATGCCGAATACGAAGGCGGCAAACAGAGGCACCGTGACCCACTGCACGGAAGCCACCAGGCGCGCGAGCATGCCATCCGACGGTCCTTCGGGCACGTCAATTTGCCTGCCCGCTTGCGCCGTCGCCGCCGGTACCGTGTCGTCGTCAGCAGGATGATCCGCTTGCCGGTTCATCGTCGGTACGACGTCCTGTCGACTAAATGAGCCGGTCAATTGCGCTAGCTATCCCTGACCGGTCATGCGGTTGTTTTTGCGCAGGGGGCTACAGCATACGTTCGGTCTTACCATGCCAGGTGCTCCCCGTTGTAGTTTAGGAACTTGCCGTTGTGCGAGCCGTTGGCGCGCGCCAGCACCTCGCGCATGCTGGCCACGCTGTCGATCACATCCAAATCCGCGTCCGGTCCGCCCATGTCGGTGCGTACCCAGCCGGGATGGAAGGCGATGCAAACCAGGCCGCGCGCTGCGAAGGCGAGGCTCGCCGCCTTCAGCGCGTTGTTCAGCGCCGCCTTGCTAGCGCGATACAACCACCCGTACGTGCTGTTCATCAGCGTGGTGGAGCCCATCCGGCTGGACAGCACCGCGAGCTTGCCGCCGGGGGCGACCATCAGCGGGGCGAGCGCCGGCATCAGCGCCATCGGCGCCAGCACGTTCGTGCGCATCACGCGGTCGAATTCGGCGGGATCCGGCGGCTCCACGCCCTCGGTCGTCGGCCCGTAGATGCCGGCCGACAGGATCGCGATGTCGATCCGCTCCTCGGCCAGCGCCTGCACAAAGGCGGCGCGGCTGCCGGCATCCAGTACGTCGAGCGCGAGCGTCTGCGCGCCCAACGCGCGCAGACGCTCGCCGTCTTCCGATCGGCGATAGGTGGCGAGCACGCGGTGGCCCTCGGCCGCGTATTGACGCGCGAACTCTAGCCCGATGCCGCGCGAGGCGCCGACGATCAGCACCGTCTTCATGGCGTGCGTGGTGCCAGCGCCAGCCGGGCGGCCAGGCAGACGAAGACGCCGGCGGCCGCAAACAGCCCGGCGCGCAGGCCGCTGCGTATTGTGGCCGTCAGCGTCAGCATCAGGTCCACGCCCGGCGTGGCGTTGAGCACCAGCACCGTCAGCGCGAACAGCGCCAGATCATGCGCGGCGGGCACTGCCTCTCCTGCAGCGCGGCGCCATTTAGATCATCTCGATGGCCATCGCGGTAGCCTCGCCGCCGCCAATGCACAGCGCGGCCACTCCACGGCGGCCGCCGGTCTTGCGCAGTGCGCCGAGCAGCGTGACCACGATGCGTGCACCGGAGGCGCCGATCGGGTGCCCGAGCGCGACCGCACCGCCGTGGATGTTGACCTTCTCGTGCGGCAGGCGGTGTTCCTTCATCGCCGCCATCGTGACGGCAGCGAATGCCTCGTTGATCTCCCATAGGTCGACCTGCTCGGCCGTCCAGCCGCATTTGGCGAGCACCTTGGCGATTGCGCCCACCGGCGCGGTTGTAAACCACTCCGGCGCTTGCGCATGGACCGCATGGGCGACGATGCGCGCCAAGGGCCGACAGCCGAGTTTCTCTGCGGTGGAGGCGCGCATCAAGACGAGTGCGGCCGCACCGTCCGAGATCGAGGACGCATTGGCGGCGGTGATCGTGCCGTCTTTCTTGAATGCCGGTTTGAGCTGCGGGATCTTGTCGAGCTTGGCCTTGAACGGCTGCTCGTCGCGGCTGATCTCGGTGTCGCCGCCCTTGCCCGGGACCTTTACCGGCACCATCTCCCAGGCGAAGGAGCCGTCGGTGTTGGCGCGGATGCTTCGTTCCGTAGACGTGATCGCGTATCGGTCCTGCTGCTCGCGCGTAAATTCGTACTTGGCGGCGCACTGCTCGGCAAACACGCCCATGGCTTTACCGCGCTCATAGGCATCCTCCAGGCCGTCGAGCGCCATGTGGTCATACATCATCGCGTGCCCATAGCGGTAGCCCTGCCGCCCTTTCGGGATCAGGTACGGCGCGTTGGTCATGCTCTCCATACCGCCGGCAACCACCACGTTCGCGCTGCCGGCCATCAGCATGTCGTGCGCGAACATCATCGAGCGCATGCCCGAACCGCACATCTTGGACAGCGTGACCGCGCCGGCCGACTGCGGCAGCCCAGCGCCGAGCGCCGCCTGGCGCGCCGGCGCCTGGCCCTGCCCGGCCATCAGGCAGTTGCCCATGAGAACCTCATCGACCTGCTCGCCCGCGATGCCGGCCCGCTGCACAGCCGCCTGGATCGCGATGGCACCGAGTTGATACGCCTGCAGCGCGGCGAAATCGCCGAGCATCCCGCCAATAGGCGTACGCGCAGCCGAGACGATGACAACCGGGTCGTTCATACTGGGCTCCTTCCTCGCTACGTCAGAAAGCTGCATTATCGGCCGACCGGCGCAGCCCGCGCGGCGCCCGCCTCAGTGGTCGCCATCGCAGCGCCGGGCGCGCGACAATGCGGTCAGCCACAATACCCGATGCGCGCGAGGACGTTATGAGCGACGCGATGCGTTTCACCCTGACCTTAACGCAGCAGCAGGACTACGAATTCCGCGTTCGGTTCGACGGCCCGCACGTTCCAGAGCTGCTGCTGGACGAGCCGCCGCCGCTTGGCCGCGGCGCCGGCCCCAACGCGGCGCGGCTGGTGGCCGCGGCGGTGGCCAACTGCCTGAGCGCAAGCCTGCTGTTCTGCCTGCGCAAGTTCCGGCAGACGCCGGGGACGCTGCAGGCCGAGGTCACCGGCACGCTGAGGCGCAACGCGCGCGGCCGCAGCCGCATCGGCGGCCTGGACGTCACGATCCGGCTGGCCGAGACGGCGCAGGCCCTTTCGCACTTGGACCGTTGCCTGGGGCAGTTCGAGGATTTCTGCGTGGTCACCGAAAGCGTGCGGCAAGGCATTCCAGTGGCCGTGCGCGTCGTCGATGCCAGCGGAACGGAAGTACTCGGCACCGGCGCCACGCCCCGCGGGGACTGAACGATGCGGCAACACCAAACCGTGCTCACCTTCGACACACGCGGCCGCGGGATGTTACCGATCACTTCCGCAGTGGCAGACTGGGTGCGCGGCGTGCGCCTGCAGACAGGTCTGCTGACGCTCTTTGTGCGCCACACCTCAGCGAGCCTCCTGATTCAGGAGAACGCCGACCCACAAGTGCAACGCGACCTGGAGCGCTTCTTCGCGCGCCTGGTGCCCGATGGTGATCCGCTCTTCGAACACACCGCCGAGGGCGCAGACGACATGCCAGCGCACGTGCGCGCGGCGCTTACGCAGACGCACCTGTCGGTGCCGATCGTCGCCGGGGCCCTGGCGCTCGGCACCTGGCAGGGAATCTACCTCTACGAGCACCGCCGGCGCGGCCAGCGGCGCGAGATCGTGCTGCACGCGCTCGGTGAGTGACGCCTGCGGATCAGCGCCAGCGCGCGCTATCGGGCTCAAAGCGCTGCACGAAACGCAGTTCGCGCGGGTAGGGAAACACGTCCTCTAGATGGCCGGCACGGATGCGTTGCTGCGCGCGCTGCCAGTACTCAGGCGTGAGCAGGTCCGCGTGGTACTTCAGGAAGGCGGCGCGGATACGAGGGTCGCCAAGCAAGAAAGGCGCAAACTGTTCAGGGAACACATCGTTCTTCTCCACCCGATACCACGGCTCGCCGGATAGCTCGGCTTCCTCGTTTGGCGGCGGCGGGATGCGGCGAAAGTTGCAGTCGGTTAAATACTCGATCTCGTCGTAGTCGTAGAAGACCACGCGGTTCAGACGCGTGACGCCGAAGTTCTTGTACAGCATGTCGCCAGGAAAGATGTTGGCGGCGATCAGGTCCTTAATCGCGTTGCCATACTCGCGGATGGCGTGGTCAACCTCAACGTCGCTCGCGTGTGACAGATAAATGTTAAGCGGCGTCATGCGCCGTTCGATGTACACGTGCTTGATCAGCACCGTGTCGTCGCTCAGCTCGATCTGGCTGGCGCAGTCGGTCAACAGCTCGCGCAGCAGCTCCGGCGCGAAACGCGCGCGCGGCAGCACGACCTGCGAGTACTCCCAGGTGTCGGCCATACGGCCGACGCGGTCGTGCATTTTCACAAGCTGGTATTTGCTCTTGATCTGCTCGCGGTCCGTCTCCTTAGGATACGGAATCACGTCCTTGATGACCTTGAACACGTACGGAAACGACGGCAGCGTGAACACCGTCATGACCAGGCCCCTGATACCGGGGGCAATCACGAAACGGTCCGTCGAATGACGCAAGTGGTAGAGGAAGTCGCGGTAAAAAAGGGTCTTGCCCTGCTTCTGCAGCCCGACCATCGTGTACAGCTCGGAGGCCGGCTTGTGCGGCAGCAGGTCGCGCAAGAAGGCCACGTAGGCTGACGGCGCCTCCATGTCGACCAAAAAGTAAGCGCGCGTAAACGAAAACAACGTGGCGATCCACTGCGAACTCAGCAGGATCGTGTCGATATAGATCTGTCCGCGTTCATTGCGCAGGATCGGTACCGCCAGCGGCGTGACGCGCGTGCCGTTGATGATGCGGCCGATGATGTACGCGCCCTTGTTGCGGAAAAACAGGTTAGAAAGCACCTGGATCTGTAGATCCGGCTCGGCATGGAACGGCCGTGTCAGCGCGTTCGGCGCCTCGCCCTTGCGGTGCGCCTCGCATACCGCCCGCAGCACGCGGCGGATGTCGCGCTCGACATCCACCCAGGGGCAGGCCAGCCCGAAATCGATCAGGATCTGCTTGATCGTGCGCCGCAGCCCTTGCGTGGCCGGGTAGTAGCTGCGATACGACGGCGGGTCGGAATCCATGTAGTCAGTGGCCACCCCCGGGCGCACGAAGATAAACCGGTTGCGGAAGTAGTCGCGGTGCAGCAGCTTGGTGCACACCGAGTTAAAAAAGGTCTCCGCGCACTCGGGCTGCCGATGCTCAGCCAGCAACGCGATGTAGCTCTGCTTGACCGCCTGCCAGAGCGCGTCGCGCTCCTCCTCGGTGAGCGAGGCGAGGTCGAAGTCGCGCTCGATGCGCTCGACGGCCTCGGCCACGCGCTGGTCATAAAAGGCGATTCTTTCGCGCGCCGCCGCGCGCATGCCGTGCCAGTCGCCATTCTCGAAGCGCGCCTTGGCCTGCTGCGCGACATAGCGAAACAGCTGGTAGTGGCGGTTGAAGCCCTCCAAAATGGCGCGCGCGATCTTGCCCGGCTGCGGCATCGAGCGGTCGAAGCGCTCGATGCCATAGGCGGGCGACGCCGTCTCGGCAAGACCGAAGTCGCGCGCGTCGTTCATGGCGCCGTACGGGACGGCGTTGCGGCCAACCAGACGGCCAGCACGCCGAAGGTGCCGCCGAGGGCCAGGCGCTGCACGCGCAGCCACAGCGGCCGCCGCTTGATCGCCAGCGCGAGCACACCGGCCACCGTCACCAGCGTCACATCGATGACCGCCGCGATCGCAATCTGCAGCGCGCCCAGCAGCAGGCTCTGCGCCAACACTGAGCCGGCGGCCGGATCGACGAACTGCGGAAACAAAGACAGGTAAAAAACGGCCACTTTCGGGTTAACCAGCGCGGCGACGAACGCCTGCCGCAGCAGCACGCCGTCGGCCACCGGCGGCAACGCCTGCGGGGTAAAGGCAAGACCGCCGCCGCGCAGCGTGCCGATGGCCAGCCACAGCAGGTAGGCGGCACCGGCGAGCTTGATCGCATCGAACGCGAACGGAATGGCCAGCAGCACAGCGCTCAGGCCCAAGGCCGCGAGCAACATATGCACCGCAAGCCCCGCTGCGACCCCGAGCATCGAGCAATAGCCGGCGCGCCGCCCCTGCGCAAGCGTGCGCGAGATCAGGTACAGCCAGACAGGCCCCGGCGTGGCGGCAAGCAGCAAGGCCGCCAGCGCAAACAGGGCCAGCGTATCGAAACTCAGGCCAAACCAGGTCATCGACGAAGCCCGCGCGCCACTCGAAGTAAGGAAGCTTATCGCGCCGTCGCCCGTCACGAGTCCCGCCAGCGCGCCCGCTATTAGCGCCGCAAGCCTTCGCAGGAACGCAAAGGCCCGACCACCGCAGCTGCATGCAGGTCCTGCGCGAGATCCCAGCGCGCGCTGCCGCGCGCCGCGCCTCGATCTCAGCCTTGCAACCAGCAGGTCGGCGACAGCGATGGCCCAGTGCGCAACTTGCCGCAGGCTAAACAGCGGCTGTCGGTGCCGCGGTGCATGGGCCGCCACCAGCGTCACGCCCATCGCGCGCCGCAGAATGTTCCGCGCGTACTGCAGGGTGTTGCTCCAGACGCGCCTTGCCTTCGGTGTCTGCCGCGCCCGCGCAGGGCGCGGCCGGCCAGTGCCGCCGCCCTCGCGTACTGTCGGTGCAGCTGGCGCGGCAGCGGCGCGCTGCTGTAGATCACATCCAAGGTCACATCCAAAGCGGGCAGGCAGTCGACGCGCTCGATGGATGCGCGAAACGGTTCGCCAGCGGCGCGACATCGCGTCGGGGAGGACACCGTCGCCGCGCCAGTTGCCGGCGGCGACGATCGCTCAGCCCGACGGGACGCATCGCGCCGTACCGTAGCGCAAGCACAGGGGCGGCGCGCCCCCTACGCCGTTGGCGCATGCGGGCGGCGCAGTCAGCGCGTCTCGGCGAAATACTCGCGGCCGATTAGCATGCGGCGGATCTCCGAAGTGCCGGCGCCGATCTCGTACAGCTTGGCGTCGCGCCAGAGGCGGCCAGCTGGGTAATCGTTGATATAGCCGTTGCCACCCAAGATCTGGATCGCCTCGCCAGCCATCCAGGTCGCCTTTTCGGCCGCAAACAGAATGGCGCCCGCGCAGTCCTTGCGCAGGCGCCGCACCTGCGTACTGCTGACGGTATCTAAGTTGCGTCCGACCGTATACACGTAAGCGCGGCAGGCCGACAGCGCCGTGTACATGTCGGCGATCTTGGCCTGGATGAGCTGGAATTCGCCAATTGGCGTGTCAAACTGGCGGCGCTCGTGGATGTACGGCGTCACCACGTCCAAACAGGCCTGCATGATGCCAAGCGGCCCGCCGGCCAGGACCGCGCGCTCGTAATCTAACCCGCTCATCAGCACCTTGACGCCCTCGTTGACGGCGCCCAGCACGTTGTCAGCCGGCACCTCGCAGTCCTGGAACACGAGCTCGCCGGTGTGCGAGCCGCGCATGCCAAGCTTGTCCAGCTTCTGCGCACAGGAAAATCCGGCAAAGCCCTTTTCCACCACGAACGCGGTGATACCGCGCGCGCCGAGCGCCGGCTCGGTCTTGGCGTATACCACCAGCACGTCCGCATCCGGCCCATTGGTAATCCACATCTTGGTGCCGTTCAGTACGTAGCGGTCGCCGCGCCGCTCGGCGCGCAGTCGCATGCTGACGACATCGCTGCCTGCACCCGGTTCGCTCATCGCCAGCGCGCCGACCCATTCGCCGGCGATCAATTTCGGCAGATAGCGCTGCTTCTGCGCGGCGGTGCCGTGGCGGCGGATCTGGTTGACGCACAGGTTCGAATGGGCGCCATAGGACAGGCCCACGGAGGCGCTGGCGCGGCTGATCTCCTCCATCGCCACGATGTGCGCCAGATAGCCCATCTGCGCGCCGCCGTATTCCTCTTCGACTGTGATGCCCAGCACGCCCAATTGGCCAAGCTTGCGCCACAGGTCCATCGGAAATTGGTCACTGCGGTCGATTTCGGCCGCGCGCGGCGCGATCTCCTTTTCCGCAAAGGCGCGCACCGCCGCACGCAGCGCATCGACCTCCGCGCCCAGTGCAAAGTCCAGTCCTGCAAGCTCCATCGTCGTCTCCGCAAACCGCGACAGCGCCCCGCCCGGCACCGGCAGCAATCTAGGTTTCGCTGACGTTAACGTCAACTCCGCCCCGCCGCGTTGCATCCGCCCGCGGCGACGCCGGCAAGGAACCGGCCGCCGGCTGCTGTGCGCGTATAAGCTGCACACGCCAGCGCGCGCTTCCGCGGGGAAGACCAAGCGGCGACCACAATCACAATCACCGTAGCGAAGTGCTGCTGGCGTCGGCAGGCCGCTGCGGGGCAATCACGCCGGCCATCGTCGCGACAGTGAGGCGATCGCCGCATGGCGCCAACCTCGCGGGTCGCTTAGCTGCGCCGCGTCCCCTCGATGATGCGGCGGCATTCCGCCTCATGGCGCGCGATCTCCGCCAGGGTGATTTCGATGTCCTCGCGCTGCTGCTCCAGCATCGCCCGATGCTGCTGCAGCACGGCAAGGAACTTGCGCGCCTGCGGCACCGCATCCTTCGGTGATTCGTACATGTCGATCAGTTCGCGGATCTGCGCCAGCGTCAGGCCCAGCCGCTTGCCGCGCAGCGTCAGCTTCAGGCGCGTGCGGTCGCGCGCCGAATAGATGCGCCGCCCGCCGGGACCGCGCATCGGCGCGACGATGCCGTGGTCCTCGTAGAAACGGATCGCCCGCGGCGTCAGATCGAACTCGCGCGCCAGCTGCGCGATCGTGTAGGTGGGTGCGCTCGTCTCGGTACGTGTCCTGGGCATAGCCGTAGAATCGCTGGCCTTGACGTTTACGTCAATCACGCCCGCCCGTCCTTCCTGATGCATCCGCGCGAACGTGAGCTGATCTATCCGTGGGCAGAGGTGCCCGCGCCCGGCTGCTTGCGCACGGTGCGCCCTGGCGTGCACTGGCTGCGCATGCCGCTGCCGTTTGCGCTTGACCATATCAACGTGTGGCTGCTTGAGGACGAGGTCGACGGCGTGGCTGGATTCACGGTGGTGGACTGCGGCATCGCTAGCGAACCGACGCGCGCAGCCTGGGAGCAGATCTTCGCCAGCGCGTTCAACGGCCGGCCGCTGCTGCGCGTGATTGCTACGCATTTTCACCCGGATCACCTGGGCTGCGCCGCCTGGCTGGCCGCGGGCGGCGAGCGGCAGCGCTGGCAGGCGCCGCTGTGGATGACGCTGGGCGAATATGCATTCGGTAAGTTCCTCAGCGGCGCCCAGGGCGAGGCGCGCGGCCATATCGCAGCCGCCCATTTCCGAGCCCACGGCGTCACTGATGAGCAGCTGCTCGCACAGGTTAAGGCGCGCGCCATGCACCATTATCCGGCGCTGGTGCCGGCGGTGCCGGAGGCCTTCCGCCGCATCATGGATGGCGATGAAATCGCCATCGGCCCACGCGGGGCCAAGCGTGTCTTCCGCGTGATCGTCGGCTACGGGCATGCGCCAGAACACGCGTCGCTGTATTGCGCGCCGCAGCGTGGCGAAGGCGCGCTGCTGATCTCTGGCGACATGGTGCTGCCGCGCATCTCGACCAACGTCAGCGTGTTCGAGACCGAGCCGGAGGGCAATCCGCTGCCGCGCTATCTGCGCTCGCTCGACCACTACCTGATGCTGCCGGCCGACACCTTAGTTCTGCCCTCCCATGGCAAACCGTTCCTTGGCTTGCACCGCATCGTCGCCGAGCAGCACGCGCATCATGCCGCCCGCCTGCAAGAGGTGGCCGCTGCCTGCGCCACGCCCAAGAGTGCCGCCGACATCGTGCCGCTGCTGTTTCCACGCGCGCTCGACCTGCACCAGTCCACCTTCGCGCTGGGTGAAGCGCTGGCGCACTTGCATGCGCTCTGGTACGACGGCCGCCTGGCGCGCACGCGCGACACCGACGGCGTCTACCGCTTCGCGCGGGTCGATGCATGAAGCGTCAGCCACGCACTGCGCTTGCCGCCGGGGGCCGCGACCGCGGTGCAAGCTTCGGCTTTGTCAATCCGCCGGTGGTGCGCGGCTCCACCGTGCTGCACGACCGTGTGGCGGACTTGCGCGAGCGCGTGCGCCGGCGCGAGCGCGGCGATGATGCGCCGCCACGCGCTTACGGCATCTACGGCACGCCAACGCACGATGCGCTGTACGCGGTCCTCAACGAGCTGGAAGGCGGCTTCCGCAGCTGGGCCGTGCCATCGGGGCTGACCGCCTGCACCGTGCCGATCTTGGCGTTTGTGGGCGCCGGCGACCGGGTGCTGATCCCCGATTCGGTGTACGCACCGACGCGGCGCTTCTGTCTGGAAGTGCTGCCACGCTACGGCGTACAGACCACGATTTATGACCCGCGCGCCGGAGCCGCCATCGAGCCGCTGCTTGCGCCGGACGTGCGCGTGCTGTTCGTCGAGTCGCCAGGGTCGCTCACCTTCGAGATGCAGGACATCCCGGCGCTCGCGGCGGCCGCGCACCGCGTCGGCGCTTACGTGGTCGCCGACAACACCTGGGCAACCCCGCTGTACTGCCAGCCGCTTGCGCT
>JANWXE010000166.1 GCA_025055385.1 Burkholderiaceae bacterium | reverse complement strand
CGGCGGCATGACCTCCTACCTCATCGGCCGGCTGCTGCCGGCGCGCGCGGATGCGCGCGGCATTCGCTGGGTACGCCGCTATGGCTACCCCGCGCTGCTTCTGTCCTGGCTGCCGCTGATCGGCGACGCGCTGTGCGTCGCCGCCGGCTGGTTGCGCCTCAATCCCTGGCTGAGCGCCGCAGCGCTCGCGCTAGGTAAGTCGGCGCGTTATCTCGCGCTGGCCGGTGGCGCGCAGGTGCTGGCGGGCGCGTTCTCCTAAGGGCTTGTCGGGGCGAAGCGGCACGCGTACGGTCGTTCGTATAATCGCGCCATTTTGGCCCTGCGGCGGACCTTAGAAAGAGAATCCAATGAAGATCCTGGTGCCGGTGAAGCGCGTTGTCGACTACAACGTGAAGGTGCGCGTGAAGCCTGACGGCAGCGGTGTTGACATCGCCAACGTCAAGATGTCGATGAATCCATTTGATGAAATCGCCGTCGAAGAGGCGATTCGCCTCAAAGAGGCGAACCTCGCCACCGAGGTGATTGCGGTCTCTTGTGGGGTGGCGCAGTGTCAAGAGACGCTGCGCACCGCGCTGGCGATCGGTGCCGATCGCGCAATCCTCGTGGAAACGGATGTTGAGCTGCAGCCGCTGGCGGTGGCGAAGTTGCTGAAAGCCATTTGTGACCGCGAACAGCCGCAGCTGGTGATCGCCGGCAAGCAGGCGATCGACGATGATGCCAACCAGACCGGCCAGATGCTGGCGGCACTGGCCGGCTGGGGTCAGGCCACGTTTGCGTCAAAGGTGAAGATTGGCAACGGGTGTGCGGAAGTGACGCGCGAGGTCGATGGCGGGCTGGAGACGGTGTCGGTGAAGCTGCCCGCCGTGATCACGACCGATCTGCGCTTGAACGAACCGCGCTACGTGACGCTGCCGAACATCATGAAGGCGAAGAAGAAACCGCTGGACGTCTTGAAGCCGGCTGACCTCGGCGTGGATGTCACCCCGCGGTTAAAGACCTTGAAGGTCACCGAGCCGCCGGCGCGCAAAGCCGGTGTAAAGGTGCCGGACGTGGCCACTTTGGTGCACAAATTGCGTACCGAAGCGAAAGTGATTTGACCGCGCGGGAGAGAAACGATGGCGGCATTAGTATTGGCCGAGCACGATAACGCCCAGTTGCGCGCGTCGACCCTGAACACGGTCACGGCTGCAGCGAAAGTTGGTGGCGAAATCCATCTGCTCGTGTGTGGGCACGGCTGTACGGCGGTCGCGCAGCAGGCGGCGCAGGTCGCGGGCGTCAGTAAGGTGTGGGTTGCTGATGCACCGCAGTTTGCGGATGGACTCGCGGAGAACATCGCCGAGCAGGTGACCGCGCTGGCCACGTCGTACACGCATGTGTTGGCTCCTGCGACGGCCTTCGGCAAGAACGTGATGCCGAGGGTGGCTGCAAAGCTCGACTGTGCGCAAGTCTCCGACATCATCGGGGTTGAGTCAGCCGACACTTTTACGCGGCCGATCTATGCCGGCAACGCGATCGCAACGGTGCAGTCGGCCGATCCGATCAAAGTGATCACGGTGCGGCCGACCAACTTCGAGGCCGCGCCGGCCACAGGCGGGCAGGCGGCAATCGAAAATGTCGCGGCGGTGCCGGATACGGGCTTGTCGCGCTTCCTCGGGCGCGAAGTGGCGAAGACCAACCGCCCCGAGCTGCAGGGGGCGCGGATTGTGGTCTCCGGCGGCCGCGGGCTGGGCTCGGCCGAGAATTTCAAGCTGTTGGAGCAACTGGCCGACAAGCTCGGGGCGGCGCTAGGCGCCTCGCGCGCTGCTGTCGATGCTGGTTATGCGCCAAATGACTGGCAAGTCGGCCAGACCGGCAAAGTGGTGGCTCCGCAGCTGTACATCGCGGTCGGTATCTCCGGCGCCATCCAGCACCTGGCTGGTATGAAAGACTCCAAAGTGATTGTCGCGATCAACAAGGATCCCGATGCGCCGATCTTTCAGGTCGCGGATTACGGGCTGGTGGCTGACCTCTTTGAGGCTGTGCCACAACTCATTAAAGAACTCGGCTAGGCCGGCTGGCGGCAGGCCGAAATCACGGGGCACGGCGGCGCCGGCGGCTGTGCCCCGAAATTTTTTGGAGGACGTCGATGACTTATGTGGCGCCACTGCAGGACATGCGCTTTGTGATGCGCGAGTTGGCGGGGCTTGCCGAAATCCAGCGCCTGCCAGGTTTTGAGGACGCAACCGACGACACCGTCGCCGCGGTGCTGCAGGAGAACGCGCGTTTTAATTGCGAAATCATTGCGCCATTGAACCGCACCGGTGACCTGCAGCCGGCGATCTGGCAACACGGGCGAGTGACGACGACCCCAGGGTTCCGAGAGGCCTTCCGGGCGTTCGTCGAAGGTGGCTGGCAAGGTGTGCAGCATCCGGTCGCATATGGCGGCCAAGGGCTGCCGAAACTGGTGGCCACCGCCTGTATGGAGATGGTCAATGCGGCCAACCTCTCCTTCGCCCTCTGTCCGCTGCTGACCGACGGCGCGATCGAAGCGCTGTTAACCGCCGGCAGTGAAGAGCAAAAGCAGCTTTTTGTCCCGCCGCTGA